>CALQBJ020000016.1 GCA_943328785.2 Bifidobacterium breve
GACTCCAGCAGGAACTTCCGTTCCTGACCGGCGACACACACCGGGAGGCTCTCGACAGTCCACTGACCTACGAGTTCCATCTGCCCGCGGGCAAGGTACACGGCATCTGGATTGACAGGCTTGCCGCCACAGTCGACACCGGTGTGACGCTCACCATACGCGGCGCCACGGGTGCAACACTGTTCAGGGAGGAGGTGCCGTTGGCGTCTGCCTCGCCAGTCCACTATCACCGCACCTTCGAGGTGCCAATCGATGGCGCGATCGTCGTGGTGTCGACGAGCGGCAGCATGGGACCGACGGGAGGGGCGCCTACGCTAGAGATCTCGGACCTACGCGTACTCGGTCAGACACCGCGCCTGCGAGAGCAGGTGCTTCGGGAGTTGTTCTCGGCTAACCGACCGGATTGAAGACGGGGACACGAGCCGAGTTCGTGTCCCCCGTCGAAGGCTCGCAGTCAGACGACTATTTGGAGCCCACCGCTGCCGGTTCCGCCGGCCGCGGCGCCACACGCTTGCGCTTCTCGCGGCCCGCCCGGTAGAGGAACTTCACGTAGGGCACCACCTGCTTCACCGCAGCCACGTTCATCTGGCAGGGGCTGAGGCACGTGGGGCACTGGGTTTCTTTCACCCATTCGCGATGCTTCTGGCTGGTGGCCCGGAAGTAGACTTCCTCCGGGTCGTCGGTCACCACGTTACCCATGACCTCGCTGTTCTCGCAGAAGAACAGGCCGCCATCGGGGTTCAGCATGATCCCCTGCGACTGGAACGGGCACGGCGCCTCGCGGTGATAGCCATTGCCGATCATGTCGGCGTAGTGCATGTGGATGTAGTTCTGGCCGTCGAGCACCGGGTCCATCCGCACACGCTCGAGGAAGAACTCGCGCAGGCGCTGCTCATCGCGGCCAATCGGCTTGACCGTGTTCGCCAGGTCGCCGTTGCCGAGCATCGGGTCGGAGAACCGGACCATGTTGAAGACGATGTCGAGCTTTTCCTTCCTGGCCCAGGCGAGGATGTTCTCGCAGTCGTCGATGTTCCGGTTGAAGATGGTGGCCGACACGCCGAAGTTGAACGGCACGCGCTTCTGGAGTTCGCGCATGGCGTCGATCGTCTTGTTGGCCTTCTCGAACCCGCCCTTCACCTGACGCACTTCGTTGTGCATCTCGCCGACGCCATCGATGGAGACGCGCACACTGAAGATGACGCCCTTCTCGGCGCAGTACTCGGCCACTTTCGTGATCATCGGGATGGCGCGGTGCGGCGTCAGCCCGGTGGTGTTGATGCCGTACTTGCGGATTTTCGGCAGGCTGTCGATGATGACCTGCGACACCTCGACCATGTCGTTCCGCGTGGTGGGCTCACCGCCCGAGAGCATGGCCATCTCGACGTTCTTCCAGAGGGGCGACTGGAACGCCGTCCGAATCTGGTCGAGGCTCATGTCGGTCTTGCGGTCGCCGCGCTGCCAATTGCTGCACATTTCGCAGCGGGCGTCGCAGACGAAGGTGCAGTGGTAGATCAGCACCGTCGGATGGATGGGCGTGAAGCGCGCGATGTAGCTGTTCAGCAGGTCCTTGGGAGCCGAGAGTGCGGCCTGCGTCAGATACTTCAGAGCGTAGTTTTGAGCCATGAACCGCTTGATTTTACGCCGTTTAGCCGTCATCGTAAAGCCGTGCTTCCGACCGTCGACTCTACCGTATCCGATCGCCTCTCCGATTCCGCCGTCGCCCGCCTCGTCAAAGCCAGCCTGCTGGTCCTGTTCAGCTACATCCTTCTGGCGAACGCCTGGATGGGCGATGACGCGTACATCACATACCGGGTGGTCTGGAACTGGGTGCACGGCTACGGCCTGACCTTCAATCCCGACGAACGGGTCCAGGCCTACACACACCCGCTGTGGATGCTGGCGACCTCGGCCGCGCACTTCATCACCCGCGAATTCTTCTTTACCGGGACGGCGCTCTCCTGGGCCTTCGACATCGCCACGCTGGTCGTGCTGATGCGCTGGGCGCGAACCGGGCCGAAAGCCGCCGTCCTCGTCGTCTGGCTGCTCACGTCGAAAGCGTTCGTCGATTACACATCGTCCGGTCTCGAGAACCCGCTGAGCTACTTTCTGGTGGCGCTGTTCTACACGCGCTACCTCGATCGACCGCGGGGCGCCGTCGCGGATGCCCGGGAACTGCGAGCCTACACATTCATGGCCTCGCTGGTGTTCCTCACGCGACCGGACGCGGTGCTGCTCTTCGCCGTCCCGCTCGGCGAGATGCTGTGGCAGGTGGTCCGCCGGCGACCACAGCGAGCCATCGTGCCGGTAATGACCGGGGTTGCGCCCGCCGTCCTCTGGCTGGCCTTCGCGACCTTCTACTACGGCTTCCCGCTGCCCAATACCTACTACGCCAAGGTGGCGAACGGCATCCCGAAGCTCATGCTCTACCAGCAGGGGATCGCCTATGTCCTCAATAGCATCAGCCACGATCCGATCACGCTGGGCACGGTGGGCCTGGCTCTGCTCACCGTCTGGCGCGGCGACGCGGCCGGCAAGCGCGCGACACTCTCGGCGGCCCTGTACGTGGCCTACACCGTGTCGGTCGGCGGCGACTTCATGAGCGGTCGCTTCTTCACGACGCCGTTCCTCATCGCGGTGATGGCCGTCGCCCCCTCTGCGGCGGCGCTCTCGGCGCCGGCGGCGCTGGCGGCGCTCGTCGCCTACAACCTGTTCATGCCGATCGTGCCGATCAAGACGACGTCGAGATACGAGTCGGCCTGGCCCTGGCGCATCCAGAACGGCATCAAGGACGAGCGTGGCTCCTACTTCCAGGGGACGAACGTCCTGTTCTTCAGCCCGTTCCGCGCCCTGCCCGACTTCACGTGGGTGCGTGAGGGCACGAGCTTCAGGAACGGCACAGAGAAGGTATCGGTCCAGGGCAGTATTGGCTTCTACGGCCTCTATGCCGGGCCGGAGAAGTTCCTGGTCGACCGCAATGCCTTGTCGGATCCGCTGCTCGCCCACATCCCGGCGTCGCCACGGCTGCCGTTCGAGTTCTATGCCGGCCACTACTTCCGCGATCTTCCGGAGGGCTATCTCGAGTCGGTGACCGAGAACCGCAACCTGCTGACCGACCCGCAGTTGCACGAGTACTACGACGCCGTCCGCAACGTCACGCGTGGCCCGCTGGTCAGCGCCTCGCGCTTCCGCGACATCGTCGCGTTGAACCTGGGGCGCTATCGCAACTTCCACGAGCAGGTACTGAAGCGGCGCGCCGTCGACCTATCGATCCGGGCGGACAACGAGCGCTTCTCGACCGACGTCGGCGACCGCGACATTGCCACCGGCTCGCTGCGCGCCACCGGCCGCGCCGGCTATCTGCAGTTCGGCCCTGGTATTCCGGCGCAACCCGGCAGGTACCGCGCGCGGTGGGTTGGCTCGACGGACAGCCTGCCGGGCCTGTCGCTGGGTTACGTCGAGGTGTGGTTCGGAACCGAGAGGCGCGTGGCCAGAGCGGAGGTGGTGGCGGACGCCGGCCGGCCGGATCATGTCCTCGCCGCCCTCGACTTCATCGTCCCCAAAGAAGGCGTGGACAGCCTCGAGTACCGCTTCTTCGTGAACGGCGGTGTCCGCATGGCGCTCGAGCGGGTGGAGCTGTATTCGGGTCCAAAGATCCCGCAGAAGTGAGAGCAGTCCGCGTGAAATAGAAAACGGGGCAGGCGCCTTGCGGCCGCCTGCCCCGTTTGTCTGTCTGAGGATTCCCGAGCGGGTGTTAATTGCTGGCGAAGTTGGGACGCGCACGTCCCGACACCCACACCTGGCGGATGATGGCGTGGTCGACCGAGGCGCCGGCCTCACCACTGCGACCAGCCGGGGCACCGAGGTAGATGACGTGCGGGTTCGGGTTGTAGGCGCGGCCCCTGAAGTTCTTGCCGACGTTGTAGATGGTGCGGCCGTCGACGCCGCCTTCCTTGATCAGCAGGTTGAAGCGGTTGCTGCGCCAAGTCGCCTGCCAGAAGTAGGTCTGATTCTCCAGGAAGTTGAAGAACACTCTCTCCGGGCCTTCAGTGTCAACCTGATCGTCGCCGGTGATGAAGCGCCACGCGATGATGCCGGCCGGGTCACCACGCTTTTCCACCGTCATGCGGCGGTTGTTGGTGACGATGTCGCCGAACCCCTCGCCCATAGCGAAGAGCTTCGTCTTGTCGCCGTCGGTGTTCGCCGGCATGCCGGTGACGAGCAGTGAGAACTCGCCCTCGGTAAGCGTCTGCGGCAGCTGATACGCCACGTAGCTGGCCTGCGACTCGAGCTTCAGGCCGACGCCAGGGATGAAGGAGAGCGGGCCGACCATCGAGCCGACGGTCTTGCCGTTAACGAGCGGGTCGTAGAGTTCGTTGCCGCGAATGTAGCCCGTGGACGCCGGCGCCACGAAGTTCGCGGCAGCCGACCATGGACCGATCGCGCCATCGTACTCGACGCGCGCCCGCCACGAGTACGACTGGTCGCCATCGAGGGAGGCCGTGATCGTGTGTGCCGTCACACCCGCTCCACCCGACGCGATGTTCGCCACTTCATAGGCGAGCGTACCTGCGGCGTTGAGCACCTGGATGCGATAAGTCGGGGCGATGCCGTCGGCGTACTTCGTGGTGGCGTTCGCCAAGGTCAGGACGACGTCCAGCGAACTCGGCTGCTGACCGTTGGCCGGTGATTGCGGTGTCGGCGCAGTGGCCTTGAGCGTGGAACCGTCGGCCGCGGCGGACGCCGCAGTCGGGCTCGACGAATTCGGCGACGCCGAAGGCTGCGCGTTCTTGGTGCATGCCGTGGCGAAGATGGCGACAGCTACCGCCGTGAGGGAAGCGAATTTCCGCATCATCGTATTGCGTTCTCCGGAAAACAAGGGCTTACAAGATACTTACGCGCGAAAATGTTACACCACGCGCGCGACGTTCTACATGACAAAAGCGCGAACTTCACTGCTCGAGTCGTTGCGTGATGGCGGCGTAGAACAGATCGGCCATCTTCTGGTAGCCGGCTTCGGATGGGTGCAAGCCGTCGGCGCCGAGCAGGGTGTCGACCTGGCCCGAGAATGCCTGGTACATGTCGACCAGCGGCACGCCCTCCGACGAGGCCAGGCTCCGGATCTGCGTGTTGGCCGCGAGCACGTCCTCGATGTTGTCGTCCCAGTCGTAGCCGCGGCACGCGCCCTTCCGCTGCGGCAGCAGCGTGCCGAGGAATACAGTCATGCCGCGCCGCTTCCCTTCCTGCACCATCGTCCGCAGACTGGACAGGACGGTAGGAATGGCCGAGGCCTGCGTCGGCGTGCCGGCGTGGATATCGTTGATCCCCTCGAGCAGCAGCAGCGCCTGCGGCGTGTCGTTGTTCAGGACGCGCGGCAGGTCGAGCGCACCCGCCGCCGCGGTCTCGCCGCCGTTGCCCTCGTTGATGACCGTGATCGACTGGGCGGCATAGCGAGCCGCGAGCGCCGCCTGTAGTTTCACCGGATAGGAGACGGCAGAAAAGCCGGGCGGACGCAGTTCGCTGACGCGGCTCAGAAACGCCATGTCCTCGAGGACCGCGTCGAGTCCGGTCAGCGTCGTGGTGCGGCACACCTGCACGAACCCCTCGGTCATGCTGTCGCCGAACGCCACGAACCGGGTGGCGCTGAGGCGCGGCACGCGGGTGACGGTGACCTGGAACCCGCACGAAGCCGTCTGCTTCTTGTCGTCCTGCGCGGTGCAGGTGACGTTCGAGGTGCCGGCCGGAAAACGGCTTCCCGTCGTCGGCGTGCACGTGGTGGAGACCACGCCTGATCCGCCGCTGACGGTCGGACCCGGATAGGTGACGATGACGGGAGCGGCGTCGAGAGACTGCGCGTTCTGGGCAACCGGACAGCTGATGCTCAGCACGTTCACCGGGGTGGGAGTGACCGGGTTCTTGCCGCAACCGCCGGAGGCCAGCGCGACGAGGAACACGAGCGAGCCGCAGACCAGGTTACTCGAGGGCAATCCGCACCTGGCACCCGAGGCCACGCATGTCGTTGACCGACGGGTTCACTTCGGCCGGTCGGAACATCACGCTCGACTGGATGGTGAGCGGCACGAGGCGCGCGCCTGCCGGCACGTCGACCGCGAGAAACTGTTCCTGGTTTCCGGGCATCGCCACCTGCTGCGTGCGTCCCCCGCTGGTCACTGACACCGTGCCGGCCATTGGCCCGGTCGACAGCGTCAGCGTCATCCGCGTTGCTCCGGCCGGCGCCACGAGCACGGTGGTCGCGGCGGTGCCGCGCGTCCAGAACGTGCCCATCTCGGGATACGCCTCGCCATCAGTGTAGACGAGGTAGCGCCCTGGCGACTCCGTTAGCGATTCGATCATCCGCGCGGGCCGCGGATCGCGCTGCGATGGCGGCACGACCTCGACCGGCACTAACTGCACGTCGGTGATGGCGCGCGCCACCTGAAGGTCGGGGACCCGCACAACCAGACGCCGTGCCGCTGCCGGCAGCGACACCTCGAAGCGAGCGGGGTTTCCGAGCGAGCCGGCCACGCGACCGAACGTGGCGCGCGGTCCCACGAGGCTCACTTCCCCTTCGCGCGGCCGCGACGAGCCGAACCAGACGGAGGCGTCGAACCGTCCCGGCGGCAGGTTCAGCGGGCCGAGTTCGAACGGCGATCGGGCGTCAGCCGGCACGTCGGGCCGAACATGAATCGTCGTGAGTTGCCGCAGACGGTCAGGCGTCGTCCGCGACAGGGTCGAGTAATCGAGCGTGCGGTGCCGGTTAGCGTCGATGCGCCAGAGTACATCGAGCGCGCCACGCCGGGCCGTCGCCTCGCGCACGGCGGCCGCGGGTCGCGCGGAAATTACCGCACCGAGCAGCAGGAACGTTGCCGACGCCACACCCGCGAGCGTCCACGCAGACGCGCGCCGCCTGCGCGACCACCCCACGATCACCGCGCACGACACCAGCGCAGCCGCCAGCCACGCGGCGAGCGGCGCGATGTACGTGGCCCAGTCGGGGTCGGTGAAGGTTGGTACGACCAGCGCGAGCGGCGACCCGGCCTGCAGCAGTTCGAGGATCTTCGACTGGCCGTGCGGGTCGCTGAACAGCGTGAGCCGCGCCGGCTCCACCAGCGCCACAGCCACCACGCCAAGACCAATGGCCAGCCACAGCCCGACCAGCGCGCGTGACCACGCGGCCTGTGCCCGTGCGATGCCAAGCGCGACGAACGGCGCCAGGCACGGCAGCACCGGCACGAAGAAGCGCGCCGGCGCACTCGAGCCGCCCCAGAACATGTAGAGCCGTGCCGTGCTTCCCACGAATGCCGCGATCGTGAGCAGTAGGATGACGGACGCAAAGCGCAGGCGCGCCTCACGCAGCCCGAGCCAGACGCCGGCGATCGCCATGAGATACAGCGGGCTGTAGAACAGCAGGCCGAACTTCTGGTCGAAGAACAGCCCGAGCAGTCCGTGCGGGATGTTCTCGGTGAGGACGTAGATGCTCGAGTACGCCCCGTACGGCGCCTCGGGATCGAACTTGCCGTAGAGCACGTAGAACGAAGAGAGCCAGGCCGCGCACGAGAGCGCGATCGGCGTGCCGAGCGCGAACAGCTTCGCCGGTTGCTTCAACAGGCGCAGGCCGAGCCCGAGCGAGAAGAACGCCAGGAACACGATGAACTTCGTATGCAGCCAGGGCAGCCACGCGAGTGCCAGCCCGCAGAGCACCCAGCGCGCCGCCGTGCGCCGCTCGACCGGTTGCAGCAGCCACAGCGCGCCCCACGCCACCAGCAGCGCCCCTGGCATCTCTGGGAAGATCGCCCAGCTATGCGGAATGAAGGGCACCGTGAAGCAGACGCCGAGCCAGGTCAGTGCAGCCACGGTCCGCCCCGCCAGCAACTCCGCCAGGTCGAACACGGCCAGCGCGGTGAGCGCCGCCATCAGGCCGATGAAGGCGACGGCACCCAGATAGCCGGCGACGGCGTAGACGGGCAGCAGCAGGACCGGCAGGCCGGGCGCGTGGATCGAGTAAATCTGCCCGTTCTGCCCGCGTTGCATGTAGTCGGGTCGAAGGTTGCCACCGAAGAACGCCCGGTAGTCACGGCGCTGGTGGTTGTTCTCGATCTGCAGGTCGCCGTCGCGCAACAGACTTTCGGTGATGACGAGATAGTGCGGCTCGTCGCCGCCGATGCCGTTGGTGCTCACGGCCCACAGGCCGAATCCCACGTAGGCCGCCAGGCTGATCGCAAACACCGTGCGGCGTCCGAGCGTGGCCATGCCGGCGACGACCGACGCCACGGCGTCGAGCCGCAGACACGCGCGCACAATCGCCACCGCTACGAGCAGCCACTGCGCGGGCCCTGCGAGCACGAGCAACAACGGCAGGCGGTCACCCACGATTGGTAGATACGGAACGACTCCGGCCCAGAGGACAACGAAGGCACCAAGCGCCCGCGAGGCAGCCGCAACCCGCCCGGCGAGGTGAATCGCGCCGTAGGCCGCCACGCCGGCAACCATCCACACCAGCAGTTGCCAGGAGGGCGACAGCAGCGCCAGCCGCACCGGCCCGCTCGCCGGCCAACTGACGATGTGCACCGAGGCCGGAAGCAGCCAGAGCGTGACGGCGATCGCTTCGAGCGCCGCCAGCAACCGCGCCTGCTCGCGCACGCTCGCACGCGCCGGAGTGCTCGCGGTCGTCACTTCCGCAGCACCGCCATGTAGTGGGCCGAGTAGACGCCGGCCGCCGACCGTTCGAGTGCGCGCTCGAGCGGCGCGAACACCCGGACGACCGGCGCCGGCACGAAGTCCGGCAGGAACGTGAAGTAGCGCACCTCGACGGTGGGTGCGTCGGTGTAGTCGTCGAGCGTGTGCGCCAGCAACCAGCGCTCCACGCCTTCGTCGATGCAGTTCAGCGACGGGAAGACGTAGCCCATGTAGAAACGGAAGAGGACGTTGCGCGTGTTGATTTCATGGACGAACAGCAGGCCGCCCGGCTTCAACACGCGGAACAGCTCGCGGAAGGCGCGGCGCTGCTCCTCGACCGAGTTCAGATGGTGCAGCACGTTGATGATGTAGAGAAAGTCGAAGCTATCGTCCGCGGCCGGAATGTCGAGCACCGACCCGACTCGCACAATCCCCTCGACGCCGACGTTGCGCGCGGCCAGTCGGACCTGCCCCGCCGACATGTCGATTCCCTCGACCTCGAATCCGAGGGTCCGCATGCGGGCGACATACGCGCCCTGTCCGCAGCCAACGTCGAGTCCACGACGGCCGACGCCGCGCGCCTCGATCACGTCCTTCATCAGCGCCGTCTTGCGCAGCAGAAGCGCATGGCGCCGCGACTCTGGGATCTGGACGTCGTAGGCATCGGCGATGTCGTCGAAGTGGGTGTCGCTGGCGAAGCGACCCGACCGCAGGTGCATCAGCACGAAGACCCAACCCAGGGCGACCGAGACGCCGACCGTGGCGAGGCGCACGCCGAACACCGTGAGCACCGCGTCCTCGGCCGCGAACCCGTGCGCGAAGAGCACCGCGAGCATCTCGCGTCCGGCCACCAGCACGCCGCCAGGCGTGAGCGTCGCCACGCTGGCGATGCCCGACATGCCGTAGGTCTGCACGGCGTCGGTCAGGCTCAACGCATGACCGGGCGTGCGCGCGAGCAGCCACAACCCGAGCGCCGGCAGCAACCAGGCCACCACGCTGGTCGCGAGCGACGTGGCCCACGTGCGAAGATCCGCGAGGCGCCGGAACGGCGCGGCTGGCGACGTATCGAACATGCGGGCGACGGGCGCGGTGAGGGCCACCACCACCGTGAGTGCCACTCGGCGCAACGGCGTCACGAGCGACAACAGCGCGCACGCCACCACGGCCACACTCCAGCGGTTGAGGCCACCGTTCAGCAGGCTCGCCGCCGCCGCCAGCAGCGCAAGCGCCGACAGGTCGAGCAACCGCTCCCACACGTTCACGACGATGGTTGTGTGCACCGGCACCTGGCCGCGCGCCCGGTTCACCCAGGCACGCACGGCAATCTCCCCCGCCAGCAGCGGTGCGAACAGCAGCCCGAGTCCGGCGAAGTAGCCGACGTAGGCATCGCGAATCGGAATGCGGGTGTCGGCCCGGCGCAGCAGGAAGATCCAGCGCAGGCTGCGCAGGCCAAGGCTCACGGCCGTCAGCACACAGGCGCCGAGGAACGGCAGCCAGAACCGCGCGTCAGGTCTGGGATAGGTCGTGAGATTGCCGACCAAGAGGATGGTTGCGGCGAGACCAACGGCCAGGACCGCCGTGGCCGCTGCCAGCAGCACCACCCACGCCATCGCCCGCGGCGGGCGCGCGACGCGGGGCCGCGTGTCGTTCGCGCTGACGACCATCACGTCACGTGGTGGGCAGGGCCCCGGCCGGCTCGGGCCGTGCGCTGGCTTCGCGGATCTCGCGAATCACGTAGGTCGGTTTGTTCTGCGACTCGTGATAGGTGCGCGCCTGCAGTTCCGCCAGCAGTCCGAGCGTGACCAACTGGACGCCGGTGAACACCAGCAGGATGCCGAGCATGAGCAGCGGCCGGTTGCCGATAGACTGCCCGTCGAACACCTTCACCATGGCGAGGTAGGTGAGGATCAGCCCGCCAGGCGCCAGCATCGACAGCCCAATCAGGCCGAAGATCTGCACGGGACGCGTCGAGTAACTAAGGAGGAACTTCACGGTCAGCAGGTCGAGAACGACGCGGATGGTGCGCGAGATGCCGTATTTCGAGGTGCCGTGCAGGCGCGCGCGGTGGTTCACCACGACCTCGGCGATCTGCACACCCTGCTCGCTGGCAATGGCTGGAATGAACCGGTGCATCTCGCCGTACAACTTCAGCGGCTTCACCACCTCGGCGCGGAAGACCTTCAGCGAACAGCCGTAGTCGTGCAGTCGCACACCGGTCGCCCACGAGATCAGCCGATTCGCCAGCATCGACGGCAGCAACCGCGAGAGGAACGCATCCTTCCGGTCCTTGCGCCAGCCGCAGACGATGTCGAGGTCGTCCTTCTCGAGGCGGGCGACCATCGCGGGGATGTCTTTCGGATCGTTCTGCAGGTCGCCGTCGGACGTCGCGATGAAGCGGCCGCGTGCATGGGCGAAGCCGGCGGAGAACGCCGCGGTCTGGCCGAAGTTGCGGCGGAAGCGGATGACGCGCCAGCGCGGGTCGGCCGCCTGAATGCGCGACAGGACGGTGAAGCTGTCGTCCGTGCTCCCATCGTCGACGACGATTACCTCGTAGGACCGGCCCCACGGGTCGAGCGCCGCCGTCACCTCGAGGTGCAGCGCCTCGAGATTCGGCGACTCGTTCTTGATCGGAATGATGACGCTGAGCTCAAGCATCGCGGAGACTGTAGTTTACCGTCAGGCGGTGCGCCGCGTCTTCTGATACAGCATGTAGCCGCCCAGTCCAACCGCCATCAGCAGTGCCAGGCTCAGCGACACCGTGCCGCCGTTGTTCTCGAGGAACTGCAGCGCGGCATCGCCATACCAGACGGCGAGCGCTCCCTCGCCAAAATAGCGGATGCCCCGGCCGATGCCGATGGCCACCGCGAATCGCACCGGGCTGATCCCGGCCGCCCCGGCCAGCAGCACGAAGATCTTGAACGGCATCGGCGGCGGCAGCAGCGACGGAATGAGTACCGCCATCAGGCCGTAGCGCCGGAAGACGCCGAGCGTCCGCTCCACCTTCTCGGCACTGAAGCGGCGCTGCATGAACTGGTCGCCCTTCCGGCCGACCCAATACAGCATCAGGCAGCCGATGACCGAGCCGATCGTCGCACTGGCCGCATACAGCAGCATCCGCGACTTGTGCTGCGTCGTCATCCAGACCAGCAGGATGTCGACGACTTCCGGCAGCGAGATGAAAGACGAATCCAGGAGAGCGGCGAGGAACAGACCTGGAGCGCCCAGTCCCAGCGCAATGACCTGGATCCAGTCGACGAACTTTCGCATACGTGAACGCGTGATTGTACCCCGAGGGTACAATCCCGTCGTGCAAGATCCGTGGTGGCGGCGCGGTCCGCTGGTATCGATGACCTGCGCGGCGGCGCTGCTCGGCATGCTGGTCGCGCTCCGCTACGCGCAACTCGGGCTCACCCTCAGCCACTACGACGCACGCGGCCACCTGATCGTGGCGCGGCGCATCTTCGACAGCATCACCCCCGGCTGGCAGCAGATTGGTGCGGTCTGGTTGCCGCTGCCCCACCTGCTGAACGCGCTCCCGGTCCAGATCGACGCGCTCTATCGGACCGGTGCGTCCGGTGTGGCGCTGTCAGTGCTGTCGTTTGCCGTGGCCTGCGGCGCCATCGGCTGGATCATCGCGGCGCTGACCGGGTCGTGGCTCGCCGCTGCCGCCGGTACGCTGGTCTTCGCACTGAACCCCAACGTGCTCTACCTCCAGGCGACGCCGATGACCGAGCCGCTGCTCATCGCGTTGAACGTCGCGTCGATCGCGCTGCTGCTCGCCTACTGCGAACGCGTGATCCGGCCGTTCTCGCGCGACGGCGAGCCGCCAACCATACCAGTGGTCGGCAGCGCGTTCGCGCTGGCCTGCCTCACCCGCTACGAGGCCTGGCCGGTCACCATCGGCGCGCTCGTCGCCGCCGTGTGGGTGTTGTGGAGGCGCGGCGTGCCTCTGCCTCGTGCCTCGCGCGCCATCGCCGCGGTTGCCGTCTACCCCGTCGTGGCCATCGTCGCCTTCACCATCTTCAGCAAGATTGTCGTGGGCGCCTGGTTCGCCAGCGGCTTCTTCGTTCCCGAGAACCCGGCGCAGGGGCATCCATTCGACGCCGTCAACCAGATCGTCTGGGGGCTCCATGCGTTGAGCGGGTCGGGCGTGCTGCTCGCCGCGCTCGCCGGCATCCTCGTGCTGGCGACAACCGGGCTCTGGTTCGGCGACCGCGCGGCCAACATCCTGCCGCTCGCGCTGTTCGGCACCGCGGCGGTGCCGTGGAGTGCGTTTGTCGACGGCCATCCGTACCGCATCCGCTACATGGTGCCGCTGATCGCGGCACAGGCGATCTGCGCGGGTGTGGCAGCCGGCAGTTGGCGCAAGGTACGCGTGCCGCTCGCCGTCGTCCTCGTGGCGCTGGCGGCCGCCGAACTGCGCCCGATGAACGACACGGCGCCGATGGTGCTCGAGGCGCAGTGGGACCAGCCGAATGCCGCGAAGCGCCTGGCCGTGACCGCGTGCCTGCAGGCCGGCTACCGCGGCGAGACTGTCATGGCCAGCATGGGATCGCTCGGCCACTACATGCAGGACCTCGCCAGTGCCGGGTTCTCCATCCGCGACTTCCTGCACGAGGGAAATGGCGACATCTGGTTGAACGCGCTCGATACGCCGCGGCCGTTTGCGGGTTGGATTCTGATCGAGGAGAAAGCCGAGGGCGGCGACATGCTCGCGCAGATCGTGCGGACGCGGCCGTCGTTCCTCGATGGCTATGCCCGGGTGTGTGAAGGGGCGGGGCTGGCGCTCTATCGACGCGCCGACTGAAAGACGGCGAGAGATGCAGGCCTGTGGGATCAGGCCCGCGTCTCCCACCTGGGAACGTTCACGCTCAGAAGTGAATGTTGACCGTCGCGAGGTAATTCCAGCCGCCGAGGTCGATGACGTCGCCCGCGAAGCCCAGGTCGGCCGCCAGGTCGCCCTTGCCCTTCTGCCAACGGACCTCAGCACCCAAGTCCCACCCGCCGAGCGGCACGCGCACACCGCCAAGCACCGTCGGCCCCGTGGCCGTGCCGCTGCCGGCGAAGGTGTCACGGAAGACGCTCTTGTCCGTGAAGTCGACGAACTCCCCGGCTTCGCTGTAGCGATAGTTGATGACCGCCACGCCCGCACCAATGTAGGGCTGCAGGCCTCCGGACCGGCCGAGCGGCAGGAATCGGACCGTGGCGGTGAACGGCACCGTGCGCAGCTTCAGCTCCTGCTCGATCTCCGCGCCGTTTCGGTTCACCAGATTGGCGTAGACGCTCGGCACCGTGCGCGTGTAGAGGCCGACGCCGAGGCCGGCATCGACGAATTCGTTCAGCCCCACCAGGTATTCGGCGCCGGCGGTACCGCCGTTGAAGTCCTTGATGTCGAACGCGAGGAAGTCGAGGTTGTTCCACAAGACGTCCTGCCGATCGCGGGCGTCCTCCCCCTTCGGAACAAAACCACCGACATAGACATTCAAGGACTGCTGGGCAAAGCTCGTCGCGGGAGCGAGCAGTCCGGTCAGCACACACAGCGCAGTGGCAACAATGAGACGACGCATGGCTCTCCTCGTAGGGCGCGGGCCTGTGGCCACCGCGCCGGAACGTGGCCGGTGACAGGCGCACTGTTCACGTGACAAAGCAGGAGCGATGCCAGCGTCAGGCGCGAATTGTGGAAGGAATTCGCTCGTGACAGACGCGAGTGTCTCCCGCCGGAGTCAGGGGCGTCCCATCTTCCCGACAGCACCTCAGCCGGCGAGCGTGCGGGCGTGGCCCGCAATGACCTCCAGCATGGCCGGGTGAATCCGGCCGTTGCTCGCGACGACGTCGCGGCCGCGCGACGAGAACGCTTCGCCGCGGAAGTTGCTCAACGTGCCGCCGGCTTCGTGGACGAGCAGCGCCCCACCTGAAATATCCCAGGCGTTCAGGTCGCGTTCCCAGAAGCCGTCCAGCCGGCCCGCCGCCACATAGCAGAGGTCGATGGCCGCCGAGCCGAGGCGTCGCACGGCCCGCGCGCGCCCCACGAACTGGCCGAAGAGTCCGACGATTTCGGCCACGCGCGAATGCACATCGTATGGGAAGCCGGTCACCAGCACCGACTCAAGCAGCGTGTCCTGCGACGACACGCGCATCGGCTTGCCGTTCAGGAACGCGCCACCGCCCCGCTCGGCCGTGAACAGTTCCTTCCGGGTCGGGTCGTAGACCGCCGCGACCTGCGCCTCGCCATTCACCTCGAGTGCGAGCGACGAGCAGAAAATCGGCAGACCGTGCGCGAAGTTCGTGGTGCCGTCAATCGGGTCGAATACCCAGCACAGACCTTCCGGCGCCGTGGCGCTGCCGCCCATCTCTTCGCCGAACACCAGGTGCTCCGGAAAGCGCTCGGCGATCATCGCGCGGAACTCGCGTTCGATCGCCACGTCCACCTCCGTCACGAGGTCGATGGCGCCCTTCATGTCGACGCGGACGTCGGTGCCGAACTTTTCGAGCATGACATCTCCGGCGCGAACGACGGCCTCGACTGCGGTAGTGAGGTAGAGCGACGACGTATCAGACATAGACAGGGATCTACGGGACCGAAGGTGTGGATGCGAAGCCGTCAGGACGCGGTCACGCGTCAGGCTGGCTTGTCGGACGGAGGGACGGGCTGGGCGCGCTTGACCATGCGCATCTCCATGCCGCCCTCCGGCGCGCGACGCAGCGTCATCTCGTCCATGAAGCTGCGGATGAGGAAGAGGCCCCGACCGCTGCCCTTGAGCAGGTTCTCTGGAGCCAGCGGGTCGGCCACGTCCTCGGGATCGAAGCCCTCACCCTGATCGCGCACCGTCACGGCCAGTTCAGGACGCCCCTCGAACGTGCCCTCGTAGGTGACGAACACCTTCTTCCTGGCGTCGCCCTGGTTGCCGTGCTTCACCGCATTGGCGACCGACTCGCGGACGGCGACGCTGACCCAATGCAACGCGTCCTCGTCGAGCCCGACCTGCTTGCAGACGTGGTCCGTGAGGACCTGCAGCATGTCGAGCATGTCGTAGGAACTGGTGAACTCGAGGCGGATGCTGAGCGGATGTGTGTGCGCCATGGACGCGAGATTGAATACCACCCCATCTATTGCAGGATGTCAAGCCGACTGTCGTAAGATCGCACGAATGTCTGTGGCTACGACTGCGACGATTACCCCTGCGACACGCGTGCAGGGACGGCTCACTGTTCCCGGCGACAAGTCGATTTCTCATCGCTACGCGCTGCTGGCCGCGCTGTCCGAAGGACGCTCCGAACTCGGCAACTACGCGCCCGGCGCCGACTGCCAGTCGACCCTCACCTGCCTGCGCGGACTCGGCGTCGAGATTACACGCAGCGGCAACACGGTCACTATTGAAGGACGAGGTATCCGCAACTTCCGTTCGCCCTCCGCACCGCTCGACGCCGGCAACTCCGGCACGACGATGCGCATGCTGGCGGGGATTCTTGCGGCTCAACCGTTCACCGCCACCATGATCGGCGACGAATCGCTGTCGCGCCGACCGATGCGCCGCGTCATGGAACCGCTCGGACTGATGGGCGCCCGCATCGACGCGGTCGACGGCCACGCCCCTCTCACCGTACACGGCACGGCACTGCACCCCATCCACTACACCCCCTCGGTACCGAGCGCCCAAGTGAAGAGCGCCGTCATTCTCGCCGGCCTCCACACCGACGGCACGACGGCCGTCACCGAACCGGCCCAGACACGCGACCATACCGAGCGGGCCCTCGCGGCGTTCGGCTTCAACGTCACGGTCAATGGCCTCACCGTGTCGATCGCCGGTGGCCAGCGCGGACAGGGGCGCACCATGCCGGTGCCCGGTGACTTCTCCTCGGCCGCCTTCTGGATGGTGGCCGCCGCCTCGCTGCCCGGGTCGACCATCACCATCGAGCAGGTCGGGTTGAACCCGTCCCGCACCGCCCTCATCGAGATCCTGCGCCGCTTCGGCGCGCGCGTCGACGTGCATCCGGAATCGGTCGAGGCCGGCGAACCGCTCGGCACGATCGTCGTCACCGGCGACCGTCTCGGCTCGCTCGAGATCGCGCCTGACGAAGTGCCCGGCCTCATCGACGAACTGCCGGCCATCTCCGCCCTGGCGGCGCACGGCGGGCAGGTGACCATCCACGGTGCGGGCGAACTCCGCGTCAAGGAAAGTGACCGCATCACGACCCTCGTCACCGGCTTCCGCAACCTCGGCATCAACGCCGAGGAACACGGCGACGGCTACACGGTCCGCGGCAGCGGTGCGCCGACGGGCGGCGTCGCCGATGCCGGCGGCGACCACCGGATGGCGATGGCCTTCGCGATTGCCGCGCTCGCCGCGCAGCAGCCGTCGCGCATCGAGGGCTCGGATGCCGTCGTGATTTCGTACCCGGACTTCTTCGACACGCTGCAGCGACTTATCGCGTGAATACCGACAAGATCTACCTCGTGGGTTTCATGGGCGCCGGCAAGACGTCAGTGGCTCGTGCGCTGGCGCGCCGACTTGGCTGGCGCGCGATCGATGTCGACGACCTCGTGGAACAGCGCGAGCGGCAACCGGTGGCGACCATCTTCGCCAAGTACGGCGAGCCGTACTTCCGCGCCGCGGAGCGGGCCGTCCTGATGGAGCAGATTCCGACGCGCCATCTCGTTGTGGCCACGGGCGGCGGCACGTTCGTCGATCCGCACAACCGCGCGGTCATCAAGGGCGACGGTGCGACGGTGTGGCTCGACGTGCCGATGCACCGCATCATCCAGCGCGTGCCCAACGATGGGCGACGTCCGCTGGCGGCCGACCGGGCGGAATTCGAACGGCTCTTCCTCATCCGGCGGGCGGCATACGAGGATGCGCACTATCGCGTCGATGCCGAACGCGCCAGCATCCCGGCAGTGGTCGAGGAGATTGCCCACTGGCTGAATCCGTAGCCCCAATCGACCGATAGACCGACCGGACCCGACACACCTTATGCGCTATCTCGTCATCACCGACATCCACGCCAATCTCGAGGCGCTCGACGTCGTCCTCGCCGACGCCGCAGTGCGCGGCTACGACCGCACCCTCGTGCTCGGCGACATCGTCGGTTATGGCCCGGACCCGAACGCCGTCATCGAACGCGTGACCGGGCTGCAGCCGTACGCCCTCGTGCGCGGCAACCACGACAAGATCGCGTTCGGCCTCGATCAGGCCGAGGGGTTCAATGTCAGCGCAAGGGCTGCGGCCGAGTGGACACTGAACGCGCTGACGCCGGCGCATCGCGACTGGCTCATCAACTTGCCGAAGGGGCCGACGGTCGTCGATGACTGCGTCGAGATCTGCCACGGCTCCCCCTACGACGAAGATGAGTACATCTTCGACGAGCTCGACGCACGCCGCGCCATCGACAGCGCACGGCAGCGCCTGTGTCTCTTCGGGCACACGCACGTGGCGATGGTGTTCAGGCTGGCAGGACGGTCGATTGGGTTCGTGGAGCTGACCGGCACCCGTATCGCGCTCGATGCGGATGCGAAGTACCTGGTGAACCCGGGGTCGGTAGGTCAGCCGCGCGACAGCGACCCGAGGGCCGCTTACGCCATCTTCGACGCGGGCACGAGGCAGCTCGAGATGTATCGTCTCGAGTACCCGATTGAACACACCCAGCAGAAGATGGTCACGGCCGGCCTGCCGGAGCCGCTGGTGCGGCGCCTCGCCGCCGGCCGGTAGCGCCCAGCCTAGGCCTGGCTGGCCTTCTTCGCCGCACGTTCCTCGCGACGCCTCAGCTCCATCGCATACGCATCACGCGCGGCACGTGAGCCGAGGATCCAGCCGATGACCAGCCCGACCAGTAGGACGGCCGGGATGAAGATGAAGTGCCCTGACGTCACCGGGTGGCTCCGCCCTGGCGCCGGCCGAGTTCCTTCATATCCTGCTCCACCTTCGCCAGACGCTTCCAGATGGTCCAGACGTAGAACACCATCAGCATGAGGAAGAACGCGTACGACGCCACGACGAAGCGCGCGGCCGGTAGTTCCTCACCGGGTGGCAGCGAGCTCATCGGGACGAACCCGTCCGAAGCCGCCTGCTGGGCAAAGGCGTTCGCGCCGAGCAGCACGAACGTCACGAGAGCAATCCAGGTGCGTCGAATCATGTGATCAGTCCTCGGCTGCGAGATACAACTCGTCGAGCGCCGCGCGTTGTTCCTCGAGGCGTATGCGGGCGGCGAGCAGCAGCCCCATGAACAGCAGGATGGTGAACGTGCAGAACCAGACGACGAACCACATCTCGGGCGAGGTCTCGCCGAGGGTGGTCATGACGCTGGTTTTCGGATGCACCGTGCGCCACCAGTCGACCGACTTGTAGACGAACGGCGCCGTGGCACCGCCGAAGATGCCCATGGCGGCGGCGAGCTTCTCGGCCCCTGGCCCGCCGTAGTTACGGACGAGGATGTAGCCGAAGAAGATTAGCTCCAGCAGGAACGCCATCGTCAAGCGCGCGTCCCACTGCCACCAGACGCCCCAGGCCTTGCGGCCCCAGAGCGACCCGCTGACCAAGCCGAAGAGGCCGAAGATGACGGTGACCTCCGCGGCGGCCACAGCGATCCGGTCGGCCTTCGCCCACCCCTTGAACAGGTAGAGCGCGCTCGCCACGGTGCAGATGGTGACCGACACGGTCAGTGCCATCCAGGCCGGGAAGTGGAAGTAGAAGATCTTCTGCACGAGCCGCATCGTCGATTCGTACGGCGCGTTCGCGATGGCGATCGGCGCATAGGCAAACATCAACGCCGTGATCGCCGCCACCGGCACAAACAGTTTTTTCATCGACACCCTCAGTCCAGCCTACTCGGTCATCAGCGGCTCGAACGTCCACAGCGACAACGTCACGAACACCACGTCGAAGAACGATAGCAGCCCGATCCACAGCATGGCGACCGGTTCGTCCACCGGCGACGCCAGCAGCGCCGAGGTGCCGCGCACACCGGCAATGATCACCGGTATGGTAATCGGGTACAGCAGAATCGGTAGCATCACGTCGCGGGTGCGGGCGCGGACGAGCATCGCCGCGAACAGTGTCCCCACAGCCGCGTAGCCCACCGTCCCCAGGCCGAGCAGCGCCACCAGCAACAGCGGCCGCTCGAAGAACGGCGCCGAGAACAGGAACGCCACCATCGGCACCACGATGATTTCGGTCGCAAACAACAGGGTGACGATACCAAGGAGCTTACCCAGATAGATGGCCGGCCGTGGGGCCGGGGCCAGCAGCAGGGCTTTCAGGGTCTCGCCGTAGCGCTCCCGCTCGAACGTGCGCCCGAGCGCCAGGGTGCCCGAGAACGCAATAGCAATCCAGAGGATGCCGGCGGCCGCATCGACCGGCGCCTGCCCGTCCTTCACAAACGCGAACGAGAAGATGGCGACGCACGACACGGCGAAGAACAGCGTCGTCGAGAGGATTTCGTAGCTCTTCAGCTCGATGGCGAAGTCCTTCTTCAGGACCAGCAGCGCCACCCTGAAGAACCTCATACGGACTCCACGAGGGCGCGGTACTGCTGCCGGATGCCTGCGCTGGCGGCGACGTCGCACAACAGCCGGCCGCTGCGCACGACGGCCATGCGGGTGATGAGGCCGTCGGCCACGTCGAGGTCGTGCGTGGCGAGGACGATGATGGCCCCCTCGGCGGCGACCCGTTTCAGCCGGTCGGCGACGAGGCGCACGGCGCGGTCGTCGAGCCCGGTGAACGGCTCGTCGAGCAGTACGAGGCGCGGCCGATGCAGCAGGCAGCGCTCGAGCGCCAACCGCTGGCGCATGCCGCGCGAAAACGACGACACCTGGTCTTCGCCGCGGTCGGCGAGGTTGGCCTGCTCCAGTGCGGTGTCGACCAGCGCCTCGACATCCGCCAACCCGTGCAGCCGGGCGAAGAACTCGAGGTTCTGACGAGCGGTGAGTTCCGGGTAAAGGTGCAGTTCGTGCGCGAGCACGCCGATGCGGCCACGAATGCCCTCGCCCACCTCACCAATCCGCTTGCCGCCGTAGGTGAGCGCGCCGGTGGTGGGGGCGACGAGCGTGGCCAGCATGCCGAGCAGGGTCGATTTGCCGGCGCCGTTCGGTCCGAGCAGACCGACGATATCGCCGGCGTGCATAGCCAGGGATACGCGCGCCACCGCCTTCCTCCGGCCAAAGTGGCGGGAGAGGTCGGTCAGCTCGACGCGGTCGAAGTCGAAGGTCACGTGAGGTCGGTCGTCCAGGAGGGTTGGGGCATCGACAGGCAGGGGCGGTGGCGGCGCGTCAGGCCGCCACACCAGCCTTCCCCGTTGGCTCCGGGCCTACCCCGTCTTCGTCGAGCGCACCGTAGATGTGCTCGAGTGCCTGCACCAGTTCCTCGCGACGCCTGCCGTAGCGGGCGGCGTCGACCTTGCCGCGGCGATGGTCCTGCTCGAGCCGCACGAGGTCCTGCAGCATCTTCTCGCGACGGCTGATGAGGCGCTTCCGCTCGGTGACCCGGTCGGCGCCAGCATCGCCAGGCCGCGTCGCAGCCCAGAGTCCGATGAGGATAATGACACCAGCGAGGACCAGCGAGATGTTGCGGGGGACGGCGCTGTGGTGAGGCAACCCCGTCAGCGTGATCGACAGCGGCGTGCCGGCGTTGAGCGCGGCGCCCGCGCCGATGATGACCGCGGTGCCCTCGGTGAACGTGTCCTGTACCCGGTCAAGCTGGGGCGACGTCATCGACAGGGCCCCTTCCTTCTTCGCGAGCACAATCGGCTCGGGGATGTTCGCCGGGAACACCTGCGAGAACGACACGCTGCCGCTCGTCACGACAAACTCGGCGGCCACCTGGATGGCCGTGGTGCCGGGCGGGAACGGACCGACAACCGTCACCACTCGCCCCTTGTTGCTCGCGAGCGGCGACGATCCCGTGATGACCGTGGTGTTGGTTGCGTCGGCCGGCATCGTGAAGACGAACGGCTTCTCCGGATTCACCGGGCTGCTCGACGCGTTCACGATGTCGAGGATGTAGTAGACCGACAGCGTGCCTTCAGCCGGCTCGATGACGATGCGCGATTCACCCGCGATGGTGACCGGTCCGGTGACCGCCGGCGCGCTGGGCGCGGCAGGCGCCTTTGCCCCCGCGGAATCAGCCGCCACCAGCAGCATGCGCACGCCGCCCTGCGGCTGCACGTTGAACGGCTGCGAGTCGAGACGCTTGCCGTCCACCACAGTGGAGAACGTGACGGGACTGCCGGGCACGATCTGGTCGAACTGCGCGCGCCCCTGGTCGTCGGTGTTCACCGTCGTGACCTTGTCGCCGATCCGCATCTCGACCGGGTTCCCGACCACGAGGTTGGACATATCGCCCCGAATGACGCGTACCGAGACAGACCCGACCGGGAGGTCGTCGACCGGCCTGGGAATTCCCGACGCCTGCGCCATGTCCGGCATCTGCGCGGTAGCAGTCCCGCTGCCGGCCAGCAGCGCGACGACGCACGCGGCGAGCACCGTGAACGAGCGGAGGCGACGGACTGTTGCGGTGAGGTTCATGAGAGACGCTCCCCGCAGTTCTTGCAGAAGCGCGCGTCTGTGTCGTTCGGTGTCGAGCACTTCGGGCACGCCCGCTCGGCGTGGGTGGAGGCCTTACTCTCGCCGGCATTGCCGAGGCGTTTCAGGAGATCGGCCTCGATCTTCGGTCGGTAGCCGGTGCCGGCATCGAGTTGCTTCATGAGACGGGCGGCACGGGCGCGCAGGCGGACCGACATCTCGTTGAAGTCGGCCTCCGACATCTTGGCCATCGCGCGGTCGAATTCGAGTTCCTTGATGGTGCGCAGGGTGTTCGCCTTCTCCTGCTCGAGTGCGGCACGCGTCCGCTCGCCGATGACGGTGCTGCGGTCTTCGTGATCGGACACAAGTGGGCGCAGCGCGCGCAGGGCGGCGATGCCAACCAGCGTCGTCGTCGCCATCAGCAGCGAGACCAGCAGTACAGCCATGACACCCTGTCCCCTGATGAGGAAGGTGACGGCCGTTGCGCAGCCAAGACCGGCGAGAACGAAGAATTGCCAGGGCTGCATGCCTGGCTGGGCGGGAGCCTCCGGCCGAAGCCGGTGCTCAGTCGAGGTTTCTGAGCTCATCGTCGAGGCGATCGTTCAGTTCTGGATCGGAAGCCGACGACCCGATCGGGTCCGAGTCTTCCGTCCGGTTATTCCTGGACCAGCGCATCGCGACGAAGCCAACGGCCGCCGCCGCGCCCACGCCCACCGACCACGGCAGGATCCAGGCGAGGCGATTGAAACCCTTGTCGATCGGCGCGCCGAGCGGTTCCTGACTGCCGTAGCGCTCGACCGTCCAGGCACGGATCTGGTCGCGGTCCTTGCCGAGCGCAATCTGCTGCGCCAACTCGCCGCGCATCTCTGCGGCGGTGCCGCACGTGCACTCGGACAAGGGATAGTGCGCACAGTCGCCGCAGATACAGACCAGCTCACGCCGCATCTGCTTCTCGAACTCCGACGTGGCCCCCACCGGCGCGGTCGAGGCACTCGGGTCGTGCATGTTCGACGGTGCCTGTGCGAACGCCGGCGTTGAGGCCAGGAAGATGACCAGCAGGATCATTGCGGTGGCGCCCGCAATCTCGGCTGCGCTCTTCGCCGTCGCGAACGAGTAGGCGCGCTCCGGAAGCATGGCGATGATGGTGCCGAACGCCATGATGCCGAACCCGAGCCAGATCCAGTTGACCAGCGGGTTCACCACGATCTGCAGGGTGGCCGTCTGCGCCGCCATCATCGTCGGGTCGGTCGCCGGCAGGACGATGTAGAGGTCTTCCCACATGCCGCGGCGGATCCCCACCTCGGTGGTCGGTGAATCCTCGTGGCGATGGAAGACCCAACGCGCGGGATACATCGTGTCGATCTGCTTGCCGTCCTCCAGCACCGCGATGTACGCCGTGGTCATCTGCTTCTGACCGTCGTCGCTCACTTTGATACCGTCGTTGCGGAAGGTCCACTTGCCGACATCGGTCGACTGGCCCTGCTTGAGCAGCACCTGCTCGTCGAGCTTGTAGGCGCCGCCGGCAAAGCCGAGGAACATCAGCACGATGCCGAGGTGCACCACGTAGCCGCCGTAGCGCCGCTTGTTGCGCCCGACCAAGCCGACCATGGCGGTGAGCAAGTCGGTGCCGGTGTTCTTCTTGCGGATGTTCGTGCCGCGCCAGAACTCCTGCGCGATGGTGCCGAAGACGAACGCCGCCAGCGCGAAGCACAACCCCGACGACCAGACGTGCAGGCCGAAGGCATAGAGGCCGCCGCCAACGACGACCGAGAGCACGATCGGGATGACGAACTGGTCGCGCAGGTTCTTCATCGTCGACTTGCGCCACGCCAGCAGCGGGCCGACGCCGGTGAGGAACAACAAGATCAGGCCGATCGGCGCCATCCACTTGTTGTAGAACGGGCCGGCGACGGTGATGCGGGTGCCGGTCACCGCTTCGCTCAACGTCGGGAACATCGTGGCGAAGAGGACGAAGAAGGCCGAGAACAGCAGGATCCAGTTATTGATGAGGAAGGCCGCCTCACGCGAGACCCACGAGTCGAGCTCGTTGCTGCGCGCGCGCAACATCGGCATGCGGTAGATCACCAGGCCGAAGCTGAACGTGAGGATGACCACCATGAAACCGGTGAACAGCCACGCCAGCATCTTGTCTTCGCCGAATGCGTGCACCGACTGCACCACGCCAGAGCGGGTCATGAAGGTGCCGAAGATCGTCAGGAAGAACGTCGTGATCACCAGCGACACGTTCCAGATCTTCAGCATGCTCCGCCGTTCCTGCACCATCACCGAGTGCAGGAATGCGGTAGCCGTAAACCACGGCAGCAGGGCCGCATTCTCAACCGGGTCCCAGGCCCAGTAGCCGCCCCAGCCGAGCTCCTCGTACGCCCAGATCATGCCGAGCGTCAGGCCGAAGGTGAGGAACAGCCAACTGATCATCGTCCAGCGACGCACGGCGCGCAGCCACGAGTCGTCGAGGTGTCCGGTGATCAGCGCGGCGATGCAGAACGCGAACGGAATCGTCATGCCGACGAAGCCCGTGTAGAGCGACGGCGGATGAATCGCCATCCAGTAATTCTGGAGGAGCGGATTCAACCCGGTGCCTTCTGCGGGAACGTTCGTCAGGAAGGTGGTGAACGGATTCTTGTGCACCACCATCAGGTACAGGAAGAACATCTGCACCGACGAGATCGTGGCGATGACGTAGGGGATGAGTTCCCGGTAGCGTTCGCGGTTCACGTATACCGCAATCGAGCCGAAGACCGAGAGCAGGAACACCCAGAACATGATCGAGCCGTCAAGACCACCCCAGTAAGAGGTGATCTTGTAGAACAGCGGCTGGACCGTGTCCGAGTAGTGCTGGACGTACTTGATGGTGAAGTCGTTGGTCAGGAACGCGTTGATCATGACCGCCGTGGCGCAGGTCATGAGAGCGGAGACCAGATAGAACGCCCCGACTCCGCTCTCAATCAGCCGTCGCGACCGTTGCCGGGCGCCGACGACCGAGATGACAGCGGAGTAGGCGCAGACGACGAAGGTGGCGTAGAGCAGGAAGGAGCCGAGGGATGCCATCTACCCGACCTGTCCGAGCTTCTTCTTCTCAGCCTCGTACTTCGAGGGGCACTTGGCCATGATCCCGTTCGCTTCCACCGAGAAGCCAGCCTGGCTCAACTGCCCCTTCAGCACGACTTCGGCTTCTTCGCCCGGACGATCCTTGAAGGTGTCCGGCACCACGCCCTTGTAGGTGGCGTCGATCTCTTGGCCGTTGTTCTGGACCTTGAACTTGTATTCGAGGGTGTCGGGCTTCACGAGGATCGAGTTCGTGACCACGTGCCCGTGCAGTTGCAGGCGCTTGCCCTGCCACTCCTGCGCGTTGGAGGTCACTTCGTCCACGTGCTTGTAGTACTCGGTCCCCTCGCGAAGGGTCGACCACAGCATCCCGGTGAAGGCGAGCACCAGGACGACCGAGGTGATACCTATTTTCATATATCGGTGTGTCATAAGGACTTCCGGGAATTTGAGTCGCGATCAGAATAGCTCGACTACCGGCTCGATGCAAGAAAACGCAATCGTGATTCAGCCCTGCTGATCAACTCAGCCACGACCGCCACGGGGAGCCCCACGACGTTTGAATGCGACCCGTCGATGCGGGGAATGAACCTCGACGCCAGCCCCTGGATGGCGTAGGCCCCGGCCTTGTCGCGCCCTTCCCCGCTCGCCACGTACCAGTGCACGTCGTTGTCGCTCATCGGCTGGAAGAACACCAGTGTTTCATCCACCGCCTCCAGTCGTAGCGAACGCGAGCATAGGCTGACGCCGGTGAGAACCCGGTGAGGACGCCCCGCCAGCAACCGGACCATGCGCGCCGAGTCCTCGTCATCCTCCGGCTTTCCGAGAATCTCGCCGTCGACGACCACCGTGGTGTCGGCCCCGAGGACTAAGACGTCGTCACCCTGTGGGTTGGTCCGTTCGAGGACGGCGCGAGCCTTCTCGACAGCCAACCGCTGGACGTAATCCTCGGCGGCCTCTCCGGGCGTGACCCGTTCGTCGATGTCGGCGCTCTGCACCTCGAAGCGGTAACCGGCGGAGGTGAGGAGTTCGGCGCGGCGGGGCGAGCCAGACGCGAGGATGAGGCGCATGCTGAATGATAAGATTTCTGAACCGTGACGTGGCAGCCGATTGGACAGGTATTACCGGGTGCGCTCGCCCAGATCGTGCGGCGGGCGCCCCTCTCGGCCGGCAAGGTCGACTTTGCCTGGCGCTCGGCCGTCGGCACGCAGATGGCGCGGGTCAGCGCGGTACGCCTCGAAGACGGCGTGCTGCTCGTCGACGTGCAGACGGCACAGTGGGGCTCGGCGATCATGCGCGCCTCCGGCCTGATCCTTTCGCGTATCCAGAGCATGCTCGGCCCCGACGCCGTCCGCGAACTCAGAATCCGCCGATAGCCGACTCCCCATCGCAGGCCCAGGGCCAACGCTGCCGGGGCTGCCCTTCAGGCAGAACACCATGAACGAAGCCGTCATCGTCAGCGCTGTTCGCACCGCCACCGGCAAGTTCCAAGGCTCCCTCAAGGGCCACACCGCTCCGCAACTCGGCGCCCTGGTCGTGGCGGAAGCCGTGCGTCGCGCCGGCATTGACCCGGACGCTGTCGACGAATGCATCATGGGCAACGTCGTCTCGGCGGGCCTCGGCCAGAACCCCGCCCGCCAGGCCGCCCTTCGCGGCGGCTTGGCGAACCACGTCGCGGCACTCACCATCAACAAAGTCTGCGGCTCGGGACTGAAGGCGGTGATGCTCGCGACCCAGGCCATCGCCACGGGCGACATCGAGATTGCCGTCGCCGGCGGCATGGAGTCGATGAGCAACGGCCCCTACCTGATGCCGAAGGCGCGGGACGGTGCACGGCTCGGTCACGCCCCACTCGTCGACTCGATGATCAACGACGGCCTGTGGTGCGCCTTCGAGCACTATCACATGGGCAACGCCGGCGAAGTGGTCGCCGCGCAGTTCTCGGTCACGCGCGAGGCGCAGGACGCGTATGCCGTGCGCAGCCACCAGAAGGCTGCCGCGGCCACGGCAGACGGCACCTTCACCGACGAGATTCTGCCCGTGTCACTGCCCCAGCGCGACGGTAGCGTCACGCTGTTCGACCGGGACGAAGCGATTCGCGCCGACACGACCGTAGCAGCGCTCCGCGCGCTCAAGCCGGCGTTCAGGAAGGACGGCACCGTGACGGCCGGTAATGCGCCGCCGGTCAACGACGGCGCGTCGGCGCTGGTCGTGATGTCCGCCGCCCGGGCGCACGCGCTTGGCCTGACGCCGATGGCGCGCATCGTCGCGCAGGCCACGAGCGGACTGGCGCCGAAGCTGGTGCTGATGACCCCGGTGGAAGCGACGCGGCGCGTCCTCGCGAGGGCCGGCTGGTCGCTTGGCGACGTCGACCTGGTGGAACTGAACGAGGCCTTTGCCGTACAGGCGCTGGCCGTGATGCAGGAACTCGAACTCGACGAACAGCGCGTCAACGTCAACGGTGGCGCCGTGGCTCTGGGCCACGCCATTGGCTCGAGCGGCGGACGCATCCTCACCACGCTGCTGTACGCCCTGCAGCACCGCCACCTGCAACGCGGCATTGCCACGCTGTGCCTCGGCGGCGGCAACGGCGTCGCGCTCGCGATCGAGATGCTCTAGCGTCGGCGCCAGCCGTCGCACTCTCCCCGACCAAGGACCGGACAACAGCGATGACCCTGAAGACAATCGGCGTAGTGGGTGCGGGCACGATGGGCAACGGTATTGCGCAGGTATTCGCGCAGGCGGGTTACGACGTGCGGCTGATCGATGTGGCGCAGCCGATGCTCGAACGCGCACGCACCGCCATCGACAAGAGCCTCGCGAAGTTCGTCGAGAAGGGCAAGTTGGTGGCGGCCGACCGTGACGCCACCCTTGCCAGGCTCGGCACCTTCACGACCATCGACGCCCTGGCCGATGCCGACTACGTCGTCGAGGCCATCGTCGAGAACGCCGAGGCCAAGCGCGATCTGTTCGCGCGCCTCGATGCGCTCACGCGCCCCGAAGTGATCCTCTCGTCGAACACCTCGTCGATCTCGATCACCCTGCTCGGCGCCGCCACGAAGCGCCCCGACAAGGTGCTCGGCATGCACTTCATGAACCCCGTGCCGCTGATGACGCTGGTGGAGCTGATCCGCGGCCAGTCGACCTCGAACGAGTCGATGCAGGTGGCCACGGAGTTGTGCACGAAGCTCGGCAAGAACGGCGTCGAGGCCGCCGACTACCCGGGCTTCATCGCCAACCGCATCCTGATGCCGATGTTGAACGAGGCGTTCTTCGCGGTGATGGAGGGCGTGGGCACGCCGGAGGCGATCGATGCGGTGATGAAGGGCGGGATGAATCACCCGATGGGGCCGCTGACGCTGGCCGACTTCATCGGGCTCGATGTCTGCCTGGCCATCCTCAACGTGCTGCACGAAGGGCTGGGCGACCCGAAGTATCGCCCGTGCCCGCTGCTCCGCCGGATGGTCGCGGCCGGACACCTGGGAAGGAAATCCGGCCGCGGCTTCTACGTCTACGCCTAAGTCGTCCGGCTTCAGCCGGACTTGCTAGTTCAGCAC
>CALQBJ020000017.1 GCA_943328785.2 Bifidobacterium breve
AGGGCGCAGGGACGCCGACGGTCACCCTGAAGCAGGACGGCGAGACACTCACCGGCCACTACTCATCCGGCACCCTCGGCGAGGCCGACCTGACCGGGACGGTCAAGGGCTCCGACATCCGCTTCACCTTCACTGCCGACCTGCAGGGACAGTCCGCTCCCGTGTCGTTCACCGGCACGATCGAGAGCGCCACCGCGATGAAGGGCTCGCTCGACATCGCGAGCATGCTGACAGGCACATTCACCGGCAAGAAGAAATAGCCGGCCTGCCAGGCGCCAGCCATCTGCCTTTTCCGCCAAAAACGTCGATCATGGCCAGGCCGGCAAAATGTGATGCGATGTTTCGTACTTTTAAGGCATCATTGATCAGCGAACGTCGCCTATAGCTACAACTTGACGCGGAATCGAGCAGGTTCACTGCTCAACAATCCAGAGACACATCAAGTTCAGCCTGTCAGTGGTCGACTCGTGAGACCGCGATCAGGACCATCGACGAAGGTATTCATGCTTACAAAGGCCACAACCGGCGGCGACAAAGTCATCCAGTGCCTCGAACGCGAGGGCGTGGAGGTCGTGTACGGCTACTCGGGCGGCGCGGCGATGCCGATCTTCGACGCGCTCGTCGACTCCAAGATCAAGTTCGTGCTGGTCCGGCACGAACAGGGGGCGACGCACATGGCGGATGGCTACGCCAGAGCGACCGGCAAGCCCGGCGTGGTGCTGGTCACCTCGGGTCCTGGCGCCACCAACTGCGTGACCGGGCTGCTGACGGCGCTGATGGACTCGGTGCCGATGGTCGTGCTGACCGGCCAGACCATCACCTCGATGCTCGGCAAGGACGCGTTCCAGGAGGCGGACGTCACCGGCATTACCTATCCGGTCGTGAAGCACAGCTACCTGGTCAAGAACGCCGATGACATCCCTCGCATCATGCGGGAGGCGTTTCACATCGCCACCACGGGCCGGCCGGGTCCGGTGCTCATCGACCTGCCGAAGGACATCACCCAGGGTCCATGCTCGGCGCCGCTGGTCGAAACGGTCGACCTGCCGGGCTATCACGTGCCCGGCCGCCCCGATCCCGCGCTGCTGCACAAGACCGCCGGCCTGATGGCGAAGAGCCGCAAGCCGGTGCTTTACGTCGGGCACGGGGCCGTCATCGCGGACGCCGGCAAGGCCATCCTGGAGCTGGCGACGAAGCTGAACGCACCGATCGTCAACACGCTGCTCGGCAAGGGTGCGTGCGCAGAAGATCACCCGCTGAACCTCGGCATGCTCGGCATGCACGGTACGGCCTACGCCAACCGTGCCGTGGAGCACTGTGATCTGATCGTCGCTATCGGCGCGCGGTGGGACGATCGCATCACCGGCAAGCTGTCGGAGTTCTGCCCCGATGCGGTCAAGATCCACATCGACATCGACGTGGCGGAGTTCAACAAGGTGGTACGCCCAGACGTCAGCCTGGCCGCCGATGCGCGCCTGGCGATCGAGGAACTGGTGCCGCTGGTGGACGCGCTCGACACGGCGGACTGGCTCAAGGAGATCGCCGGCTGGCGCAAGCAATACCCCCTGCGGTATCCCAAGAAGGGCGGGCTGCGCGCGCAGCACGTCCTCGATCGTCTCGACAAGCTCGGCGGACGCGACTGCATCATCACCACCGACGTCGGCCAGCACCAGATGTGGGCGGCGCAGTTCTGTCTCACGACGAAGCACCGCCACTGGATCTCGAGCGGTGGCGCCGGGACGATGGGGTTCGGGTTCCCGGCGGCGATCGGCGCGGCCATGGCCACGGGCAAACCGGCCTGGGCCATCGTCGGTGACGGCGGCTTCCAGATGACCCTGTGCGAGCTGGCCACCGCGAAGCTCCAGAAGGTGCCGGTGAAGATCCTGATCATCAACAACAGCTACCTGGGCATGATTCGCCAGTGGCAGGAGCTCTTCTTCGACAACCGCATTTCCGGCGCGGATCTCGAGGGGAATCCCGACTTCATCAAGCTCGCCGCGGCCTACGACATTCCGGGCCGGCGCGTGACGCGCGCGGGCGACGTGGACAAGGCGATCAACTGGGCGATGGCCTACAACGACGGCCCGTGCCTGATCGAGGCCGAAGTGGTGAAGGACGACAACGTCTTCCCGATGATCCCGGCCGGTGCACCGCTGTCGGGGATGATCGTCGAGAAGCCGAAGACAAAGATGGAGAAGCCGTCGGGTTCGACGTAGCGGCAGGGCCTTCGCCGGTCTGCATTCATTTACGAGGGTTACATGGCACTGAACACCGAACCACGCGGCGCCCAGTTCGAACTCGATCCCGGCAAGGCCCCGCGGCGGCGGGACGTTGTCGACATCGCCAAGCCGCCGCTCCACACCATCTCGCTGCTCGTGCGCAACAAGCCGGGCGTGCTCGTGCGCGTCTCGCTCGTGTTCTCGCGTCGCGGCTACAACATGGAGTCGCTGGTGGTGTCGCCGGCGCTCTCCGTGGAGGGTACGGACGCGACGCCGGGCGAGTTCTCGCGGATGACCATCACCTGCTCCGGCGATCGCGATGCGCTCGAGCAGATCATCAAGCAGCTCGAGAAGCTGATCGACGTCGTGCACGCCATCGATCACACCGGTCAGCCGGTGATCGAAAGCGAAGTGGTGCTCGTGAAACTCAGGGCTGGCATTGGTGACCGCACCGAGATCCTGCAGATCGCCGAGAGCTTCAAGGCCACGGTCAGCGACTTCGGCGTCGATTCGGTGATCCTGCGCTGTGCGGCAGGGACCGCCAAGCTCGACGTGTTCATCAAGCTGCTCATGCCCTTCGGCGTCATCGAACTGGTGCGCTCGGGCAAGATCCTGATGGCGCGCGGGGCGCAGGAAACCTAGCGCGAGCGAGGAAGGTGCCGGGGCACCGCGCTTCGTGGCGCCGCCGGTCCGCTGACTGCTGGCGCAGGTGAGAGGCGGCGGACGCGGTCCGGCCGAAGATGAGCGCAGGCGGTCGCCTCCCGGTCGACGGTGAGTCCACCAGTTGGTGGGTCCCACTGGAGGGCCACCCGGGCTAAGCTGAGCCGTAGATGGCCAATCCGTCCGGCGCCGACCAGGCCCTGCGCTCTGAGAACGCCGCACTGAAGCAGCGCATCTTCGATCTCGAACACTCTGCCGGCGAGACGAACACACGGACCGCGGCTGCGCGGCTCCATCGACTCTCGAGTGTAGCGAAGATCGGCGCCTGGGAATTGGACCTGACCACGCTGACCATGTCGTTCTCTGCGGAGTCCTTCCGGATCAACGACCTGGAACCCGGAACTGCACTCAGCCTCGCGCAGGCGACCGCCATGGTCAACCTCGAGGCCAGGCCAGCGTTGAGCTCGGCAATTGAGGCCGCGATCGGACGGGGAGCCTCGTTCGACCTCGATGTGCCGATGACGACACGGACGGGACGAGCCATCTGGGTACGGACGCAGGCCGTGGCCGTCGTCGAGCACGGGAAGACCATCAGGCTCGAGGGCGCCTTCCAGGACATCACCCAGCGCAAGCAGGCGGAGGCCGCGCAACAGCGGGCCACTCAGACGTATGTCGCCCTGTTCAATAGCCTGCACACGGGGGTGGTGGTGACCGACGAGGCCGGGCAGATCGTGGACGCCAACCCCGCCGCCGAGCAGATCCTCGGCCTCACCCGCTCCGAAACGCTCGCGCGAACCTTCGATGCACCGGCCTGGGCCATTCTTCGGCCCGACCACAGCCCGATGCCCGCCGAGGAGTACGCCAGCGTCCGAGCGCTGCGTGAGGAGCGGGCCGTGGACAGCGTGGAGATGGGCATCGTCCGCCCCGACGGCAACGTGCGCTGGCTGCTGACCTCGGCCAGCCCCATCCTGGTCGAGGGGCGTGGCGTCTGCATTACCTTCACAGACATCACCGAGCGCAAGGAGGCCGAGGCCGCACTGGCGAGAGAGAGGACCTTCCTGGCAGAGGGCCAGGCACTGGCTCATCTCGGCAGCTGGGAATACTCGGCGGAGACCGGGGAGACGACCTGGTCTGAGGAAGAGTGCCGAATCTTTGGAATCGCGCCACGAGCGGTGTCGCCGCCGTATGACGAGATGCTCGAGCGCCACATCCACCCGGATGATGCCGCCGCGATGGACCAGACCTTCCGCGCAGCCGTGAGCAACATGGCGGTGTTTGAGTCGGAGTACCGAATCGTGCGTCCGGACGGCAGCGTGCGGGTCATCCTGGACCGGGCACAGCCCCATGTCGACGCTCAGGGGCGATTACTGAACTACACAGGGGCCTCGCTGGACGTCACCGAGCGCCGGCACGCGGAAGCCGAGAGGGCGGCTCTGGAATCCGAACTGCAGCAATCCAGGAAGCTGGAGTCGATTGGTCAACTGGCGGGCGGCGTGGCCCATGAGTTCAACAACATGCTCGCGGTGATCCTTGGGTACACCGAGCTGGCATGGGGGACGTTGGGCCCAACGTCGCGGCAACTGCATGCCGACCTGGAGCAGATTCACGTGGCGGCTACGCGATCCGCGCAGGTGACCCGGCAACTGCTCACGTTCGCGGGCAAGCAGATCATCGCGCGCCGCATCCTCGACCTGAATCAGGCGGTGGCTGACGCGCTGACGATGCTCCGGCCGCTGATCGGCGAGCACATACAGGTGACCTGGCGACCCGCCGAAGGTCTGGGCTCGATCATGGCGGACCCAGCCCAGATCAGCGAGTTGCTGTCCAACCTGTGCTCGAACGCACGGGACGCGACCGTCGACACGGGCCATGTGACCATCGAGACCGAACCCGCCACCATCGACGCGGACTACTGCGCCAGGCACCCCGAGGCCGCGCCAGGCCATTACGCCTGCCTCATGGTGACCGACGACGGCTGCGGGATGGCCCCCGACACGCTGGAGAAGGCATTCGAGCCGTTCTTCACCACAAAGGGGGTGGGCAGAGGTACGGGGCTCGGGCTCTCCTCGGTCAAGGGCATCGTCCTGCAGCACGGCGGATTCGTCAGCGCGTCCAGCACCCTCGGCGCAGGCACGACCGTCAGGCTGTACTTCCCCAGGCCCGTTCAGGAGACCAGCCAGGCGCAGCCTCGCACAGCCGAGGAGTTGCCTCGCGGACGTTCCGAAACCGTTCTCGTTGTGGAAGACGAGGAGGCACTTCTGGCGCTCACCTCGAAGCTGCTCACACGGCAGGGCTACACGGTGTTGGCGGCCGCCTCGTCAGGCGAGGCGCTCCGACTGGCCAACGAACACACGGGCACGATCCACCTGCTGCTGGCCGACCTCGTCCTGCCCGAGATGACCGGTACGGACCTGGCGGAGCGAATCGTCGCGCTCAGACCGCAGGTCAGAGTTCTGTTCATGTCGGGCTACGCCCAGAGCGTCGTCGGGACTGGGGCGGTTCCCCGGGCGCATGCGGACCTGCTCCGGAAGCCGTTCACGCGTGGTGGGTTGGCCGTGAGCGTCCGGCAGGTGCTGGACGCGGAACAGCGCTGAACGCCCCCCCCCAGTCGCGGGCCTACCAGGGCGTCGGTTTGTAGTCCTTCAGGAACTGCCCCCACACGTGCGTACCGGTGTTGAAGCCGGTGATGATCGGCGCGACGATGCGGGCGCCGCCATCGACGACATCGAGCGGTGGGTGAAAGTGCTGTTCAGCGGTCTTGCGCATCGCAATCTCGATCGGGTCCTCGTCGGTCACCCAGCCCGTATCGACGCTGTTCATGTGAATGCCGTCGTTGACGTAGTCGGTGGCCGCCGTGCGCGTCATCATGTTCAGCGCCGCCTTCGCCATATTGGTGTGCGGGTGCCGCGTCGTCTTGGCCAGGCGGTAGAACTGCCCTTCTACCGCTGAGACATTGACGATGTGCTTGTCGCGTTCGGGCGTCCGCAGCATCAGCGGCTTCAGCCTCGCGTTGAAGAGGAACGGGGCGATCGCGTTCACCAGCTGCACTTCCAGCATCTCCACCGTCGGCACATCCGCCAACAGCATGCGCCACGAATTCCTGTCGCGAAGGTCGACCTGCTGCTGGTCCTCGTCCAGCCGACCGGCCGGAAACGCGCTCGCCCGATCAGTGAACTCTTCCTCGAGCAGCCGCGCCTGGGACAGCTGTGCGGCGAGCGTTCCCGTCGCCGCCATCGGCGGCGATTCACCGAGCAGGCGGCGGACATGCGCCGGCAGTTCACGCGCCGCCGACAGTTCGTCGGCCATCATGTGCGAGTAGAACTCCGGCGGGCGCCGCACCGTCTGACAGGCGTTGTTGATGAGGAAGTCGAGTCGCCCGTGGCTGGCGACCATGTGTTGACAGAAGGCCTCGACGCTCGAGACGTGTCGAAGATCCAGCCCCACGACATCGAGCCGCTCGCTCCAGTCGCCGAAGTCAGCTTCCTGCGCGTAGCGCAATGCGGCATTGCGCGGGAACCTGGTGGTGACAATCAGCCGCGCCCCCGAGCGCAACAGCTTCAGCCCGGCCTGGAACCCGATCTTCACGCGCCCGCCGGTCAGTAAGGCGACGCGCCCACGCAAGTCGGCCAGTTCGGTCCGCGCAGCCAAGTTCGTCGTCGCGCAGGCGGGACACAGCTGATCGTAGAACGCGTCGACCTCGGAGAAGCGAGCCTTGCAGACGTAACACACCCGATCGACCGAGGGTGCCGCGTCCGGCGTTTCGTGCGGCTGCTCGAGTCGCGGCGGCGGCGCATACGGCGTGGTCACAAGCGGCCTGCGGCGGCGGGCGCGGATGCCGGTCTCGTCGAGCACGGCTTCGTGATGCAACACGCGCTCGGCCCTCGCCGCCTTACGGCGCCGCCGGTTCGCGGTGGAATCGGCGGTCGACAGTGCGGCAATCGCCCGATGCAGGCGCTGGCGATCCTGAGCAGGGAGCGTATCGAGACGCCCCCAGTCGGCGGCCACCTGTTCGAGCCAATCGATCGCGGCATCGGCCGCGGTCAGCAGGTTGTTCGTAGACACGCCGTCCAGCGTAGCCGAAAGCGGCGTGATGCATTGCACTGCACATGTAACGCCGCCTCGCCGCGGGACCGCGGACACCCACCGCTCGGACCGTCAGGTTCAACTCTGGGACCACCCGGCCGATTCCGTGCATCATGCGCCGTGTATTTCTCACGCTCTCGGCGGCAACGCTGGCATTCGTGGCTCTCGCCGCGCAAGCCTGGCCCCACGTGCGCTGGTCGCTCGTGGTCATCGTCCCCGTCATCCTGCGGGGTGTCGCCGACATGCTGCAGACGAAGCAGGCCGTTCGGCGCAACTTCCCGCTGATCGGGCACGGACGCTATCTGCTCGAGAAGATCCGGCCGGAAATCAACCAGTACTTCGTCGAGAGCAACCACGACGGCCGCCCGTTCAGCCGCAACGACCGCTCGGTCGTCTACCAGAGAGCCAAGGGAGAACTGGACACGCTGCCCTTTGGCACGCAGCGCGACGTCTACGCTGCGGGCTACGAGTGGATCAACCACTCGCTCGCCCCGGTCCACCGCGACACGACCTGCGCCCGCGTGCGGGTGGGCGGGCCCGCCTGTGCCCAGCCGTACTCGGCGTCGATTCTCAACGTGTCGGCGATGAGCTACGGGTCGCTCAGCATGAACGCGGTCCTCGCCCTGAACGCCGGCGCCAGGGCCGGAGGGTTTGCGCACAACACGGGCGAAGGCGGCCTGAGTCCCTATCATCTCGAGCCAGGCGGCGACCTGGTCTGGCAGATCGGCACCGGCTATTTCAGTTGTCGCACGCCAGACGGGCGGTTCAATCCCGACGCGTTCGAGGAACGCGCGGCGCTGCCGGCTGTGAAGATGATCGAAATCAAGCTATCGCAAGGGGCGAAGCCTGGACACGGCGGCATCCTGCCGGCGGCGAAACTGACGCCGGAGATTGTGGCCATCCGAGGCGTGGTGCCCGGCGAAGACGTCGTCTCGCCACCGGCTCACTCGACGTTCAGCACGCCGATCGGCCTGCTGCAGTTCATCCAGTTACTGCGCGACGCATCGGGTGGAAAGCCGGTCGGGTTCAAGCTGTGTGTCGGCAAACGCCACGAGTTCTTCGGCATCGTCAAGGCGATGCTCGAGTCGGGGATCGTTCCGGACTTCATCACCGTCGACGGCGCCGAGGGAGGGACCGGCGCCGCGCCGCTGGAATTCTCAGACTCGGTCGGCACGCCGCTCAGCGAGGGCCTGTCGTTCGTTCACAACGCGCTCGTCGGCGCCGGACTCCGCGACCAGGTCCGCCTGATCGCCTCGGGCAAGGTGAACACCGGGTTCCAGATCGCGACCAAGCTGGCACTTGGCGCCGACATGTGCAACGCGGCGCGAGCGATGATGTTCGCGCTCGGCTGCATCCAGGCACTGCGGTGCAACACGAATCGGTGTCCGACCGGAGTCGCGACGCAGGACCCCGAACTGGTTCGCGGGCTGCACGTCGGCGACAAGTCGGAGCGCGTGGCGCGCTTTCATCGCGAGACGGTGAAAAGTTTCTTCGACGTGCTGGGCTCGACCGGCCTGGTGTGTCCAGGCGACTTGAAGCCGTGGTACGTCATGCGGCGCGTCAGTTCGGGAGAGGTCCGGAGCTACCACGACATCTACCCGCCCATCGAGCCAGGGGCCCTGCTCACCGCATCGGTCACCGGCAGTCTCGGGCAGGCCTGGGCGGCCGCTCGGGCCGACAGGTTCTGACGCACGGGGTGGCTGGACCTACACGCCCAGCAGGCGTGTGTCGGCAGACGACGCGTCGAGAGAGCCTGACGCGGCGAAGCCATCCGGAGCCGCGAGCGATTGGCGAAGGAATGGCGGAGAGGGTGGGATTCGTTCTTGACCACACCCCCTTGGCTCAACAACTTACGGGGAAGTCGATTCGATAGAACCGATCGAACCGGATGAACACCGCTGGCGTAGGTACGTTATAGGTACAGTGAATTCGCTATCGAGTTGCCGTGTTGAACTGCCGTTCGAAGCCGGCGAGAACGACGAGGATTTCGTCGAAGGTGGGAGGTTCGTCGAAGAACATGACGTCCTTCATCGCATCGTAGTCGCGCTTCCACCCCGCGCGACGTTCGGCAGACGGCACGAGTCGTAGGCCTCCGGGTCGAAGAGAGTCCTGGATCTCTTTGTTCTTCCGAAAGAACACTGCGCGGTGCGCCACGACGCGGTGGAAGAGTTCGACGTCAACGCGCGCACGGTCGCCAACGCCGGCCGACAGGAGACACCAGAGATCGTAGTAGTGCCGTGCGAGCCGCGCTTTCGGGCCATCGTCCGCGGCCCGATAGCTCTCTTCGTGCAAGAGCGCGACCTTCTCCCAGAAGGTTCGCTCGGGCGCGAGCGTTCGCACCGTGAAAGCGTTGTTGCCGATCTCTGCCGGAAACACCTCACCGAGGTACGGCGTGATCTCCGGTGTGGCAGACGGATCGATATCAGACCGCGCGCCGAGTTCGATCTTCACGATTGGGCGGATGTACGTGCCTTCAGCGGTGACCGCCGGGTAGTGAAACAGGATCGTCTGGTTGTCCGCATCATCGGGATCGATCTCGATGTGCGAATGCGGCGCGCCGGGCGACAACTCTTCGACGCGATCTCGAAGAGCCGGCAGGAGCGTGTCGAGGATGTGACGCTGACACGCGTCCTTCAACTCGTCGATCCGCTTCGAGCGCTGCTTCTGGCTTGGAGCGGCTTCAGGCGCTCGCTCACCACCGAAACCCAGGAAGTCGCGGTCGATCACGATGTCGATGTCTTCAGAGAAGCGTTGAATCAGCTTCCATCCCTTGGACAACGACGTGCCACCCTTGAACGTCAGGTGAGGCCCAGAGGTCGGCGATGAGAACAACGTGCGAAGCGTCCAACAGACCCAGAAATCCTTTTCCACACTCCCCGCACTGAGCCCGAGCGTGCGGCCGGCTTCCTCGCAGAGCAGGCGGCGTGGTGCGTCAGGCAGCAGGAGGAAGCGATCCACGTCAGGCTCGACCGGAGGGCGCCACGGCGCGGAAGATGTCCGCAATCCATGCCGGCGCGTAGCGGAGGTCTTTGAGGAGCTGCCGCTTGTCCGCGGCGGAAAGTCTGCGACGCAATGTTGCGATCGTTGCGTCATTCACATTCCGTTTGCCCAGCCATCTCAGCGCTTGAATCACGGTGCCGCTCGAACGACCTGCGGTCGCCATCTGGCGAGGCGTGGTGTGCTTGATCACAATGTGCTGCCTACCCAGTTGCACGCGGCGGGAGCGGCCATCGGTCAAGAACACGACCCGAACGGGCACCTGCGTAGACAAGCCCAGCACATTGGCGGCGTGCGCCCCGGCGGGCTGGAGACGCGACTGATCGCGACCCTTCAAAGCCGTCGCGATGTCATCCATCGCAGGCGACAGCAGACCCAGACGAGGATCAACCCGGGGAAAGTCGTACAGACCACGGGCGATTTTGCGGATGGTGCCTGTGCGCGCATGCCGGCTCAGCGCCAGATCAACCGCATTCCGGGAGCCAAGATCGAGGAAGTCGGCAGGCGTGAAGACATGGCCAGCCCGCCGACGCTGGATGCGCTTCAGGATCTGCGAGTCGATCGAGTTCGCGTGTTTGCCCATGGCTTTTGACAGAAAAGTATAGGCCTTTTTCTGTCAGAAGCATCTCGACTCTCGCACCACGTGGGTTCCAACTCCACCCTGGTGCCAAATGTTGGGGATCTGCGACTTTGCGGTATGAACGTGACCCGCCAGACGCTCGTTGAGCGGTTCTGTCGGTTTCAGCGGTTTTATAGGATGGCGGAGAGGGTGGGATTCGAACCCACGTGCCGGTTACCCGACAACACGCTTTCGAGGCGCGCCCGTTACGACCACTTCGGTACCTCTCCGCAGAGGTGGGGCGTGTCGAACAGAACGCTGATTATAGACCGACCGGCTCGTCCGAGGCGAGCAGTTCTTAGCCCTTCGGGCTCTTCTTCGGCGGCGTCGCCCGCGCCAGCACCTTCCGCACATCGTCGAACGCCAGCGGATCGATGTCCTTCTTCTCTTCCCGGTGCGCCTTCGACACGAATCGCGGCTTCAGCTTCTGCTTGGTGTGCTCCGTGCGCGCCTCCGTTGCCGACAGCGGCCGTCGTCCTATCTTCGCCATGCCCTCACTCTATCAGGCCGACCTCCTCTGCTTCCCCGCGTGTTACGTGCCCGGTGGCCGCGCGCCGTCACACCCGGTGTCCGCGCCTGACGCGGCGCTCCTCGACCGCGCCTGGCGCACCGCCTGAAGGCGGCGATGTCGCTGCCGCGTGACACACCTGAGGTCCGGCTGAAGCCGGACACTACGCCATCACACTGGGAACCGACCGGGCGCGGCCGGCGTCAGGAGAACAGCCCCCCCGATTACCACCAGGACACCTCAACTCATGCGCATTCTGCTCTACAGCGGCAAAGGCGGCGTCGGCAAGACCAGCGTCGCGGCCGCCACCGGCGTCCAGCTCGCCCGACTCGGCCTCCGCACGCTCGTCATGAGCGTCGACCCCGCGCACAGCCTCGCCGATGCGTTCGCCCTCCGCACCGGACTCTTCGACGCCAAGACCGCCGACCCGTTCGAGGTGCGCCCGAACCTGTATGTGCAGGAAGTGAACATCCAGGTCGAGCTGAAGCGGCACTGGCGGGAGATTGCCGGGTACCTCACTACGGTGCTGCGCACGTCGGGCCTCGGCGACGTCGAGGCCGAGGAGATGGCCATCCTCCCGGGTATGGAGGAGCTGAGCGCCATGCTCTACGTGAACCAGTACCGCAAGCAGGAGACCTACGACGTCGTGGTACTCGACTGCGCGCCGACCGCCGAGTCGCTCCGCTTTGTCTCGATGCCGACAACGCTCGACTGGTACATGAAGCACGTGTTTCCGATGGAGCGCCGCGTGCTGAACGCCGTGCGCCCGCTGCTGAACCGGATGTCGCCGGTCGAGCTGCCGGCCGACTCCTACTTCGCCAACATCAAGGAGCTGTTCACGCGCCTCGACGGCATCGACACCGTGCTGCAGGACCCGCAGGTGACGAGCGTGCGCCTGGTGACCAACGCCGAGCGCATGGTGCTGCGCGAAACGCAGCGCGCCTTCGTCTACTTCCTCCTCCACGGCCTCAGCGTCGACGGCCTCATCGTGAACCGTGTCCTGCCGGAGGAAGCGAGCCAGTCGTTCCTCGCGGCATCGCGCGAGTCGCAACAGCAGGTGCTCGAGGAGATGGCGTCGTACTTCGCGCCGGTACCCGTCCGCCAGGTGCCGATGTTCGCGCAGGAGGTGGTCGGGCTCGAGCGGCTCGACCGGCTGGCCGACCTGCTCCACGAACTCGACCCCAATCCCGTCGCGGTCACTCGCACCGAGCGTCCCTACTCGTTCGACCGCCGCAACGGCGTCCACCAGGTGCGCGTGGCGATGCCGTTCGCGGAAAAGGGCGAGGTCGGCCTGTTCATGAAGGGGGACGAACTGGTGGTGGAGGTCGGCGTCTTCCGGCGCCACATCGGGCTGCCAACGACGCTGGCGGCGCTCGTGCCTCTGCGTGCTACATTCGAGGACAGGACGCTGGTGGTGGAGTTGGGAGAGCCGACATGACCGAGACAGGACACACGACCGGTTGCGACTGCGGCTGTATGGGCGCGGGTCCGCTGCTCACGCAATTCCTGAAGAGCCTCGGACCGTCGGACCAGGTCTCGCAGCACTTCAAGAACGCGCAGCTCGAGGTGATGAAGGGCCTGCGCACGTTCCTCGACGAGCAGATCGCCGCGCGCTCAGCCGCCACCTCCGGCACCGCCGCACACGGCACACGCATCGTGGTGGAATAGCGACTGCTACCGAATCCCGCCCGTCACGGCCGTCGGTGCCGCACGGCATCTGACGGGGCACCGCCACCATCCGACGCGCGCACGGCACGGCCCTGGAACTCCACGTCGTGGCCGTGCGATGTGCGCAGACTCGGTCAATCCCCTATAATCGCCCCGCTCAGTCGCACTTCCAGAGAGGATACGAAATGCGTGCATACACGCGGATGTTGATGGCGCTGGTGGGCGTCGTCGCCGGCACGACGCTCGTCGTCGGGCAGGGCCAGGGATACAAGATGACGGTGAGCCAGGATCGGCTCATCAACGCCCAAAACGAGCAGCAGAACTGGCTGCTCATGAACGGCGACTACGGCAACACCCGCTTCTCGAAGTTGTCGCAGATCAACCGGGAGAACGTGAAGAGCCTCAGGATGGTCTGGGGGATGGCGCTTGGCGGCATGCAGGACGTCGGCCAGAACGGTCCGGAAGCCGAGGTCAACGTGCTGGTCGACAACGGCATGCTCTACACGACCGACGGCTGGGGCACGGTCTACAAGATCGATGCGACGGCCGGTGATCAGGGCAAGTTCGTGTGGACGGCTGACGCCGCCGTGCGGCACGCCGGCAACCAACCGCGCACGCGCGGCATCGCGCTCTGGGAAGACCGGGTCTTCGCCAACCTGCCCGATGGCCGCGTCATCGCGATCAATCGCGACAACGGCGAGATCGTGTGGGACAAGCGCGTCGCCACCAAGAACGAGTTCGGCGGCCAGGAGGAGTTCTACACGGCGCCGCTCGTCGCCGACGGCATCGTCATCGTGCAGAACGGGGCGGGCGACGGCGGCACGCGCGGCTGGATTGCCGGACTCGACGCCAAGACCGGCGACGAGAAGTGGCGCTTCTACACCGTGCCGAAGCCGGGCGACCCCGGCAGCGAAACCTGGAAGGACGACCACAGCGCCTGGAAGACCGGCGGCGGCGGCATCTGGCAGACCGGCGCCTTCGACCCGGCGACGCATCTCTACATCGTTGGCACCGGCAACCCGTACCCGATCTACGACCCGCAGTTCCGTCCGGGCGACAACCTGTACACGAACTCGGTGATTGCAATCGACGTGCGCACCGGCAAGCTCGCGTGGCACTTCCAGTACACGCCGAACGACTCGTGGGACTTCGACGAGGTCGGCGTCCACATGCTGTACGACATCAAGATCGATGGCGTGCTGCGGAAGGTGGTCGGCCACTACGCGCGCAACGGCTTCTACTACACGATCGACCGCACCAACGGAAAGTTCATCCGGTCCGAGAAGTACGTGAACGACCTGAACTGGACGAAGGGGATTGACCAGAAGACCGGCAAGCCGTTCGAGTACAACCCGAAGATCGACGTGCAGATCTACAACCCGGAAGCGCGCGCGCTGCGCGGCGACGGCCAGAAGCGCACCTGCCCGACGTGGCACGGCGGCATTGCGCACCAGCCGCTGTCGTTCAACCCGATCAAGCAGATTGCCTACGGCGTCGGCACCGAAGGGTGCTTCTCGCAGAACGGCGCGGCGGTCGGCGTACTCGGACCTGACGGTGGTGTCGACCCGAAGAAGAGCGAGCCGCGCAAGTACAGCTCGGACCTCTACTACGGCGCGGTGACGGCGTTCGATGCCGCGAACCACAAGGTCATCGCCAAGGTGGCGACCGACATCGAAATCCGATCGGGCGTGATCGACACCGCCGGTGGCGTGCTGTTTACCGCGATGCAGGACGGCTGGCTGGTGGCGTACAACGACGACACGCTGGAGCAGCTCTGGCGCATCAACCTCGGCACGCCGCTAAAGGGCGCACCAGTGACGTTCCAGATCGGCTCGAAGCAGTACCTGGCGGTCCAGACGAGCGGACGTCACCTGCACCCGGTGAAGTTCGACAACCTGGAAAATTCCTCGTATCTGTTCGTGTTCGCGCTCAACTAGGCGGTCGGCGCTGGGCTCTGGGCGTAGTCACACAGTCACGCTGTGGACGTGCCTGGAGCCTGGAGCCCGAATATTCACGCCTTGCGGATGACCTGCTCGACGCGATTTCCCTGTCCGACCAGCACCACCACCGGTGCATATCGCTGCAGCTCTGCCTCGTCGTAAGCGGCGTAGGCGCAGACGATCAACAGATCCCCCACCATCGCCTTCCGCGCGGCAGCGCCATTGAGCGATATCTCGCCCGAGCCGCGCGCGGCCGTGATGGCGTACGTGGAGAACCGCTCACCGTTGGCCACGTTGTAGATGTCGATCCGCTGGTTGGGCAGGATTCCCGACGTGTCCAGCAGTGCTTCGTCGATCCCGCAGGACCCTTCGTAGTCGAGCAGTGCCTGCGTCACCCGCACGCGGTGCAACTTTGCCTGGAGCATCGTCCGGGTCACTCGGCCCTCCCGCGGTGCGGCGCCGGCGACACATCGCCGCCCCGCGCCGGACTCGCGCTCGCCGTCCAGCGCTGGCTGCCGGCTGGATTCAGCACGAGCGCCCGCTCGAGGCCGAGCAGTACGAGGTCGGGCAGCAGGACGTCGAACACCTGCTCGTGCTCGTACATCTGCGAGAAGCCGCCGGTGCCGATGACCAGCACCGGCTCGCTGTGAAATGCCTGCTCGCGAATCGCCCTGGTCAGTTCCCTGATGATCGCCAAATTGCCGAAGTAGATCCCTGATTGGACGCACTCAATCGTCGAGCGCCCGACGAGCTCAGAGGCTCGCACGATCTCCACGTTCGGCAGACGCGCGGTCTTCGTTTCGAGCGCCTCCACGGACATCCTGAGCCCGGGTACGATGATGCCGCCCAGGAACGTGCGCTCCGCACCGACGACGTCGAAGGTGGTGGCCGTCCCCAGATCGACGACCACGAGGTTCCGGTCGGGATACAGGCTGACGGCGCCAATGGCGTTCGCCATGCGGTCCGCACCAACCTCGAGTGGGTTCCGGTAGCGGACCTTCAGCCCGGTCTTCGCCCCTGCCTGCAGGATGAACGGATCGATGCCGAAGTACTTCCGGCAGCAGCTCCGCATGGCATAGATGGCATCCGGCACGACGGAGCACAGCGCAATCTGCCCGACGTCGGCGGGATTCCTGCCGTTCTCGCGCAGCACCGCCCGCAGGAACAGACCCAGTTCGTCCGACGATGGTGACGGGCGCGACGGCTTCCGGAAGCGGACGGTCAGTTCACCATCCTGAAACACACCGCCAAAGAGCTGGCTATTACCGAAGTCGAGCGTGAGAATCATCGGCCCTCCCGAGCGGCACGTTGTCAATCAAGCGAACGCCGCCCAGTCGAACGGCACCGAGCCGACGCGCATCGCGTTCTTCGATGTACTCCACGACAAACCCCTCCTCCCGCAGCCGTCGCTCCGCCTCCATCGTCGATAACGACGACAGCGCCCGATGGAACCCGGCCGCCTTCTGGCGATTGGGTCCCGACAGGCGTGCATTGCGCGAGCTGAGGGCAAGGCCGTCAGCATCACGCACGGTCGGGCAGGGCACGATCGTCGTTGGCACGAAGAACGCCTCGGCGAGCGCGCGGACCAGCGTGAGCTGCTGCCAGTCCTTCTCGCCGAAGTACGCCCGCTCGGCCGCCGCGATCTGCAGCAGCTTCAGGACCACGGTCAGAACCCCATCGAAGTGACCCGGACGGCACGCGCCCTCCAGTTCCCGCGACCGTTCGGTCTCGACCACGCGATAGCGGTACCCGTCCGGGTACAACTGTGCCGCCGACGGCACGAGCACCGCGTCCACGCCGGCCGCGCGCAACCGATCGCAGTCGGCGTCGAGGGTGCGCGGGTACGCCGCCAGATCGGCGTCAGCGTCGAACTGCGTCGGGTTGACGAAGATGCTCACCAGCGTCCGGTCGTTCTCGCTGAGGCTCCGGTGCACAAGGGCCAGGTGACCCTCGTGCAGCGCCCCCATGGTTGGGACGAAGCCGAGCGTCGATCCGGCACGGGTCTGGCGGATGCGTTCCTGCCGCCACGACTGCAGGTCGTCGAACATGATCATGCGTAGCTCTCCTCGTCTGCCGGGAACCGCCGCGCCGTCACGTCGGCGGCGTAGGCGTTCAGGGCAGTGGTGACGAGGCTCTCGCCCTCGAGGTAGCGGCGCACGAAGCGGGGCGAAGGGCCGGTGCCGACGCCCAGAAGGTCGTGGAACACCAGAATCTGCCCGTCGGTATCGCCGCCAGCGCCGATCCCGATGGTTGGCACGTGCAGTTCAGCGGTGATGCGGGCGGCAAGCGATCCGGGCACGCACTCAATCACGATGGCGAAACACCCCAGGTCTTCCAGCGTCCGCGCCTGTTGACAGATCGTGTCGGCGACGAGGTCGGTCCGCCCCTGCACGCGGTAGCCTCCGGCCTCGTGGATGTGCTGCGGCATGAGGCCGATGTGGCCCATGACCGGCACACCAGACCTGATGATGTGCCGCACGATGTCTTCGTGCCCGTCCACACCTTCGAGCTTCACGGCCTGCGCGCCGCTGGTGATCAGGGTTTCCACGGCGTCCATCGCCGCGCACAGCCCCTTGCGGTATGACAGGAACGGCAGGTCGGCCACCACGAGCTTTCCACCGGCCGCGCGCACTACGGCGCGCGTGTGCAGGGCGAGCATCTCGACGCTCGCCGTCAGCGTGGTCGGGTGACCGTGGACGACCATGGCCACGGAGTCGCCCACGAGCAGCGCATCCACGTTCGCGCCGGCCGCAGCACGGGCCGACCAGGCATCGTAGGCGGTGACCATCGCGATCGCCCGTCCGGCGGCTTTGAACCGGGCGAAATCACGTACGGTCTGCATGGGGCCTCACGAAGGCGTCACGCACCGCCTGAACGGGATCACGTTCGAGCGCGTCCAGATTGGCGCGCACGATCTTGATAGCGTCGCTGCTGGCGGCTGCGCGGCGCCTCAACCAGGAGCGGACCGGCAGTCCGAGCGGGTGGAAGCAGGGAGGGACGTGTGTTGCGACGCGGCCGTCGCAAGGAGTCGTGTCGTTGCCAGGTACCTGTCTCATGGATCAGGTCCTCCGAGGTTTCGAGAGTTACGAAAGCAGTGTCGCCGTTCAGAGAATCGGCGCGTGGATCACGGTCGTCTACGGCACGGATTGTAGCAGCGCGCCGGGATCAGGGCGGTGGGGGCGTTGGGCGGGTCACACGGATCACGCCGTAGCGTCCGGCTGAAGCCGGACACTCCGCGGTGATGCCGTCGAACGACCAACGACTAACGACTAACGACCACCGCGCGTCACTTCAACTCGTTACACACGTCCTGCGCTTCCCCGCCCCAATACTCCGTGCACTTGGCCTTGGTGTCCATCGGGCCTTTCCCAATCACCTTCGCGAACAGGAAGTCGGCGAGCATCTCGATCTCGCGCGGTTGCAGCGTGGCCGCGGGGTCGTTCAGGGCGAGGTTGTTCTTCTCGAGGTCGGCGGTCGTGGTGCCGTTGCAGCGCGACGCGTCCTTGTAGGCCATGCGGTCGAACGCCGGCATGCCGCGGCCGGGGCGCCCGCACTTGATGGCGTAGATGATGCCCGCGCGGCCCAGGCGCGAGGCACGCAGGTTCGGCGCGTCCGGCATCTGCGTGTCCATCTTCCGTCCGTCGGCGGCCCAGCCGTGGCACGTCTGGCAGTCGGCCTTCGTCCTGAAGATGGTCATCCCCTCGGCAATATCCTGGGGATCCGCCACCGGCGCCGGTGCTTGCGCCCGCACGGACGTGCCCGATGCCAGCCACAACACACCCGCGACCGCGGACGCCATCAACACGCCGAGTCCCACTGTCCGCACTGATTGCCTCATCGCGCTCATCTGTCTGCCCTTCTCCGACGTCCGCCTGAAGGCGGACACTACCGCCTGTCTCAGGAGCCTGCGCTTCTACCTGGTCTTCGGCTTCACTTCAGCGCGTTCGATCCCGGGCGCCGGGTCCATGTTCGGGATCCGCACCTCGAAGTATTCGATCGTGCCATCGATCTGGCTCAGCCAGTGCGGCGTACCAGGCAGGTTGACGACGACATCGCCTGGGCCGATGCGCCGGGCGAGTCCGCCCTTCACGCCGATATCGCTCCGAATGATCGCACTCGGGTCGTCGTTTGGGTAGGGGTCGCTGTCGATCGTCGGCGGAATCAGCGTGCCGCCGGTGACGAGCGTGGCGGTCCCCTTCGTCACCATCATGTATTCCAGATCGCGTGTGTGGGTGATGGCGTATTGGGGGCCGGTGACGCGCCGCCTCACCACGCCCGGCGCCTTGTCGGCGGCGAACGGGATGGCGCCGCCGGTCCTCGACGCCACCAGCTTCGGATCGAGCCCGTTAAGCGCCACGGTGATCTCCGCGGCACTCATATAGGGCGAGGGCTCGCGATACGGTGGCACACGCTCATGCCCCGGCTTCATCGCGCTCTGGGCGAGCAGTGTCAGGCCGACCCCGGCGAGCGCGGCCATCGAGAGCGTACAGACGGCAGTGAGGTATCGCATAGGCTCCTACTTGCTCAGCGCGAGCACGTGTCCGGGATCGATGCGGATGACCATGTAGACCATGCCGCCATCGGCGATCTCGGTCCAGACATGGCCGGTGTTCGGCGGGATGACCTGCATCTCGCCAGGTCCAAGCGTCGTGGTGCGGCCGTTGGCGATGGGGGTCGTGCTGCTCCACCCGGGTCCGATCGTCGTGGAGCCGGTCTGCTTCGTCCCGTTGGTGAGTGCGCCGGTCACCTGCGTGCCGCGGCCGGACACGACGTAGTAAATCTCGGTGATCTGGTCGTGGCTGAGCACGGTGCCAGACATCACCTTCGAGGCGGGGCGCGTCACATAGGCCACCGTCACGTTGTAGCCGCCCGTGTCGGAGAGGGCGATGTTCCTGTCGCTGACGCTGACGCCTGGCTTGAGCGCCGCGGCGCCGATCTTCGCGGCGATGTCGAGCATCGCCTGCGTGACATCGACCGCCGGCTTCGGCGGACCGGGCGGTCCGGACTGGGCGTGTGCCGCCGGGACGAACCCGGTCAGCGCTCCGAGTATCACAAGTGAGAGAACCGACAGTCGCATGTCACGCTCCAGTGGAAGGGGGTCACTGCCTCCGCGGCAGCGCAAAGCTCAGGATCAAGTCGCCGCCGCGTCGGCCGCGTTCACCGCCGCCCGACGCCACCGCCACGAACTGCTCGCCGTTCAGCATGTACGTGGACGGCGACGAGAACACACCGGACCCGGTGTTGAACTTCCACAGTTCCTCGCCCGTCTTCGCGTCGAGCGCAAAGAAGTAGCCGGCGAGGTTGCTGCCCGTGCCAACGAATACGAGACCACCAGCGGTCACCACCGACCCTGCTTGACCGAACCCTTCGTAGATCTTGCGCCACTTGAGTTCGCCAGTCGTCGGGTCGTACGCGGAAAAGTACATCTTCGCGCCGCGGCCCGAGTTGTACGGCTGGTCGATCGCATTCACGTACAGCAGCCCGGTCTGGGGACTGTATGAGAGCGGGCTGTAGTTCGTGCCACCGCCGGTGCCCGGTGCGATGATCTGGTTCGGGCGCATCGGGGTGAAGATCGGTACCACTGTGTTCTTCTCGAGTTGTGCAAGGGGGATGTCGAGGGGGACAACGGGGCAGACCGGCTCCATCGGCTTGCCGCTCGCCGTGAACGGAATCGGCTGCGTCGGCCACGGCGCCTGCCCCGCCCCGGGGTTGTCGGTCGGCACCGGCATCTCCTTCACCGGGTGCACAGGCTTGCCGGTTTCGCGATCGAGGATATAGAGGAAGCCGTTCTTGCTCGCTTCCGCCACCGCCTTCACGCGACGGCCGTTGACCTGCATCTCGAACAGGATCGGCGGCGCTCCCGAGTCGTAGTCCCACACGTCGTGATGCGTCTGCTGGAAGTACCACTTGAGCGTGCCGGTATCGAGGGTGAGCGCGATGATGGAGTTGGTGAACAGGTTCGTCCCTGCGCGCTTCGTGCTGTCGCCGAACGGATTGCCGACGGCCATGTAGAGCATCCCGAGTTCGGGATCGATCGCCGCCGTCTCCCAGATGCCGCCGCCGTTCCGCTCGCCGCCCACCCAGGTGGGCCCGGCCACGTCCCAGCCCTGGTCCTTCGCGTCCTGCGGAATCGTATTGAAGTGCCAGATGACCTTGCCGGTCTTCGCATCCACCGCCAGCACGTGCCCGCCGGGAATGTGGCTCTCGCTGCGCGTGCTGCCGATGTAGAGGACGCCCTTGTAGTACTGCGGTGCTGTGGTGAACCAGTAGCCCATCGCAATGGCCGACTTCACATCGTCGTACCGCTGGTTCAGGACGTCGAGGATGACGCTCGCCTGCCCGTCTTTGCCGAATCCCGGTATCGGCTTGCCGGTCTTGGCGTCGAGCGCGAAGATGAACGAGCCACCGGCGGCGTAGATCACGCCCTCCGCGTAGGTGACGCCGCGGTTGCGGAAGACGTAGCCCTCGCGAGCGCCGCCGCCGAGTTTCGCCGTGACGTCGTACGACCACAGCAGATGACCATCGCCGGCGTCGACCGCGTACACGCTGCCGCGCGAGTCGGTCACGTACATCGTGCCGTCGACGATGATGGGGGTGGTCTGGTTGCTGACGCCGTCGATGACGCCGTGCTGGAAGAGCCACCGCGGCACGAGCGACTTCACATTGCTGCGGGTGATCTGATCCAGCGGCGAGAACCGCGTCCCGCCGAGGTCGAGGTTATGAAGTGCCCAGTCGACACTGCGAGGCTTCGCCTGCGCCAGGAGTCCCTGCGCCGCACCGACCCACAACGCTCCCGCAATGCAAACCGCCGCTATCGCCGCTCCGTGCCAGGTGCGCATGTTGACTCCTCGACGTCGGACACTCGCAATTGCGAATTACCGATGGACCAATGACCAATGACTAACGACTAACGACTAACGACTAACGACCTGTGACTAGGGCCTTGTGACTAGCGCAACCCCCCACGGACCATCGCCCGCCGGAATCTTCTTCGTCACCGTCCGCGTCGCCACGTCGATCACCGACACATCGTTCGACGGCCCGTTCGCGGTGTAGAGGGTCTTGCCATCGGCCGACACGGCAATACCCCATGGCCGCTGCCCCGCCTCGATCTGTCCCACCACGGCGTCGGTGGCGGTGTCGACGATCAGCACCATCTTGCTGCGGCCGGTCGACACGTAGAGCTGCGTGCCGTCGGGCGACATCGCGGTGCCCATGGGCCGCATCCCCTCGCCGAGCGCAATCTTCTTCCGCACGGCCAGCGTCTTGGTATCGATCACCGTGAGTATCGCTTCGTTCTCGGCCGGTATGTAGGCGCGCGTGCCATCGGGCAGAAAGGCAATCGAGCGTGGACGGGCGCCGACCTCGATCGACGTCACGACGCGCTTCGCCGCGAGATCGATCACGTAGACCGCACCGGCATCTTCCGATGTCACCCACACCTGGCTGCCGTCGGGCGTCACGGAAATGCCTTCGGGTTCGTCGCCCACCTTGAACGACTGCGACACCGTGCCGTCGGCGACCTGCACGATGCTCACCTGCCCCGTGTCCTCGTTCGCGATGAACACCTGCGAGCCGTCGTGGCTGAGCGCCACCCCTTCCGGATCGGAGCCGGCGCGCAGCACGCGCAGCAGCGTGCCGGCAGCGGTGTCGACCTCGCCGATGCCGTCGGCTCCCTTGTCGGGCGGCGGCAGCTTCGACTCGTCGACGCCAGGTCCGGCGATCGGCGAGCCACTCAGTGCGACATACAAGCGCGACCGGTCGGTGCTCGCAACAATGCCGCGCGGACGCTTGCCCAGTTCGAGGGTGCCGAACGGCTCGAGCGTCTCGGCGTTGATCATCGTGAGCGTGCCGGCGCGTTCGTTCGTGACGTAGAGGACGCTCTTCGGCGGCGCGGCCTTCTGCACCGGCGCCTCCGCCTTGACCGCCTCGGGCGGCGTCGAGGAACAACCGGTCAGCAGGGCGAGCAGCGACAGCGACGTCAACAGGTGCTTGGACATAAGACGATGTGCAGGTTCGTGGACAAAGGCGGCGCTGATGGCCTCAGGGTGTCATCAGGGCATCGAGGGCGACCGCGCCAGCCATGGCGGCATAACCCAGACGGTTGGGATGCAGGTGGTCGCCAGGACCACCGTCGGTGCTGTTGGGAATGAACGCATCGCGCATGGCGCCGGTGGCCGGGTCGGTGGTGGCGCGATCGAACTCGAACACGCCGTCGAACAGGCCCGACGTGCGGATGAAGGCATTCAGCGCCTGACGCTTCGTCTCGCGCGCCGCGGAATCGGCGGGCGTGCCGTTGCCGACGGCAGAAGTGAGCGTGGCGCCGAAGACGCGGATGCCCTTCGCATGCAGCCGCGTGACCACGTCGCGCATCGCCTGCTGCACCGCATCGACGCTGGTGTTGGCGGCCACGCCGAAGTCGTTGATCCCTTCGAGCCAGATCACCGTCGACACGCCCGACAGGCGCAGCACATCGCGCTCGAGCCGCTGTCCGGCAGGCGGGCCACCCGCGAACGGCTTCGACGGTGCGTAGTCCAGCGGTCCGACGACGCGGTTGCCGCCGATGCCGGCGTTCACGACCGAGACGCGGTCGCCGAACTGTGCGTGCAGGCGGCGCGACAGCACATCAGGCCAGCGGTCGTCGCCGTTCAGCGTCGACGCCGTGCCGTCGGTAATCGAATCGCCCAGCGCCACGACCGTCCGGGTGCCCTGCGGCAACTGCATGTCCACGGCATCGAGGAAGAACCACGACGTCGTGCTCGCCGGAAACGCCAACTCGCGCTCATCGGCCGTGGTCGACCCGCTGCCCGGGAGCGACACGTACGACGTGGTGAGCGCCTTCGCATGCCACGTCATCGGTCCGCTCTCGCCCACGACGTGCAGGCTCACGGCCAGCTTGCGCCCGTCCGTGCCCGCACCGGCCGTGCGCAGCGTCACCGCATCGCTCCAGGCATCGGCGCCAGGGGCAATGGTGACGCTCGAGCGTCCGCTGAAGAGGACCGGCGTGTTCGTGCCCTTCAATACCGCCGACCCGCTCAACTGGAGCCCCACGAACACATCGTCGAACGTGACCGGCCTGGTGCCGAGCGCGTTCGACAGCCGGATGCGCGCCTGCGGCCCCCACACGTCAGGCCGCACGATGAGACGGAACGACTGGTTTCGTGCGCCGCTCTCCGGCGACCGGAACAGCTGCTCCAGCCTGGTCGGCAGCGAGACGTTGCCGACCGGATACGGCCCCTGCACCGAGGCCGCCCACGCGGTGGTCCACGCACTCGCCGGCTGCGCGAGCAGCGGCGTTGCGCAGATCACGGTCCACGCACACACGCTCAGCAGCGCCAACCGCAGCGCGAGGCGCCCATGCCGTGCACGACACGCACGGGCGTTCATGGCTGCAGCGCGAGACCGGCCTTCGCGCATTCATCCACCACGGTCATGTACTGCAGGACGCCTTCCTTGCCGATGACGTAGGGATTCTTCTGGCTGCCCGTGCGCTTCGCCAGGGCCGGCAACTTCGTCTTGGTGCCGTCGAAGTTGGTATGGTTCGCGATGATGATGTCGGCGCCCGCCGCCGATGCGATGTTGCGGAAGCGTTCGGCCGACGTGATGTACGTGTCGAACCAGAACTTCGAGGGACGCTCCGGCGTGATGTAGGCGGCGGGGCCGGCAACCCAGTTGAACGCCGTGCCGCCCCAGGCGGCAGCCAGGTGCGTCTGCCCCTTGTCCTTCACCGGGATGAGCGTGGAGATCGTGCCGAGCGTGTGCCCGGGCGTGATGTACATCGTCAGCGTGGTGTCACCGAGCGTCAGCTTCATGCCGTCGGTGGCGACCATGTCGCGGCGCGGCGCCGGTTGCGCGTTCGGGTTATTGCGCGACTTGTCGAGCAGGTCCCAGTCTTCCGCAGACAGGATGACCCGTGCGCCGAAGCGGTCCTGCAGGAATTTCGCACCACCCGAATGATCGCCGTGGCCGTGGCTGACGATGACGTACTTGATTTGCGCCGGGTCGAGCCCCAGCTTCTTCATGCCGTCCACCACCTCGGCTTCGACCGAGTAGTCGTAGATGGCGTCGATGATGATGATGCCCTGCGACGTGGTGACCGCCCACGAGGAGTACTCGGACTGGCCGAGGAAGTAGAGGTTGTCGAACACCTTCGCCGGTTCCGCGTACCACGAGTCGCGCGCCGGCGGACCGGATGGACGCGGCGCGGCCGGAGCCGTGGAGCGCGGCGGTGGTGTCAGCGCGTTGCAGGTTCGCTCGAACACGGCCAGGTGCTCCGTGCCGGCCGCCTTGCGGGCAGCCTCGATGTGCACCTGCGCCGCGGCGTTGCCCTGCCCCTGCGCCGCAAGCATCGCGGAACCGCCGCCGATGGCCAGGCCAAGTGCGACAAGCGTACGCACCACGTCGTTCATCTTTTCGACTCTCCGTGAAGTGGGGCTGCGTCAGGGCAGCGCCCCGACACTGTAGCCGAAAATTAGGGCCGGACGACGGCCAGCGCGGCCGAGCGCCAGCCGGTCAGCGGGACGGCGTAATAGAAACGGGCTATTGACGGGGGATTCACCGCAGCCGATCCTTCACAGCCGTCACTCTCTTGCGTGGGAGCGCTTCTGTGAACCTGTTCCGTGCGTCGTCGATCCTTGCGCTGATCTGTCTCAGCGCTCCGTCTGTTCGTCCTCTCGCCGCTGCGCCGGCGCCGGTCGCGACGCTGGCCGAACTCGAGGCGCAGGCCCGTGCACGAACGACCCGCCAGGCTCGCCTGCCGCTCTCCTCATCGGTCGACGCCTTCCGCGGTATCGAATCGTTCGAACCGGCCGGCAGCGGCCGCGTGCCGAACTATCTGCGCGCGCTGGCCGTGAAGCCGGCCATCGTGAAGCCGTTCGCGCACCTTATCAGGACGTTTGCCTACGGCGGCACGCTGTCGCCGGCGTTGAAACTGGCGATGGCGACGCGCATTGCGCAGGTGAACCGCAGCGCCTACGGCGCGGTCCACCTGACGCGCCTGCTGCGCAACACCGGGCCGGACGGTGACGCGTTGCTGGCGCGGCTGCGGGCGAACCAGCTCGAGCAACTGGCGCCGGCCGACCGCCTGGCGCTGCGCTGGGCCGAACTGCAGACGCAGGACATCCACGGGATGACCGACGATGAGTTCCGGCAACTGCGCGGCTACTACAGCGATTCGGAGATCGTGGAGCTGACGTTCACCGTCTGCGTCTTCAACTACTTCACGCGCATGGTGGAAGGGCTGGGCCTGCCGGTGGAGCCGTGGGTACTCGACGCGGCACAGAAGCCGGCCGCGGCGCCGGCGTGGACGCGCGATCGGACGCCGCCACGCGTGGCGCTGCTCTCCGACGCGGAGATCGATGGCAGCGGGTCGGTGCTGCAGACGGCCCGTCGCCCCGTCGCCGGCAACGCGGGTCTCGGCATCGGCATGGCGAACTCACAGCGCGCGATGTACCGCGTGCCGGCGCTGGCCGAGGCATGGCGTCAGTTCGGCGCTGCCAATGGCGACTCGTCTGTCGGGCGCGACATCCTGCTGCAGGTGTCGTTCGCGGTGTCGATGGCCAACGGCTGCCGCTACTGCACCATTCATCAGGTGGTCGGCCTGCGGCGCCTGGGCGTCGACCCGACCAAGCTGCTGGCGATGGAGAAGGACGACAGCGCGCTGACGCCGCGCGAGCGGACGGCGGTGGTGTTTGCACGCACGCTGACGGCGAGCCCGTCGACCGTGACCGACGCTGACTACGCACTGGTGAAGAAGACATTCCAGGAGGTCGGCGCGCTTGAAGTGCTGCTGCAGACCTGCAACTTCAGCTTCATGAACCGCTTCACCGACGGCCTGCACCTGCCGTCCGAAGACGAAGCGATCAAGACCTACCGCGAAGTCTATGGGCGGGACACGCTGTCGAAGAAGTGACCGCCACGCTTCGGCTGGGACAACACCGCACGAAGGCACGAAGTCCACGACGGCGGGCGAGCCGGCGAGCCGGCGCCCCGCCCGGCTGGCAATTGTGCTAGCGTTGCGCCCCACCTCGAAAGGAGGAGTCTTGATGCGCAGCTTCCGCCTGCTCTTCGTGCTCTCCGTTGTTGCCTCGCTCGCCTGGCTGTCCACCGGACTCGTCGGCCAGAACCGTGCGACCGCCGTTCCCTCGCTCGCCGCCGGCGACTGGCCCCACTACACGGGCGACATGCGCGGCGGCAAGTACTCGCCCCTCGCACAGATCGATGCCTCGAACTTCAAGACGCTCGAAGTCGCGTGGCGCTTCAAGACCGACACGTTCGGCCCCCGCCCCGAGTTCAAGCTCGAAGGCACGCCGCTGGCCGTGAACGGCGTGCTCTACACCACCGCCGGCACACGCCGCGCCGTGATTGCGCTCGACGGCAAGACCGGCGAGCTCATGTGGTCGCACAGCATGCGCGAAGGGCGGCGTGCCGCACTGTCGCCGCGCCAGTTGTCTGGTCGCGGGGTCTCGTACTGGACCGACGGCCGTGGCGACGAACGCATCATCTACGTCACCACCGGCTACCGGCTGGTGGAGCTCGACGCGAAGAGCGGGTCGCTGGTCCGCACCTTTGGCACCGACGGCGTCGTCGACCTGAAGGCCGGCGCCGTGTTCGGCAATCGCCAGCCGATCGACCTCGAGACCGGCGAAATCGGCGTCCACTCGACCCCGGCCATCGTCGGCGACACGGTGATCATCGGCTCGTCGTTCCGCGAAGGGGCGACCGTCAACACGCACAACAACACGAAGGGGCTCGTCCGCGCGTTCGATGCGCGCACGGGCCGGTTGCTGTGGACGTTCAACACCATCCCCAGGCCTGGCGAGTTCGGGAACGAGACGTGGGAGAACGACTCGTGGTCGGTGAACGGCAACACCGGCGTGTGGACGCAGATCACCGCCGACGCTGAACTGGGCCTCGTCTACCTGCCGGTGGAGACGCCGACGTCGGACTTCTACGGTGGGCATCGCCCCGGCAACAACCTGTTCGCCGAAAGCCTGGTGGCGGTCGATGCGAAGACCGGCCAGCGCAAGTGGCACTACCAGTTCGTGCACCATCCGCTCTGGAACTACGACATGTCGTCGGCAGCGATGCTGGCCGACATCACCGTGAATGGCCGCGCCGTGAAGGCCCTCGCCATACCGAGCAAGCAGGGGTTCCTGTGGGTGTTCGATAGGGCCACGGGTCAGCCGGTGTGGCCGATCGAAGAGCGGCCGGTGCCGCAGTCCGACGTGCCGGGCGAGAAGACGAGCCCGACGCAGCCCTTCCCGACGAAGCCGGCGGCCTACACGCGTAACGTGCTGCACGTGCCGGACGACCTCGTCGACTTCACGCCCGCGCTGCGTGAGCAGGCGGTGAAGCAGATCGGTCGCTACAAGGTGGGTCCGTCGATGTACAACCCCGCCGTGCTGGGCGACGTGAACGGGCTGCTCGGCGCCATCAACATGGGTAACGCCGTCGGCGGCACGAACTGGCCCGGCGGCGCCTACGACCCCGAGTCGCACATGGCGTACACGCCGGGCAACAACGTCGGCATCACGGCGGCGACGCTCGTCGCGCCGCCGCCCGGCTTCTCCGACATCCGCTACGTGTCCGGCGCGGCAGGGCGGCCGTTCCAGGAAGTGCTCGGTCCGGGCGACTGCTGCGCGGCCGACTCGCCGCGCGCCACGAGCACGGCCGGTCGAGACGAACTCACCGGCTCTCCTCGTCCTGCCGCGCCTGCGGCTCCGGCCCCCGCACCGGCCGCGAATGCGAACCCCGGCGGGTTGACCATCGACGGCATCTCGATTCTGAAGCCGCCGTACGGACACATCTCGGGCATCAACCTCGACCGCGGCGAGATTGTCTGGCAGACGCCGCATGGCGACACGCCCGACAACATCCGCAACCATCCGGCACTGCGCGGCGTCACCATCCCGAAGACCGGCCAGGCCGGCACCTCGGGCATCGGGCTCATGGTGACGAAGACGCTGGTGGTGATGGGCGATCCGGCGCTGACGACCACTCCTGAGCATCCGCGCGGCGCGATGTTCCGCGCCTATGACAAGGCGACCGGCCGCGAAGTCGGC
>CALQBJ020000018.1 GCA_943328785.2 Bifidobacterium breve
GTCTTGGCGCAGAACTCCGCGCGCGTCGTGCTCGGCTTCCGCGCGAACCACTGGTCATAGACCATCGCGCCCGTGACGACCACCTGCGCCGGCCTGCAGCCGTGCATCTCGATGGCCTCGCGCTTCTGTGCTTCGTTCCAGACCATCACGCGATCGGGCAGCACGCGGATGAGGCCCTTGTTCGTCAGGTTGTCCCAGCTGTGTACGCAGAGTGCGCTCGGGATGCCGAGCACGCGTGCCGCCTTCACGTAGTCCACCTGGTCCGAGCCGATGTCGACGAGCGGAGTGACCAGCACGACATCTGGCTTGAGTTCCTGCAGGCGGGCCACGCGCGGTGGGTCGGCAGGGATGCCGTCTTCGAGCGCGGCGAGGAACGTCCTGGTCAGGGCGAGCCCTGCTCTGGACCGGCCGCCAGGCATCGTGAAGAGCAGGCTGAGCGGGCGCCGCAGCCGGCGCGCCGCGCGGTCACGCAGCGCCGTCGCCTGCGCATACTCGGGTGTCTCGTAGCGCACGTAGTCAGTGGCGAGTCGAACCTGCCGGGCGACATCGAGCCACAGGCGCGATTCCGAGCGGCTCGGCACGAGGCCCCATGTGATCCCGGGCAGGGCCGCGAGCTGATCGAGCAGCCGTGAGTCGCCGAGCGCGTCCTGCATCAGGAACTCGAGGTGCACCTCGTGCCCGCGGCGCTGCAGTTCGAGGATGGTTGAGGCGAAGTTCCTGAGTGTGCCCGAGTGCCGAAGCGAAAAGAAGATGCGCATCAGCGAATCAGCTCACGAAGCAGGGCAGGCCAAGCTTGGCGTATTCGCCGGTGACCGGCCATCCGCGCCGCACCCATACTCGCACCAGGTCGCCGCCCCAGAGCTCGACGACCTTCGCCTCTTCGTAGTGGCTGTCGATATACGCCCAGAGCTCCCGGTGCGAGTCCTTGATCTCGAGGTCGCGTGTGGCCAGCATCACCGGCGTCGCGCGCGACTCGAGTATCGCGATCGCGCGCGCCTGATCGCGCGGCTGGTTCCAGTGGTTGTCGAGCATCACCGCCAAGCCGCCGCCAAACGGCCTCCGCGCGAAGAAGTTCAGCTCGGGCACGAACCAGGTCGTGAGCACCCGGTCGGTCGGCCGCGTGCAGGTCTTCAGATAGTCGACAAGTGGCTCGAGCTGCCCCTTGGGCAGCAGGTCCGTGTGCACTGGCACCTTGGAGAGTTCGGCGATCCGGCGGCCGTACTGCAGCAGCACACGCGGTGGGAACCAGACCAGCACCCACAGGCTCGTGACCGTCAGCACGAACGCCAGTGCCCCTGTCAGGCGCACCGCCGTTCCGCTCGCGGCGGCACGGGGCTCCCGCAGCAGCCCCGACACGCGGGCGACCTCCGCGGCCACCAGCGCGACGCCGACCCCGCTGAGCGCCATCACCCCGCCCAGACGCGCGGTGAGCGGATCGCGGAGGATGAACCGGGCCGACATTTCAGCCACCACCGCGAAGGAGAGCAGCCGTGCAATGTCGCTCCGGTTCCGGTGCGCCGGTCTCGTCGTGAGCCACAGCGCGGCAAAGAGCGGCGTCAGCACCGCAACCCAGTACAGCCACACCGCGGCGTTCTCTTCGCGAACAATCCCCGGCAGGACCAGGATGTCGAACAGGTGGCCGACCGCCTCGTCGTGCGGCAGCCAGCGGAAAAGCGGGCCGCTCTCGAACAGGAACGACGGAGTCCGCATCAACCCGGTGCGTGCGCCTTCGGTGACGGCGTAGCGCCAGATCTGATCGAACGCCTCCCAGAGGCCCGCCGTCGACTGCACGTAGATCAGCGCCGGTGCGATGACCACGGCGGCCGCGACCGCGAGCCACGCAAGATGCACCAGCATGGTCCGCCAGGTGCCCCACTGCCTGGCGATCACCGCCATGACCGCTCCGGAGCCGAGATAGATGCCTGTGTCGTAGCGGAACAGACCGCCGATGACGCCGACGGCGGCCACAATCCAGAGTGCGCGGGGCCTGGGGTGATCGATGTAGTGCCAGCAGGCCAGCAGGCCAAGCGGGAAGAACATCACCTTGTCGTAGTCGTAGGTGCGCGGTTGCGAGACCACCACCATGCCTGCCGCCACGAGCCCCCAGATGCGGGATCCGCTCGCCCGCGAAGCGAGGAGGAACGTGGCGACCGCACCGATGGCCATGAAGCCGCAGTTGAGCACGGCCTCGCCGAGCAGGTTGTCACCGAAGAGGCGCTGCATCAGCACCGACGAGTAGAGCGCGAGGAAGTAGCCGGGGTCGAAGAAGTCCCGGAACGGTACGTCGCCGTAAGCGGCGATCTGGCGCGCGCGCGTCAGTCGATCGTAATGGTCGTTGGCCGGGGCGTAGTACGAGAACAGGGCGACCAGCGATGCCGCGAATACCACCCAGGCGAGTGTGCGTCGACTAGGCATGCAGGCTCGGCTCGGGTTCGCGCTGGAGCACGGTCTGCATGAAGGCCTGGACCTCGCGCGCGTGCAGCACCGCCGCGGCCGATTCCATCTCACCCGCAGCGACCCGCAGGTCGTGGACGAGGGCGGCCGTCGCTCCAGGCAGCGTCGAGTACACCGACAGGCCAGGCACGCCGTACATGGCGGCCAGCACGCTGAAGCCGCCCAGCGCGCCAACGAAGCGCTCGGCGCGCCCGAGCACCGCGCTCTGCACGGCGAGGCTGTTCGCCGGGGTCAGTGCGACATCAAGGCGCCTGACGTTGGGCACCGGACCCGGGTCGAACTCCTCGAGCCGATCCAGGTTGAAGCCGGTGTTCAGCAGGACCACCGGCTGGTGACCGGCCAGCGCTTCGATCAACTGCCTGGCGATGCGCTGGTTCGTGATCGTGTCGGGAAATGCCGGCCCGAACGTGACGTGCATGGCCACATATCGCTCCGGCAGCCTCAGGTCATCAGGGTCGGCCGGCGGCACGAGCCGGCCGTGACGCGCGTGGCGACCGATGAGATCGTGCGGCCCGCTGCCCTTCCACGCGTGCCGGAACAACTGCTGCATCACCGACGGGTGCAGCCGGATTGGATCGCCGAGACCATGCTGTTTCACCGCAGCATCGACCAGCGAGGTATCGAGCACAGTGGGCGTGAGCACACGGTCGAGTGCGTCCACATGCCAGCGCACCTGGCCACGCGCGTTCAGGTCGCCAAGTCGCTTGACGTCGAGGGCATCGAGGTAGCGTTCGCACAGTCCGCCGTACCAGCTGCCGACGCCGCCGCGCGACACCACCGTGACGCGGGAGCTCTCGACCTGCCCCGCCTCGAACAGCCAGCGCAGGAACGGAATCCAGTAGAGCAGCTCGAAGTCGGCATCGCCGAGGAAGGGACCGACGACGATCGGGCGCGTGTCGCGCCTGAGCGTGCCGACCAGCTTCTGCACCTGCAGTAGCTCGGTGGCACCGATCGACATCTGCAGTTGTTCGCGGAGCAGCCAGGGCAGCAACCGCGGCCCGACACCCGGCACCGACCTGATGCCCTTTGCTGCAACGTTCGATGCACTGGTGGCGGCGCCGTACGCCACGTTGCGGAGGCGCTTCACAGCCTTGGCCCGGATGCGCTGGCGCCGGCTGGAGTCGCCGATGTTCTTCTGCGTGGTACGAACGGCGTCGCCGATGCCGAAGTCCTTCGAGATGCGGCGCCCCACCCGCTTCAGCAGGTTGTAATACGGTCGCAGGTAGGTGGCGCGTTCGAGCAGGTCGACCCGCACCTGCTTCAACTGCTGGCGCAGATGCAGCAGGCCCGCCAGGAAGAAGTACATCACCGACAGACCGATGCCTTGGACGCGTGTAATGGCAGGCTGGAACTCGCCGCGGACGCCGTAGAGCCAGCCGAGTACAGCGGCATGGCTGATCCACCACGGGACGAGCGCGTAGAGCGGGCGCCCGTTCGGGAAGAACGCCCGGCGCTGCCGGCCGAGGCTGAAGATGTTGCCGTACCACCGACGGAACCAGAGCACTTCGTGCACTTGGCGGAACTCGCCTCGAAGCGCGAGCTCCATGATGAGCAACCGATCGGGCACCAGCACGTGCCGGAATACGCCGCACGCCTTGACGTCGCGCGCCCGCGCAAGGCCGTAGATCATGTTGCCGGCCGACATGCTGCGCAGCGCCATGCGGAACCGCTGGCCGCGATGTTTCACCCCGTTGGTGTCGAACTTCCACGGCCGCTTCGTGGTCAGCGCGCCATCGGCTCCGGCACGCGCATTCCATGGGTACGCGAGCACCGCCTCCGGCGCCTCATCGAGCGCCTGCACCAGCCGGCTGAGCCAGCGCGGATGCCAGAGGTCGTGGTCGCTGGCCCATGCGAAGTACTCAGCGCCTGGCCAGCGCTCCAGGCCCAGCTCGAACGCGCGCTTCCAGTTGTCGATCATGCCGAGCCGCTGGTCGTTGCGGACGTACACGACGCGTGGGTCCACCTCGGCGTACTGCCGGAGGACCTCGGCCGTTCCGTCAGTCGAGCAGTCGTCGACGATGATCAGGCCGAAATCGCGGAATGTCTGGGCAAGGATCGACTCGATGGCTTCCCGGCACTCGCGTTCATGATTGAAGACGGGAGCGCCGAGCACCACACGCGGGCTGCTCATGCCGGAGCGACTCGCCATGACCGTGCGAACGCTTGCGGGAGCGGTCTCTGTACCATCGGTGGAAGAACCAATTTGTCGCTGTTCAGGATAGCATGTGAGACATGCTCACAGCGTTCTTGGTAGAGGTTCCTCGGCATGGCTGAAACCAACGTGGCTTCATCTCCCGCGGAGGCGGCCCGCTGGCCGCGACCGGTGCTGCTGGTCTGTGTCGGATGGCTGCTCCTGATCGGTGTGCTCTGGGTGGCGACGGGTAGGGACGTGCCGGTCATCCACGTCCGCTGGGCGCCCAGCGTCACTGCGGACGTGCGCACGCAGATGGAAACGCAATTCGGGTTCCTCGTCGATCGACATCTCGACGAACGCACCTGGCGCTATATCGCCCGCACAACCGATGAGCCGACGCTCAAGGCCATCGTCATCGACCCGCGGGTTGAGGACACGGCGTTCGTCGGGCGTGGCGATTTCAAGCTCGACCATCCGCCGACGGTACGGGTGTGGGCGGGCCGGCAGTTTCCGGCACTAGGGAGTTCGACGCTTCTTCTCCTGGCCGCCGTTGGTGCGATCGCCGCCCTTGTGCGCATGCTCATGCCGGCCGGCGCCATCTGACGCCGGCCCGGCCTGCTTCAGCCGGGACGCGACGCTCGGGCCGACGACGGGCAGCCGCGTCAGGACCGGCGCCGCGATTCGGAGGGCCCGATGCATCGCACGGTGCGCCGTGCCACGCATCCGCTTCATGACCTTCGCGCGAAACCGTTGGCGGCGCTCCGCGTCCGAGAAGTTCTTCTCGACCGCCTTCATCGCATCGGCCAGACCGACCTGCTTGGACCAGCGCTTCTGAAGCTTGTGCGTCCGGCGCTTCACCTTGTCCACGCCGAGCATGTGCAGCGCCTCGTAGACCGGCTTCAGGAAGGTGAGCCGCTCGAGCAGGTCCATGCGCAACTGCTTCAGCTGCTGGCCCAGGTTGTAGTACCCGCCTACGAAGAACGCCACCACTGAAAACCCGAGTCCCTGCGCCTTCGAGACCGCCGGTCTCTTCTCGCCGCGCACGCCATAGAGCCACGCGACGACGACGGCATGGCTGATCCACCAGGGAACCAGGGCATAGAGCGGCCGGCCGTCAGGAAAGAACGCACGACGCTGCCGCGCGAGGCTGAAGATCGCGCCGTACCATCGACGGAACCACAGCACCTCAGGCACCTGCCGGAACTCACCGCGGAGCGCGAGTTCCACGAGCAGCAGACGGTCGGGCATGAGCACGTGCCTGAAGACGCCACAGGCGCGGATGTCCTCCACGCGACCGAGGCCGTAGATCATGTTGCCGGCCGACATGTAGCGTAGCGACTGCTGGAGCCGCTCGCGGCGGGACGCGAGGCCGCGGGTCTCGAAGCTCCACGACGTCTTGTCGACCACCACGCCTTCGACGTCGATCCGGCGATTGAGCGGGTAGGCCCAGACGGCCGCTGGTGCGCGATCGAGTTCCGCGACCAGCCGCTCGAGCCACCGCGGCTCCCACAGGTCGTGGTCGCTCGCCCACGCGAAGTACTGCGCCTCTGGCCACCGGGTGACGCATTCGTCGAACGCACGGCGCCAGTTGCCGATCATGCCCAGGCGACGCACGTTACGGATGACGGTCACTCTGGGGTCCGCGGTGTAATCGGCCGCGATCGCGGGCGTGGCATCGGTCGAGCAGTCGTCGACGATCAGCAGTCGGAAATCGGAGAAGGTCTGCGCGAGGATCGACTCGATGGCCGTCCGGCACTCGCGCTCGTGGTTGTACACAGGCGCGCCGATCACGACGCGGGGCGAGGGAAGGTGCTGCGTGCCGGCCACGTCGTCTGCTCAGGAGGCGCCGGCGCCGGCGCCCTTGCCGGCCGCGGCGAGCGCCGCGCGATATTTCCGGACGAACGCAGTACGGCGGTCGCCGAAGTGACCGTGCATATATCCCGCCGCAAGCCTGACAGCAGCGCCGAAGCCGACCTGCGGCAGCGTGTGCCGGACGCCGTAGGCCGTCACGATTGCCACGGCGTGTCCCAGCCACCAGGGAAGGCTCGCCAGCGCACCCTGCGCTTCAGCAGCCTGGGCCGGCGACTGCGGGTCGCGCTTCTCCGGCCGTCGCCGGAACAGCAGCTTGCGTCGTACCTGGGCAACCTGGCCCTGCAGCGCCAGCTCCATCGTCAAGAGTTGCTCGGGACAACGCACGCCGCGCAGGACCCCCGCGCGCCGCAGCGCGTCGACCCGTACGAGCCCCATGGCCATATCGGCAGCCACGGCCGGTCGCCGCCGCATCAGCTGCCATCGCTCACGTGCGTCGGACAGCGAGGTGGTGTCCACCGCCAGGGGCGCCGCTCCCGTTTCGGGCTGGCCCGACGGCGACATGGGCACGGTGTACGGATACGCAAGCACCACCTGCTGATCCGCGTCGAGGCGCTCGACGAGGAGCTTCAGCCACGACGGGGACCAGAAGTCGCGATCGGTCGCCCACGAAAAATACTGCATCGTCGGAAACCGCTTGGCGGCGATCTCGAACACGCGGCGTCGTGCCGCGACGCTCCCCAGGTGCGTCTGGCCGCGCACGTAGACGATTCGCTCGTCGCGGCGCGTCAGCCGGCCCGCCATTACCGCGGTCTTGTCTGTCGAGGCATCGTCGTAAATCACGAGCCGGAAGTCCTCGAGATGCTGGGCCAGCAGGGAGTTGACCGCTTCGCCGAGCGTTCTGGCGTGATCGTGCGCCACGAGACCCAAGACGACCCGGACATCGGCGTCAGGGCCGAGCGCCCGGGGCGAGCGGTCGTCGCCGGCGACGGCGCCCTTGGGCACGCCGTAGATGTGGCGATACCGCGTGTCCTCCTTGCCCTCCTGGACTGGCATCTCCACGGCTGGGGGATGCGGCCTGTTCGAGAGGGCCGACGTGTAGTCTGTCTCGAGCAGCGGCACCTCCGTCAGCTCGAACTGCTCCGCCAGCCGCAGCCGCACGTTCTCGAGCTCCGTGTTGTAGAACGAGCGATCGCGATTGAGGCTGTAGATCGCCCGTGTCCCGACGTCCGCTGCCGCCTTCGCGTATGCCGATACTTGCGCATCGGTCATCTCCTGGAACGAGACCAGGTTGATAGTGAGAGCAGGCGGGGCCGGAGGAACGACGTTCGGAAAGACCGTTGGCAGGAAGATGAAGTCGTACTCGCGCCAGTTGGCCAGCGCCGCGTCGTCCTTGGGGCCGCGGTAGATGAGGACGCGCGCATTCGGGATCAGCGTGGCGACGTAGGTGGCCGAAAACAGGAACAGCTCGGGGAAGTCGGTGATCACCCACGTGACGTTCGGGACAACCATCTTGAACTGCCGGGCGAGGCCGCCCCAGCCTCCGCCGATCTCCCAGACGAGCTGGCGCTCGACCGATGTCTTCAGGCGCTCTATCACCCCCATCCGCTGGAGCCCGATGTTCACCTCGAAGAACTTCAAGGTGTCGAGGTTGTAGAGTGCGCCGTCGATCTCGAAGCCGAACCCACCGAGTTCACGAGACTCCGGCACCAGCAGGTCGCGCCCGCCGATCCCGATGAGCGCCTCGAGGCGCGCGGCAATCGCGCGCCGTCGTGAGGTCTGCTCACTGCGGTACTCGTAGCTGCGGACGCCGGTGATGTGGAAGCAGTGGTGGCGCAGCTTGGCGATGATGCGCGGCGTCGCCTCGAGCAGGTAGTCGAAGGTCTGGAGCTCTTCCTCCCAGTACTTGCTCGGTCGTGCGGTGCCTGGCAGGTCGGATGCTGCGAGGTCCCGGAGTTCGAGGACGTCCTGCAGGACCTTTTGATAGGCGAGATACGCCAGCGCCGAGGTGTCAGCCATGGACTGCAATTTAATCAAAAGACCCCGTCGCTTGCCAGCGCGGATCGCCAGGGTGTCGGCACTCGTGGAGTACAATCTCGGCTCGCGCTCTCCTGCCCACATCACGCGACATGGCACTTACGATGACTCCGCGCAGACCGGTCGACGTCCTGTGGCTGGTCGAGCACGTCGATCGCGAGCTGGACGTCGCCGTGTGCGGTGCCATCGAGCTCGAACGCCGGTTTGGGCTCACGGTCGAGATCGCCAACTACTACCGGGACGTCGATCGGGTCACCGCTGGACTGCAGCCGTCGCTGGTCGTCGTCCCTTTTTTTTATTCGGCCGATGATCCGGGCACGGCCGTGTACGTCAGGACCTGGCCCGGCGCGGCATTCGTCGACCTGCGATGGGAGCAGGTGCTCTATCAGGCCAACAAGGCGCTGAAGCGGGTGCGTGGTGAGGTGGCGCGCCAGCGTGTGCCTCACGTCGCGTGGACCGTGGCGCACCAGCACGAGCTTCGCGAGCAGGGCGTTCCAGAGGCCCACGCGCTGCTCACCGGAAATCCCGCGTTCGCGCTGTATCAGGTGCCGTATCGGCGGGCCTTCCCGGACCGCACCCACCTTGCGGCGCGGCACGCTCTCGACGCGGACAGGCCGTGGCTGTTTTTCCCCGAGAACTACCGCTGGGCGTTCGCCAAGCAGAAGACGCTCAAGCAGCTCGAGGAGCGGCAGACCGGCATCACCGCGGACCAGCTCGAAACGCTGCGCGAGTACTGCCAGGCCAGTCTGAAGACGGTGGTCACCTGGCTGAACGACGTTGCGCGCGAGAGCGGGTGGGAGGTGATTCTCCGGCCGCGGCCGTCGACCGACACCGACGCCCTTCAGTCGCTGGTGGCCGAGGTCGTTGGGGTGCCAGCCCCGCGTCTGCACGTGATCAAGGACTGCAGCGTCCGAGAGTGGACACTGGCGAGCGATCGCGTGATGTCATCGTTCAGCACGACGCTGATCGAGGCGGCCCTGGCGGGCAAGCCGGTGAACACGATCACTCCAGCGCCGGTGCCCGAGTTGCTGCGCTACGACTGGTGTGCCCTGGTCTCAGACATCGGCTCGGCAGCCGACCTGCACGACGCACTTCACGCCGACAGCTCCGGAAATCCGTCGAGACTGCAGGCGTGGGCACGCGAGCAGTTCCAGCCGCGCGGCGACGCCATCGCGGCTCTCGCCGAGGCGCTCGGCCGGCTTGCCGTGAACAGAGGTGCCGCGAGCTCCGGGACTGCCGCTGCGTCTGAAGGAGATGAGCGGCCGCGTGCCCCGAAGTGGTTCTTCAACACGAGTGCCCACGACAAGGACGTGTGGACGCCTGACGAGCTTGCTGCCAGGCGCGCGCGGATGCTGCGGGCGATCGGCCCGGACGTCCAGCAGCCCCCGTCGTCCAACGGCCGGCTCCCGCTCTCGCTGAGCGTGGTGATCTGCACGCGCAATCGGCAGTGTCAGCTCGCACGGCTCCTCGATTCGCTCGCGCGGCAGGCGGCGCACACGCTCGATGTCGAGGTGCTGGTCGTGGACAACGGGTCAACCGACGAGACCGCGGCTGTCTGCGCCTCGCGCCTGACCGCGACGTCCACCGTGCGCTATTGCCATGAGCGGCGGGTCGGACTGAGCCACGCCCGCAACCGCGGGCTCGCCTCATCCACGCGGCCGTATGTCCTCTATCTGGACGACGACGCGGTGCTGCCGCCGCATTACTTCGCGCGGATCGAGCGGGTGTTGCGTGAGCAGTCGCCTGACTTCTTTGGTGGCCCTGTCTACCCGCTCCACACCACGGCGAAACCGTCCTGGTTCGACGATCGATTCGAGACCCGGAAGTACGCACACGCTGCCGGGTGGACCCTGCGCGGCGGGGTATCTGGCGGGAATCTCGGCGTGCGCCGCGAGCTGCTGGTGCGCTGCGGAGGCTTCGACCCGGCGCTCGGCATGGCCGGCTCCGCCATGCACTTCATGGAAGAACAGGCGGTTCTCGAGTGGTATCGCGTGGTGACTCCGCGTCGCCGCCAGCGTGTGTTCTACGATCCGGACCTCTTCATCGAGCACGACGTCACCGGCAAGCTGACTCTGGCCAACCAGCTTCGACGGGCGCATACCCTCAGTTGTGAAGGCGTGCTGGGCAAGCGCCGCCTGGGGCTCGCCTCAGGGCTTCATCGCGACAGCGCCTGGTATCCTGTCGAGCGGCTCGGCCGTGTCGCACGGGCCACGGGGCGGATTGCTGTGCGCGGCGTGGGTGCCCTCGCGACCTCATTCCCTCCGCGCCTGACGCTTCCGCTCGCGTCCTCGCTGCTCGAACTGGCCCGCGCGTCAGGCGAACTGGCCGGATGGGCGCGCCTTCGCCGAACGCAGGCCCCGACGATTCCGGCGGAAGGCCTGCTGATCCTTAATGTGGGCAGGTTGACGCGGGTGTACTGCAGCGCCGAAGATCTCGATGCGTTGATGCGAGTCGCCGACACGGCAGGGGTGAAGAGCGGCGTGATTGATTTCAAGGGCCGGTCGATCGCGGCCCTCGAGCCAAAGCTGCGCAAGGAGCGTTTCCGCGCGTACGCACGCCTGTTCGTGCCAGGATTCCTCGAGCCATCATTGCGACGCGACCTCGAGGTGATCTGTGGACCCATGGAGCTGGTGGATCTGCGGCAATGGCCGTTGCCGCCACACCCTGTGAATACAAACGACCAGTCAGGCTCGTCCCGCGCGATCGAATGGCTGCAGGCGGCCTCGACATCCTCGCGCCGTCACGCCTTCGGGGCCCGGCGCCCAGGCATCGTGGTGAGCGGGCCGATTGCCGGCGAGTCGCCGCTCAGCCGCACGGGTCGCCAGCGCGTGCTCGAGTGGGCGCGTCGCTCGGGCGACAGCGAGATCGTCCACCTCAGGCTCGACCAGTCGTCGCTGCGTCGGCAACTGGCGAGGGCTCGGGTGGCAGGCGCCGCCCGTCTGCTCGTGCTGGGCACCCTCGGCGCGGATGCCCGCCGGTCGCTCGTCGATCTGCTTGCCGGCACCGAGATACACGACCTCTCCGATCTGAGCCTGCCCCACACTGTGTACCGGGCGGCATGCGCACCTGATGATGAGCCGCTCGCGACGCGGGCATCGCTGCGTGACGCGGTGCGCCGGGTGTTCGACACGACGGGGGCATGACTGCCGTGGCGCAACACGCGATTGCGATTGCGGTGCCGGTGCACAACGGGGGGCGTTTCCTCGATCAGGCGCTCGGGAGCCTGCGCGCGCAGACACGAGGGGACATCGGGATCTTCGTGCTGGACGACGCCTCGACCGACGGTTCGTTCGCGATTGTCGAGCGTCATGCCGCCGCAGATTCGCGCATCGCCTGTCAGCGTGCTGGTGAGCGCCTGGGCATGATCGAGGCCTGGCGGCGCGCGGCACGCCTCGCCTTCGAGACATTCCAACCGGAGTACTTCGCGTGGCACAGCGATCACGACTGGTCGTCGCCGGGCTGGCTGGAGACGCTCCACGCGACGTTGCAGGCCAACCCAGACGTGGTGCTGGCGCACGCCAGGACCGAACTCGTCGACCTCGAAGGGACACGCACGGGCACAGCCCCTCCGGCCATTGACACGACCGGCCTATCCACACCCGACCGACTGGCGCGCGCCGTCTTTTCCGAGATGGGCGCCGGCAACGCGGTCTACGGCCTGTTTCGCCGCAGCGCGCTCGAGGCCTGCGGTATCATGCGCGACGAGATCCTGCCGGACCGGTTGCTCGTGGCGGAGGTGAACCTTCACGGTTCGGTGGCCTACGTCGAGCGGGCGGAGCGCTTCCGTCGTGGTACGTTCACCTCGCTCGATCAGAATGCCATCGTGTCTCGCCAGATGAGGAACCTGTTCCGCGACGGCTACGAGCGGCGACGCCCGTACACGTCGCACACCACCTGCTTCCTGCGACATTTGGCGCAACCTGCGCCAGAGTGCGGCAACGTCGGGCGCGACGCCCGGATGCTCCTGGCCATGCTCTACTACGAGCGCTCGCTCTCGAAATTCAAGCAGGCACTCGTGGCGGAGTTCGAAACCCTTGGTCCGGAGGCGCCCGATCCCGCGGTGGATTTCGTCAGAAGAGGGCTGAGACGCGCCTACGCCGATCGTGACGCCCGCCCCGCCCCGCCGTCGACGCATCGCGACGTGGACGTGGAGCGGCTGACGCGCACTGTCGAGCAGCTTCGCCGGGAACTGAAGGACGAACAGGACGAACGTAGCCTCGCCCTGTCGCGTGCGGAGCGACGCTACTCGGACCTCGACGAGGGGTACCGCCTGATTCGCTGTCTGGGCGCGGTTGGGCGGGCCGCGCTCGCCGTCAGGGATCGCTGGCGCTCCGCGCGGACTCGATGACGCTCCCCATGTCTCGCATCATCCACGTCGTTCCCGACAGTCTGGAGAAGGCGCATCATCGTTTTCTCGGCAGCGGCAAGGACACGATGGGGCGGACCGAGTACTTCGAGGCCCGCGGATGCGAGGTCCACACCATCGTTGCAGAAGACCGTTCCGATGAGGCGGTCTCTCGGGAGCTCGAGGCACTGAAGCTTGGCGGCTTCGATGCGGCCGTGTTCGAGCTGCCGCTCTATCCGCGTGCGCTCGACGTCCTGAGGCGCAGGGCTCCGAAGATCCGGCGGCTGGTGCGTGCCATCAACGCGGAGTGCCTCCAGCGGCTCCACCTGTGGTCTGCGCACCGGCGGTACCCGTATTCGCACGAGGAGCCCGGACAATTGCGGGCCGACCTGCGCGACGCGTGGCACCGGCTCCGGCTCGACTACGCGTGCGCGCGAGCCGCGGATGTCCTGTTGAGCATTTCCGACTGGGAGACCGACCGCTACTGGCGACGGCTGGCGGGTCGTCGCGCGGTGACGGTGCCGTATTTCACGCCACGGCTGTTCGAGCAAGAGGGGCCGGACGCGGTGAAGGAGCCGCTGTGCCTCTGCATGCTCTCGACGAGCAATACCATCAAGCCGTTCACGCTCGACGCACTCCAGAACTTCACCCGGCTGGCGCGCGGCTTCCGGTGGGGCCACAAGAAGTCGCCGTGGCGCTTTGCGGTCACCGGTAACCTGGCCGTTCGCACGATGTGGCCAGAGGCCCTGAGTGCCACACTGCGGCTGCCGAAAGGGATTGAGCACCTCGGGTTCGTGCCGGATCCGATCGCGCTCTCCGCCCGCGCCAGGGCTATCGCCGTGCTGTCCGATTACGGGTTCGGGTTCAAGACGAAGATCCTCGACGCGATCACGACGCAGACATGGGTGCTGCTGCCGCGCGCGCTGTACGAACGGCTGCCCGCGGAAGTCCGACCGTTCTGCATCGTGGTCGCGCTCGACAGCACTGACAGCTTCGCCGAGGCGCTCGACCGGGCGACGCAGCCGTATCCTCCCGGTTCGCCGAATACAGCCCTGCGCGCGCGTGCCTTCGAGGCCATGGACCGGGCGCTCGGACGTACCTGACGCTCAGCCGGTCAGCTGCGTCCCTCCGGTTCTCGGGTCGTCGGTGCGTGCGGTGGGTGCACGTTCGGCCTTGGGCGGGGCCGCCGCCGGCAGCGCTTGGCGCTTCAGCCTGAGCTTCACCCACTTGCGTTGCAGCTCGAAGCGGGCGAACGTCAGCATCGATCGCCAGGGCGCGCGTCGCCGGTCACCAGCCTGGCTGCGGGCCGCTTTTAGCGCGGGGTGGAGGTAACGCAGGTGCATCAGCAGCGCTAGGACCTGGGCGGCCAACGGCACCGAAGGACCAAACAGGGTCCGGCGCTGCCGCTCGACGCTCGAGACCGCCGTCTGCCGGCGGAACCACAGCTCCTGGTTGACCTGGTGGATCTCTCCCTCGATGGAGAGCTCGGCCATCAGCAGCCGGTCGGGGAAGATCACGGGGCGGAAGATGCCGGTCCGCTCCAGTGCCGCCACCCGAATGAGCCCATAGACCATGTTGCCCGAGCCGATCAGCGTGCGGCAGAAGTGCTCCCACCGCTGGTCGAATACGTTCATGCCGGAGCTGTCGAAGTGTGTCGGCTCGATGCTGTGGTGCAGCTTGCCGCTCGGATCCATGCGACGCACGAGCGGATAGGAGAGCACCACCTTCGGTCGCTCCTCGAACACGGCGACCAGCGCGCCAAGCCACCGCGCATCACACCGATCGTGAGCGCTGGCCCAGGCGAAGTCGCGGGCCGATGGGAAACGCCTGCGCGCGCGCAGGTAGGTCTGGCGCCAGGCCTCGACCATCCCGCTCCGTCCGTCGCTCCGCTCGTAGACGACGCGCGGGTCGCGTTCGGCGAAGCGTCTGGCCACCGCCGCCGTGTCGTCGGTCGAGGCATCGTCGAACAGGAAGAGGCCGAAGTTCGGGAAATCCTGGGCAAGGATTGAGGTCAGCGCCTCGGTCAGGAACGTGCCGTTGTTGTGCATCGGGACACCGATGACGACCGGCACCGAATCGACCGAGAGGTGCGCGCTGAAGTGCCGTGCGTAGAGGCGCGCCTGTTCCTCGAGTTGCTCGACGTCTGGCAGGACGCGCCTGTCTTCCGGATGCGTCGACCCGGGAGCGGCCGCGGGGGCGGGTTCGCTCTGTGCCCACTCTGCCACCACTGGCCTGACCGGGGCCGGGCGCGAATTCAGCAGCCGGTCGAGCTCCGCCGCGATCTCCACCGGCGCTTTCCGCGCGCAGGTCATCTCGATTGCCAGCGCGGCCGCCTCGCCGGCCTGGGCGCCGATGCCCCTGGGGCGGGCGAATGTGCGTGCGAACCGCTCGCGGTCCTGAGACTTCGTGTCCTCCCCCTGCATGCACCGGTCGACGAGCGTGGCCATCTGCTTCATCGATTCGGCGAAGTACATGGCCTTCGACTGCAGCATGCGCTGGAAGTGCTCGGTGTCCTCCTGCGTGCGCCGATACGCGTCGACACGCAGCGCGATCGTCGGGCGATCGCAGAGCACGGCGTCGACCATCCCTGTCGTGTTGATGCCGATGGCGCACACGCCGTGGTGCAGCAGGTCCCGAAAGCGCCGTGCCGCTTCGGGCGTGTCGGGCAGGCCTTCCTCGCGCGGCCAGATCGTCACTCCCGCACGGGCGAGCACGCGGCTGTCCGGACTGTTGGCCGGGTGCGGCTTGAAGATCACCTGCAGGTCAGCGGTCGCCGGCCGCTTACGCAGGGCCTTCATCATCTGGACGACGACCCAGGCCTCGTTCTGCGCGATGTTGGTGGACGAGCCGAGATAGACCAGATAGGGCCGCGATGGGTCGAGCCCCTGACGGCTGCAGACCGTGGCGCGCGGCGCAATCGGGGTCTGGTCGTCGAACCACTTGTCGAAGAACGGCGACCCGGAAATGACGACGCGGTCAGCTGCGATGCCGTGATAGACCCGCGCATCACGCTGGTGCCCGTGATGCCAAGCCAGCAGCACATCCGGGCAGATCGGCACCAGCCCCTTGGTGCTGAGGTTGTCCCAACTGAGCACCGGGACAATCGTCGGAATGCCGAGCTGTTTCGCCGCCTTGATGTACTCGACCTCTTCGTCGAAGCTCATGTTGGTCGGTGATGCGATCACGCAGTCGGGCTGCATGGCGCGGAGCGCGGCGACGATCGTTCCGTCGGCCGGGACCAGACGCTCCACCAGTTTCAGCAGTCGATCCGTCCGGGGGGCCCTGAAGATGGCATCCCCAATTGTCGTTTTCGAGAAGCGGTTGAGCCATCGCGCCAGGGACCCCTGCGTGCGGTGACGGTAGTACTCGAACTCGGGTCCCCGGCGGCGATAGCTGGCGTATGCCCGCGCTTCACGCGCATGGAAGAGCAGCGCTCGCCAGAGATTTCGCCGCTGCAGGGCTCGGGCCACCTCGACGCGGGATCCGCTCTGGCGCAGCCAGTGGCGCAGCCCGCGGTCGCCAGGGACGGCTGTGCCTTTCGGGTCTCTGTCGAAGAGTACAGAGACCTGGTGCCCGCCGCGAACCAGATGATCGAGCGTCGTCGCGTGATAGGCGAAGTGAGCACTAGACCTGAGTACGAAAAGCAGTTTCAGTGGCATTAATGAGTGGTGGCGGCGACGAGACAAGCGATTAAGTTGGCACCCGAGGGCGACGACAACGCGACAACGCGAGGAACCGTTGAGGCTACGCTATACTTCCCGATAGACGCAAGCTGTGACGCAGACGCCTACGCTAGATCAATCGTCGCCACCTGACTGGGATCATACGTGGTCCGCTCTGCTGTCACGTGATCCTGCGCCGTGGGCAAATGCCCGCGCCGTCGCACTCGGCGATGCGCGCGCGCATCGCGTGCTGATGGCCACCGGGACGGCGGGCTATTCACTGGGCTCGCTGGTTGAAACGACGCTGGCTGCCTCGCTGACCCTGCGTGGCGCCGTCGTTGACAGCCTGATTTGCGACGGCGTGCTCCCGGCGTGCCAGCAATCGGACTTCGGGCACCTCGTCTCGGAGTTTCCTGCAACTGGCCGGCAGCCGCGGTGCGACCGCTGCTTCTCGCGCGGGTCGGCGTGCGTGCAGCCACTTGGCCTCGACGTCTTCACCTACGGCTCCCTGCTCGATGACGAGACGATGGACTGGGCGCGTGACGTCGCGGCGTCGGTACCGATGTCAGGGATTCCGGCGTTCGACATGGATGGTCTCCGCCTTGGGGAGCATGCGCTCGCCGGGGCGCTGCGCTATTTCGCGCGTGGCGATCTCGCGGGCGAGCCCGGCGCCGAACCGGTACTCCGGCGGTACCTGCACGCGTCGATCCTCACCGCGCGGGTCGTGCAGCGGCTTCTGGACCGACGCCGATACGACGTGGTCTGCTTCCACCACGGGATTTACGTACCGCAGGGTATCGTCGGCGAGGTCTGCCGCAGCCGCGGCGTGCGCGTCGTCAACTGGAACCCCGCGTACCGGGCCAACTCGTTCATCTTCAGTCACGGCGACTCGTACCACCACACGATGATCGACGAGCCGGTCTCCACGTGGGAGCAGCTCGAGCTCACACCTGCCGTGCGGGCACGGATCGAAGGCTACCTGGAGGGCCGTCGAACCGGGCGCGAAGACTGGATCTGGTTCCACCCTGAACCGGCTGAACTCGGCCCCGGGCTGCTGCAGGCCATCGGCGCCGATCCGGGTAGGCCCGTGTTCGCTCTGCTCACGTCCGTCGTTTGGGATGCGCGACTGCACTACGGCTCGAATGCATTCGACACGATGATCGACTGGCTTGTGGACACCGTGGAGTACTTCCGCACGCGCCCGGCGCTGCAACTCGTCATCCGCGTGCATCCCGCCGAGGTGAGCGGCAGCGTGCCGAGCCGCCAGACCGTCCAGCAGGAACTCGCCGCACGCTACACGACGCTGCCCACGAACGTCTTCGTGATCGGACCGGAGAGCCCGCTGAGCACGTACGAACTGATCGAGGCGAGCCGGGCCGCCCTCATCTACAACACCAAGACCGGCATCGAGATTGCCGCGCGCGGAGTCCCGGTGGTCGTGGCTGGGGAAGCGTGGATTCGAAACAAGGGCTTCTCGATGGACGCGGTGTCCGCCGAGTCGTACCACCGGCTGCTCGACGAGGCGGTCGATGCGCCGCGGCTCTCCGCGGCTCTCCGCGACCGGGCGCTGCGCTATGCGTGGCATTTCTTCTTCCGACGGATGATTCAATTGCCTTTCATACAGGCCGACGGCAGGAAGCGGTTCTTCCTGGCCGCGCCCGACCTCGGTGCTCTCGCGCCCGGACGCCACGGCGGACTCGACTGCATCTGCGACGGCATCCTCACGGGATCGCCCTTCGTCGTCGACCCTGCCGTCTGACGTCACCATCATGACCCTTCGCATTCGTGGTCCGGTCGCCCTTGGCGTGCACTGGTCGCACGACGCCGCCGTCAGCATCTGCACGCCTGACGGGATTGTGTTTTCCCTGGCCGAGGAGCGTGTCGTCCGCATCAAGCACTACTACGGCTTCCCGATCCAGGCGATCCGCGTGGCGCTCGAGTTCTGCGGGCTGAGCGGCAGGGACATCGACCTGTTCGCCTTCTCCGCGAAGAAGCCGATGTTCACCCATCACCGGCGCTACGCCGTGGTGGGCATGGCGGGCCTGCATTCCACGGTGGCCGAGCCTGTGGATCCTTCGGTCTCGGCACCGGTGATCCCACCAGGCCTGAACATGGACGGCACGCCGCTCGACTGGCAGTGGCGTGGATTCGAATCGCGTCATCCGTTGCAGTTCGTCAAGGAGCTCGAGGAACTGGGCTTCTTCCATCCGCGCATGAAGTGCTACTACGTCGAGCACCATCGTGCGCATGCGGCATCGGCGTTCCGGTTCTCAGGGTTCGACGAGGCGTGCGTGTTGACGCTCGACGGCAAGGGCGATGGCCTGTCGGCGACGATTAGTCACGGGCACCCGGACGGGCGCCTCGACCTTCGGCGCTCGAGCCGGCGCGGGGCCAGCATCGGGTCCTTCTATCAGGCGGTGACCGAGGCCCTTGGCTTTGTGCCGGTGGACGGCGAGTTCAAGACCATGGGCCTAGCCGCCGCTGGACGTGCGGATGGATCCCCGAACCCATTCGCGGGCCTGATTACGGTGCACGACGGCGTGCTGCAGGGCGACCCCGGCTGGGAGTTCCGCGACTACAACGCGGTGCATCCAGACAAGGCGGTGGACAACCCGATTTCATCGATTCGGCAGGCCGCGGACTACGAGCGTCTGCTCGCTGTGACGTCGCCGGAACAGGTGGCGCACCACGCCCAAGCGCTCTGTGAAGAGGTGATGCTCGAGTTCACGCGACAGGCACTCGCGATCACGGGGCAGAAGAGGGTGGCGGCGGCCGGCGGCGTCATGCTGAACGTCAAGGCGAACGCCGCCATTCGGGACACGCTCGGACTCGCCCCCGAGGACTTCTTCATCTTTCCTGATTCGCCCGATTCAGGCCTGGCGGCCGGCGCGGCCATGGAAGCGCTGTTCCACGAAGGAGCCGTGCACACGCCGGTCGCCTTGGGAAGTCCGTATCTGGGGCATTCGTATCACGACGAGGAGATCCGCTCCGTGCTCGAGGGCAGCCGCGATCGATGCCGCGTCGTCGACTGCGGCAGTCAGTCGGCCGAAGTCACTGCAGAAAAGCTCGCCTCCGGCATCGTGATCGGTACGTTCCAGGGACGGCTCGAGATGGGGCCGCGCGCGCTTGGCAACCGCTCGGTCCTCGCCGACCCACGCGATATCAGTATCAAGGAGCGGATCAACGCGCTGCTGAAGGGGCGAGAGTGGTTCGTCCCGTTCGCCCCGATCGTGCTCGACGACGATGCGCACCTGTACTGGCATGGGTCGACCGACTACCGTTACATGACGTTTGCCGTGACGGCGACGCCGTATGCGCACGCCACTGTACCGGCTGTCGTGCACATCGACGGAACCATGAGACCGCAGGTGGTGACGGCGGCGGGGAACCCATGGCTGCACGCCGTGCTGCGCGCCTTCAAGCAGCGGACCGGGGTGGGCGTGCTGGTGAACACGTCGTTCAACAGGCATGGCCACCCGATCGTCGGCTCGCCCGCAGACGCGCTGCTGCACCTGCAGAACGGTTGGGTTGATGCGCTCATCCTCGGCGCGCGGTTCGTCGAGCGACGCGACGCCAATTCCACGCCCTGACACTCCGAGAATCGGCGTGCAGAATAACTTTTGATTTATTGCTCGCCATGAAGCTGAGGGATAAGATTCACGCTTCTCCCAGATGAACGTGATGCTCCTGCGCCTGCGTGAAGGCGCCCGCTCGACCCTCGTCGTGTACGCCGCCTGCGTGGCGGTGGCGAGCGCATTGCTCTACGCCATCCCGTTCAGCCGCGTGCCGTTCGCCCTCGTCGACCTGCACCGGGTGCTCCTCGAAGCCCAGACCTGGTGGTGGACCGCCACGATCTACCGTGCGTTCACGGCAGGAGTCGAGTACCGCCCGCTGTTCACGATCGTCGTGAAGGCGATGTACAGCGTCGCGGGGCTGCATCTCTGGTTCTACAAGTTCTTCGTCCTCGCGCAGTTCGCGGCGATTCAACTGGTGTTCCTGTTGATTCTGCAGCCGGCCAGCCGTGCGCGTGCGTTCGCGGCTGGAGTGGCGCTGCTGTGCCTGCTCGGGCTGCCGAGTACCAGGATCCTGTTCTCGTTCTTCCCGCTGAATCATCACAGCCTCTCCATCCTCATCGTGCTGACGACCGCCTGGCTGGCGTTGCGCGATGATCGCCAGTTCGACTGGGTTATTCCGCCGTTGGCGTTCGCGGGTATGTTCCTCATCGAGTTCGGGCTGCTCACGCCGCTTATCATCACCGTGCTGCGCCTGTGGCGCGCCAGGGGCGCGAGCCAACGTGCGACGCTCGGCACGTGGGTCGCGCTCGGCGTCTATCTGTGCGTGCGCTTCACCATCGGCAACCAGGAGGAACTGGGGCTGACGCACGGCGAGACGGGCCTCGGGTTCTCGCAGGCGGCGCCCGAGGACCTCGAGAACATCTTCGAGCACGCGCCATACCTGTTCTGGATCTACAACGTCATCGCGAACATTGGTGCGGTGGTGGCGGCCGAGCCGCGGGCCGGGATCTACGCGTTCCTCTACAGTCTCATTCGCGGCGTCACCGAACCGTGGCAGTGGCTGCAGGTGATCTCGTCGGTCAGTACGACGGCATTGGTGGTCGTGTGGTGCCGCAGTGACACGGGCACGCGCGACCGACAGGTGGCCGCGCTTGGCGTCTCGCTCATGATCTTTGGCGGCGGCCTCGGCGCGTTCTACGCGCGCGACCGCATCGGGTTGCCCGTGGGCATCGGCTACGCGATGCTGTTCTATCTGGCCCTTGCTCGACTGGCTGAGTCGCGGATCGCCGGCGCCCTCAAGCGGGTCCCCGTCCAGGTCGTCGTCGTCGGTCTCGTGGCCGCGTGGGCAGTTCGCGACGTCGAGCTCTGGTATCAGGTGAAAGACACCGCCTGGGAGCGGCACATCGAGTGGACGGATCGCTTCGAGGACCTTGGCGGCAAGCAGTACGAGGGTGAACCGCTCATGGAGCAGATGCGCAGCCAGGCGCTGCGCATGACGCCATCGCAGCCTCGCGATCCCGAGTGGACATGGCTGTGGCTCGAGCGACGAGGGCGTCCGCCGTCCTGAGCGCGCCCACCTGAAGGTGGGCACTACAACAACAGGGCACCCGCAGTGCCCGCCTTCAGGCGGGTGGCCCTGCTTCCGTGGCGGTGGCCCCTGCTGCTCCGGTGGTCACGCGGCGCCAGCCGATGACGTGCTTGTACTCACGCTCGGGCGGCCCCGGTTCCTCGTCGAGCATCTTCTGATACCCGACCGGCAGCACCGTGTACTCGCGCGGCCAGAAGTGTCGGCCGATGCACTCGCGGACGCTGACCAGTTCGTTGTTGTAGTTCGAGCGGTCGCGGTTGAGGCTGTAGAGGAACGGAGAGTTCAGTTCCCATGCGCGCTGCACGTAGCCGCTCACCTGGGCGCTCGTCATCTCCTGGAACGACACCATGTTGATGGTGAGGTCCACCCGTTCGGGCCGAACGATGTGGTGGAACGTGTCGGGGATGAAGATGAAGTCGAACTGTTGCCAGTCGTCGAACAGCCGGTCGGCCGGCACCTCGCCGAAGAAGCGCACGCGTGCCTGCGGAAAGGCGGTCATCAGGTAGGTCGCCGAGAAGAGGAACAGTTCCGGCAGGTCCGTGATGACGTAGGTGACGTTCGGGCAGAGCGTCTTGAACTGGTAGGGGAACCCGCCCCAGCCCGCGCCGATTTCCCAGGCGAGGCGACGGTCCGTGTTGTTCTGAAATTCCTGCAGCACCGAGCCGCGCTCGAGGACGGTCAGCACCTCGAAGTACTTCAGGGTATCGAGGTTGAACATCTCACCGTCGATAATGTGGCCGAATCCGCCAAGCGCCGGGCTCTCGGGCACCAGCAGCCGCCGGCTGCCCGCCGCTTCGACGAGCGCCGCAAGCTTGTCTGCGTACTTGCGGCGCGCCCGGTCCTGGTTCGTGCGGTAGTCGTACACCCGCAGGCCGGTCACGTGGTACGTGTGGTGCCGTAGCTTCTCGATGATGAGCGGAGAGGCGTCGAGCAGGTATTCGAACCCGGATAACTCTTCGCTCCAGTAATCGCTCGGCGCATGCGAATGCGAGCGGCGCCGTGCCTCGAGATCCTTGATGACGCTGTAGCGCTCGCGGACGTACTCGTAGGCGCGGAAGCCGGCAGACTCGCGGAGGGCGGCAAGCCGTGCCCGTAGGAGCTGCATGTGCTGTGACTGTTGGTCCACCGAAGCACTCATGATGCCTTCTGCTGTTCGCGCTTGGCCTGCTGTTTCGTGGCCTTGCGCCCCGCCTTCTCGCGGTTCCTCTCGCGTTCCTTCCGCCAGCGGCTCGCCTTCAGCGCGAGTTGCCGCTTGAGACGCTGCGGGTCACTGTAGCCGGTGGCCGCGCAGGTCAGCAACCACAGCATGAACCGCACGGGATACAGGCGGCGCGGCATCGTGATCGCCGGGACGTCGCCTCGCGCACCGAGCCGCTCGAGCGCGCCGATGGCCAGCGGCGTCGCCGCGGTCGTGCGCCCGTGCGGCCGCACGAAACTCTGGACGAAGTTGTCCACGGCCGAACGCCCCGCCTCGGGATCGCGAACGGTCTCGGCTAGCTGCGCGACGTGCTCGTCGAGGTTCGATGCCGCCTGCAGGAAGCCACCATTGCTCGGAAGCAGGTAGCGGAAGTGCAGCGTGCCTTCCTGCGTGGTGGCAAATGCCGGATCGAGAATCGTGTGCACCGTCCTGCCGACGATGGCCGACTCGATCATCGCGCTCGTGTTGATGCCCACCACCGCGACGCTGTGGTACATGGAGTCGAAGTAGTCGGCGCGATCCCGCTCGTTCACCGGGTTTGCGGCGTGACGCGGGTACACGGCCGCGTACTCCACGTCCGAGATGTCGGCATTCAGCCAGTGCGCCGAGTTGTAGGGATGCGGGCGGATGAGGATGCTCACCTTCAGGGCGCGCCTGTCGAGTTCGGTCCGCAGACGTGTCGCCCATTCGCGCACGAAGGCCGTCTCGGCCTCGGGGTTCGAGATCGACGCCGTCGAGCCGACGAACAGCACGATCGGCCGGTCGGCGGGCAGTCCCACCGTCCGGCAGAACTCCTCGCGCGAGCGGCTCGGCGCGCGCCCGAACCAGCGGTCGAACGGCTGCGCGCCGGTGACAACGATCCGGTCCTCGTGCACGCGGTGATACGCGAGCGCCTCCGCCTTCTGGTGGGGGTTCCACACGAGGACGAGGTCGGGCTCGATGCGCATCAGCCCCTTGGTCGTGAGGTGATCCCAACTCGCCACGCCCAGGGCCGTCGGAATACCGAGCGCCTGCGCTGCCTTCACCATGTCGACCTGCGGACACTGGTCGGTGACAAGCGGCGAGACCACGACGACATCCGGCCGTTCGTGCTTGAGGAAGCGCGTGAGCGTCTCGCTTGGCGGTACCGCGCGCTCGCACACGTGCAGGACGTCGAGCATGCGGTTGGTCGTGGCCGTGCTGAGTGTGTTCAACCGCCCCAGCGGCGCCATGAGTGGCGGCAGCGCCTTCCGCATGCGGTCGCGCAGGTAGATGGCGTCGTGGAAGCGGGGGTCGAGATAGCGGACGTAGTCGATCGTGCCGCGCAGTCCTCGGGCGAGCGAGTTCCACTCGGAGCTTCGCTTGGGCACGGTGCCGAGGTCGACGATGGGCGTGCCCGCGAGCGCCTCCACTCCTTCGGGCTGCTTGTGCGCGATATCGTAGCCGGTCGCCACCGTGTGCCCGTTGGCGACCAGCCCCTTGATGACCGTGTCGAAGTACCGCAGGTAGCCCGGATACTGGAGGACGAACAGGTACTTCATCGAACCAGCGACGAGGGCTGCCGTGCGCCGGCTGCCAGGCCCACGAGGTCGAGCGACCGCGTGTCCAGAGCGGTGAACGTCCCCTGCCGCATCTTCGAGAACACGCGCAGGGCGAGTTCGAGGTGGTGCATCGCAAACCCGTCGGGGTTCGAGTAGAGGGCCAGCGAGTCCACGCCGTAGAACGGCGCCACGTACGACAGCCCGCCGTAGGTGCCGATGTACGCCTTCGCACCGGCGATGATCTTGGTCTGCACGCCGAGGTTGGTACGCGGCGTCATCAGGTGCTTCACGTGATGCAGCCGGCGCAGGTCGCCGCTGAACTCGAAATCCCAGTGGTCGTCCACCCGCACGTCGGGGTTAAGCAGCACCACGTCGACATTTTCGGTCAGCCTGGCGATCAGGTTGTTCGCGAACTTGCGGTTCTCGTTCGTGTCGGGGAACGACTCGTTGAAGTAGAGCCGGACCGCCACGTACTCCTCCGGTAGTTGCTGCCTGATGTCCGAGTTGTCGACCGCCGGCATCGGCTGGAAGAGCGAGAAGGTGTCGACCAGGTTCACCGACGCCTGGTTCTTCCAGAAGCGGTAGAACAGGCGGTACATGTACATCGGGTGCATCACCTCGACGTCGCGAGTCTCGAGCGACACCTGCACCATCTTCACGATCTGACGGTCGAACTCGGTCATCATCCGCTGCTTCTGCTTGCCCTCGGTGATCCGCTGTTCGTTCAGCCTGCGGAAGTCGTCGGGCGAGAAGAAGTCGAAGAGCTCGATGTAGCGGTTCGAGATGCCCTTGTACCAGTCCTGCACGCCGCCGCGCGAGACGATGACCAGCCGATCCGGGTCGAAGGGCCGATAGGTCTTCACCCAGTTGAGGAACGGAATCCAGTAGAGCACCTCGAAGCCGACCTCGCTCAACCACGGGCCGATCACGATCGGCTTGTCGCTCGTCGACAGCCTGTGGATGATGCGCGGAATCGCGACGGTTTCCTCGGTCGGCGCATCGAGCAGCGTCAGGCGCGTCATCACCCGCGGCAGAATGTAGCGCTTCACAAACGCGCGGGCGGGCTTCCAGGCGAAGATCGCATCGAGCAGCCAGAACACCGGCTTCAAGAGCACGCCGGCTACCGACAGCGGACGAAGGTTCCGTTCACGCTTGCGCGAGAAGCGGCCGAACGTACGGGCAATCTTCGCCAGAACCGCCATCGGATAGAGCAGGCCTCGCATGAGCGCGAGCCCTGGCGTCAGCACCGGTGGGCGGCGTTTGCCCAGCTGTCCCAGAGCCTCGACCCCTTCGACCATGATGGCGGTTGTGGGCGTGTCGAGGCCGTTGGGCCGCACGAACGCCTGCACGAATCGCCGCAGCTTCGCCTCGTCCTCAGCCGTGCGGTCCAGCGCCCCGGCAAGCTGCACGGCGTGCTCCTCGAACGACCTCGCGTCGTGCAGGAGGCCACCCTCGTAGCTCAGGAGGTAGTTGAAGTGCAGCGTGCCTTCCTGCGTCGCCGCGTGTTCCGTCGAGCGGACCGTGTAAACAGGGCGGCCGACGACGCCCGCTTCGATCTGTGCGCTGGTATTGATGCCGACTGCCGCCGCCGAGTGATAGAGCGAGTCGTAGAAGTCGTTCTTGCGCGGCGCATCGACCGGGTTGCCACCCTCACGCGGGTAGATCGCCACGTTCTCGCGGATCTGATCGTCGAACCGGTGCCACGGCTGGTTGTTCTGCGGGTGCGGGCGGATGAGCAGCCCAACCTCGCGTAGCCTGGGATCCGGAGCTGAGCGCACCGCCTCGATCCACTTCACGATGAAGTCGGCCTCGTTCGGGGCGATAAACGGCGACGAGCAGAGGTAGAGGAAGAACGGCCGGTCGGCCCGGAGTCCGACCTTGGCGCAGAACTCCTCGCGCGTGGTGCTCGGGGCACGGTCGAACCACTGGTCGTACACCATGGCGCCGGTGACGACGATCTGCTCCGGCTTCACGCCGTGCATCTTGATCGCTTCCTCGCGCTGTCCTTCGTTCCACACGAAGATCCTGTCGGGCTGCACCCGCACCAGGCCCTTCGTCGTGAGGTTGTCCCAGCTGTGCACCGGCACTCCGGTGGGAATGCCCGCCGCAATGGCGGCCTTCACGACGTCCACCTGATCCGAGCCGAGATCGACGACGGGAGTGGCCAGCACGACGTCCGGGGCAGCAGACAGCACCTGGCCGGCAATCCACGGATCAGCGGGCACCGCTCGCTCCGCGTACAGCAGCACGCGGATCAGGAAGCGCCGGCCGCCTTCCGACCCGCCGAAGACATCGATCGTCCTGGCCATCAAGGCCGGCACCCGCGAGCGGGCACGCTCGGTGAGCTTCGGCGCGTCCTTGAACTCGGGACCGCGATAGCGCACGTAGTCGACCGAGAACCGAAGGGCGCGGCTGAAGGTAAGCCAGAAGCGCGCCGGTGTCTTGCGCGGCGGATCGGTGTAGGTGATGTTGGGGTACTGGTGCGTCAGTTCCCACAGGAGCTTCGGGTCGGCCATCTTGTCCTGCATCATGAACTGCAGATGGATGTGGTGGCCGCGGGAGGCAAGCTCGCGCAGGGTCGAGGCGAAGTTGCGCAGGGCGCCAGCGTGGCGCATCGAGAACAGGATCTTCATCGAATTTGTTTCACACGGTGTCACGGGGCCCACCAGCCGCTGGGGGGCCGTCCAGAACGCTGTCGAGCCACCGGACCGCGATGGCGGTGGTCGTGTCGTCGAGTGTGGCGCGCACGAAGGGCGACTGTAGTTCCCCCGCCGCGAACGCGAGGGTGCCTAGCATGGCTGCATCTTCCGCCTGAGGCGCAGTGATGCACATCGACGGTACACCGAAGAACGGGGCGAGCGCGACATATCCCTTGAGGGTTCCGATCATCGCCCTCGCCATGCCGATCGCCCGCACCCTGTCCAGCCTGGCCTTGTCGGTGGACCCGGCAGTATTGATCAGGTACACGCCGCGCCCGCCATCGTCGAAGGCGTGCGGCAGCTCCGGTTCGTCGAGGAGTACGGCGACCGGCACCCGTTGGCTTACTTCGCGAATGAGGTCGACGACGCGCCGGTTCATGGCCGGGGTCTGCCCCGCCTTGGCCGGGAAGCGGATGCTCGCGACCACATACTCCTGCGGCAGGTCGGGAATCGGCGCCTCGGGCGGTGGCAGCCGCTGATAGATCGCGCGCTTGGTGATTTCCTCCGGCGCGACGCGTCCGCGCATCGCTTCCTGGATCAGCCGCAACAGCGCGGCAGGGTGCAGCGCGGCAGGGTCGGAGAGGTGGGCAGCTGCCTGGCCGAGCTCGATGAGCCGCTGATCGAGCACCGTGAACTGCCGCTGCTTCACCGTGTAGGCTTGCTTCAGGTGCTCGCCGCGCAGCCGCTTGTAATCCCGGCCCTTCATCAACTGAGAGATCTGTTGGTAATCGGTGGCGAGGCCGTCGTACCAGGGACGCAGCCCTGAGCGGGAGATCGCGAGCGGTGGTGTCTGGTTCAGCTGCGGCACCGCCCAGTGCAGGAAGGGAAGCCAGTACAGCACTTCCCAGCTCACGTCCGCGACGCACGGCCCGAGGATGATTGGCTGGTGCGAGCGGGCGAGCCTGACGATCTCGTGCTCCGGCCGCGGGTCGGCGTTCAGCACCCGCGTGTGGAGGTCCTCGACCAGCGCGCGGGCCTCGTCGAGCGGCGGAACCGGGTTGTAGTGCTCCGCCGCGTTCCAGTTGGTCCGTACGCGATTGCGCTGCGAGAGCCGCGCGAACAGCTCGCACACGCGCAGCCCTTCGGCCCCGTCGCCCTGGAACAGCACTTCGCCGCCGTGCAGCAGCAGGAAGTGGCCTGGGCGGGGTAGCGGCTGCGGTGCACGGCCCAGGAACACGCAGATCCGCGTGTTCGCAAGATCGGCGATGCGCGCCGAGAGCCGCTGTCCGAGTTCGGAGTCGTCGAGCGGCCGGAAATCGTCGAAGACGTAGATGTCGTGCTCGGCCAGCACCGAGCTCACGAACGTGATCGGTCCCTTCACCTCGTCCGGCAGATCGAAGACGATCTCCTCCGTGGCGGTTGTGAGTCCCGTCCATTCGAGTACGCGGTGGCAGAACGCGGGGATCTCGGGCACGGGGACACCTTGCAGCGCGGCGACCAGGCGCAAGTATTCACGCAGGCGCATAAAGGGGTTCTGGCCGTACTTGCCGGACCCGATCGTGCCCACCGTGCCGACGCGCGTGACGTGTCCACCATCCGGCACGTGCTGGCCGGTGA
>CALQBJ020000019.1 GCA_943328785.2 Bifidobacterium breve
ACGCCATCGTCCGCACCCGCTACAGCGGCATCAGCCGCGGCACCGAGTCGCTGGTCTTCAGCGGACGCGTGCCGGAGGCCGAGCGTCAGCGCATGCGCGCGCCGTTCCAGTCGGGCGACTTTCCCGCGCCGGTGAAGTACGGCTACTGCAACGTCGGCGAGGTCGAGGCCGGGCCAGCCGACCTCGTGGGCCGGCTGGTGTTCTCGCTCTTTCCACACCAGACGCGTTTTGTCGTCCCGGCCACCGCGCTGCACGTGCTGCCAGACGATGTGCCGGCCGGACGCGCGGTGCTGGCGGCGAACACCGAGACAGCGATCAACGGTGTGTGGGACGCAGACATTCAGCCGGGCGATCGTGTCGCCGTCATTGGCGCCGGCACGGTCGGCTGCCTCGTGGCGTGGATTGCAGGGCAGATACCTGGGACCGAGGTGTGCCTTGTCGATATCAACCCGGCGCGTGCAGCGGTGGCGGCAGCGCTCGGCGTTGGCTTCGCCGCACCCGAGCAGGCACCGAACGACTGCGACGTCGTCGTGCATGCGAGCGGGTCGCCGCGCGGTCTGGAACTGGCGCTGACCCTCGCCGCCTTCGAGGCCGCCATCGTCGAGATGAGCTGGTTCGGGACGCAGTCGGTTCCGCTCGCGCTCGGCGAGTCGTTTCACGCCAAACGCCTGACGATCCGCGCGTCGCAGGTGGGGCACGTCTCGCCGTCGCATCGGGCGCGGTGGAGCTACGGGCGCCGCATGGCGCTGGCGCTGACCCTGCTTCGTGCCTCGGCGCTGGATGTGCTGATCTCGGGCGAGAGCGCGTTCGAGGAACTGCCTGCCGTGATGCAGGCGCTGGTCACCGGTGCGCGCGACGCGCTCTGCCACCGCATCCGGTACTGACATAATCAGTCGGCGGGTCCGATGCCCGCCGTGACGTTCGACCGGCACCCGGCGCTCGCCCGCCCGGCTGCCCGCCGCCAGACAGCAGGAGCCCTTCGCATGTACAGCGTATCCGTCCGCGACCATTTCATGATCGCGCACAGCTTCAACGGAGCCGTCTTCGGCCCTGCCCAGCGCCTGCACGGCGCCACCTACGTCGTGGACGTCGAGTTCCGCCGGCCCGAGCTCGACTCGGACGGCATCGTGGTCGACATCGGCCGCGCCCTCGACACCGTCAAGGCGACGCTGGGCAACCTGAACTTCCAGAACCTCGACGAGGTGCCGGAATTCACGGGGCGCAACACGACGACCGAGTTCCTCGCGCGCGTCATCTTCGACCGCATCGTCGCGGCCATTCACGCCGGCGAACTGGGCGAGCAGGCGAGCGGCATCCAGGTGGTGCGTGTCGCACTGCACGAGTCGCATGTGGCGTGGGCCGCGTTCGAAGGTCCCGTGCACGCCAGGAGTTGATGACCGGCCGCGTGCTCCACGTCGTCGTGCCTGGCGACCTCGACACGAAGACCGGCGGCTACGGCTACGACCGGCAGATCATCCATGGCCTGCATTCGCGTGGATGGAACGTGGTGCTCACCGGCCTGCCCGGGCACTATCCCTTCCCGTCGGCCGCCGAGTGTGCGGCTGCCACGACGGCGCTGGCGGCCATCCCGGATGGGTCGCTGGTGCTGGTCGACGGTCTGGCGCTCGGCGCGCTCCCTGTCGAAGTGGCACGCGAGCGTGAGCGCCTGCATCTCGTCGCGCTCGTGCATCATCCGCTCGGACTCGAAACCGGACTCAACGCTGATACTTCGCGTCTGCTGCTCGACTCCGAACGGCGCGCACTCGCGTGCGTGCGCGGAGTGGTGGTCACCTCGTCGCGCACCACCTCGGCGGTCGAGTCGCTCGGCGTGGCGCGCGAGCGCGTGATGGTGGTGGAACCGGGCACCGATGCCGCGCCGGACGCGCGCGGCTCTGGCACCGGCGCACGCCACCTGCTGTGCGTGGCATCACTCACGCCGCGCAAGGGGCACGACACGCTGTTCGACGCGCTGGCCGAGATGCTCGACCTCGACTGGCATCTCACCTGCGTCGGCAGTGCCGGACGCGATTCGGCGCACGCGGCGCGGCTGACCGCGCGCGCCTCCACGGCGCCGCTGTGTGAGCGCGTGACGCTCGCGGGCGAACTGGCTGGACCCGCGCTGGCGGCGGCCTGGGACGCTGCGGACCTGTTCGTGCTGCCGACGCACTACGAGGGCTACGGCATGGTGGTGGCCGAGGCGCTGGCACACGCGCTACCGGTGGTGAGCACTGCCACGGGCGCGGTGCCGGAACTCATTGGCGCAAATGCCGGTGTGCTGGTGCCGCCGGGAGACGCCGCGGCGCTGCACGCGCTGCTGCGCACGCTGATGACCGACGATGTGCGGTTCGCGCGCCTTCGCGCCGGCGCCAGGGCCGCGCGTGCGACATTGCCGTCGTGGGATGAGGCCTGTGCACGGATGGAGGCGGCGCTGATGCGAACGTTTGCGGCATGAGTGGATTCAGTGCGGAGTGGCTGGCCCTGCGGGAACCGGCCGATACCGCGGCACGCGCGCCGCAGGTGACCGACGCGGTGGCGACGGCGCTGGCCGGGCGAACCCCGCTGCGCGTGGCCGACCTCGGGTGCGGCACCGGGTCGAACATGCGCTATCTCGCCTCGCGGCTGCCGCAGCCCCAGGTGTGGCGTCTCCTCGATCACGACGCGGCGCTGCTCGCGACGGCGCGCACGCTGGTGCCGCAGGCCGTGGACACGCGCGTGGCCGACCTGCGCGATCTCGATGCGGCGGCGTTCGAGGGGTGCGATCTCGTCACGGCCTCGGCGCTGCTCGACCTCGTCTCCGAGGCCTGGATACGCCGCTTCGCGTCGCTCTGCCGCGACGCCGGGGCGGCGGTGCTCGTGGTGCTCAACTACGACGGCCGTACCGAGTGCACGCCCGACGACGTCGACGATGAGGCCGTGCGCGCGCTGGTGAACGCGCATCAGCGCTCCGACAAGGGGTTTGGCCCGGCCCTCGGCCCCGACTCCGGCGCGCGCACCGCGCAGGCGCTGACCGACGCGGGCTACCGCGTGATCGTGGAGAAGAGCGACTGGGTGATTGGTCCTGACCAGGCCGAGCTGCAGCGGCAGCTCATGTCCGGCTGGGCGGATGCGGCGGTGGAACTGGCGCCGGCCGAGACCGGACGCATTCGCGCCTGGCAGTCGCGCCGGCTGGCGCACGTCGATGCGGGGACCTCCACCGTGCGGGTCGGGCACGACGATGTCGGCGGGGTGCTCGGCTAGATGATGCGGGTGACCAGCGGAATCGACTCCGTGCCTTCTTCTGGCCCTTCGCCGAGGTCGCGCAGGTCACAGTCGAAGAAGACGTCGCCGCCCATCCGGAAGACGCGGTAACGCGGCCGGCGACACTCGCTCAGGGCATCGCGAGCCGGCAGGCGGATGGCCGGACGGCCGTTGCCGATGATCAGCGGGGCGATGGCCACCTGCAGCCGGTCGAGCAGGTTCGCCTGCAGGAACATCGACACCGTCACCCCGCCCCCTTCCACGAAGATGCGGTGGCAGCCGCGCTCGCGCAGCAACTGCAGCACCGCGTTCGCGTCCATCCCGTTGGGCGTGTCGGCGACCGTTGCCATCTCCGCCTGGGCGAACCGTGTTTCACCGGGCTGCAGCGTCCGCGCCGTGGTGACGTAGAGCGTCGGCACGGTGTCGTCGTTGAAGATCTTGTAGTGCGTGCCGAGCCGGCGAGACGGGTCGAGTACCACGCGCAGCGGGTGCGGACCGGGCACGCGGCGCGTGGTCAGTTGCGGGTCGTCGGCCGCCACCGTGCCGGCGCCGACCACCACGGCGTCGCACAGCGCGCGCATGCGGTGCAGGTGGAGGATGTTCTCTTCGCCGGTCACGTACTGGGACTGCCCGGAGTGCGTGGCGATGAAGCCGTCGAGGCTCTGTCCCAGATGTCCGATGGTGACCGGACGCGCCGAGGTGGCGCCGGTGATTGGCAGGTAGAGTTCCATCAAGGCGCGGCGCGGGTCGGTGACGGGAAGCGCCGTGTCCCAGCCGGCGCCCGGGTGCCAGCAGACCACCGCCTCCGGGTCTGAGGACTCGACGGCTTCGAGCTGGCCGTCGCCGGTGACGCGGAACGACTGCCGGCGGTTCGCGGCGGCGACCGCTTCCGCGGCGTGCGACGTCGCGAGCACGATCGTCCACGCCGCCTCGATGGCAGCGTCGGAGTCGGAACGGGAGGCAGAGAGCGAACCCGGCAGCACGGCAACTCGATTATAGACTTGAGGAAGATGGGCAGCGGGATCGCCACGTACTACGAACGCCTCGGACGCTGGAATCGCGTGGCGCAGAGCATTGGCTACGGCGGCGGCTCGGGCACGATGACCGTGCACCGCGCGCTCGCCGACCCGCGCGCTGGCGGCCGCGCCACCTTCACGCGTCTTCACGATGTGCTGCTCGAGCAGGTCGGCTCCCTCGCGTCGCCGCGTGTCCTCGATGCGGGCTGCGGACTCGGCGCCACGATGCTGGTGTTGGCCGAGTCGCTCGGCGCCACCTGCGCCGGGCTGACGCTGAGTCCCTCGCAGGCCGACACGGCGAACGCCGAAGCGGCGCGCCGGCGGCTGGCGACGCGCGTCCATGCCGACGTCCGCAGCTACGACGATCCCCCGGCCGGTCCGTTCGACCTCATTGTCGCGATCGAGTCGCTGGCGCACAGCCTCGACCCGGCGCGCAGCGTGGCGGCGCTCGCGGCGACGCTGGCGCCCGGCGGCCGCCTGGTCGTCGTTGACGACATGCCAGCGCCAGGTGCCGCGGCGTCACCTGACCTCGAGGCGTTCATGCACGGCTGGCAGTGTCCGGTCCTCTGGCCGGCGTCGTCGTATCTCGAGGCGTTCGGACGCGCGGGGCTGGCGGTCGAGACACAGCTCGACCTGACGCCGCAGTGCCGGCCGCGCGCGCACGGGCCGATCGCGCTGCTGATGGCGTGCAATCGACTCATCCGCCACTGGCCGTCCGAGGGGTTCCGGCAGCTGATGGACTCGCATTATGGTGGCCTGGCACTCGAGCGCTTGATCAGGGACGGCCGCGCCCACTATCGGCTGCTCGTCGCGCGAAGGCCCGAGCTTCAGGTATCCTGAGAGCTTCCGACTATATGGGGAACCACCTCGACCACACCCTCGCACGCTACGGCGACCTTGCTGTCCGCGTCGCGCTCAACCTCCAACCGGGCCAGCGTCTGCTCATCGTCGGGCCGCTTGCCAACGGCGGCTGTTCGCTCGAAGCGGCGCCGCTCGTCCGCTGCATCACCGAGAGTGCCTACAAGGCCGGTGCGTCGTTCGTCGAGACGCTCTGGGGTGACGAAGCGCTGCAGTTGGCGCGCTTCAAGTACGCCCCGCGCGACTCGTTCGAGCAGTGCTCCTCCTGGTTCGCCGATGCGCTGACCGAACACGTGCATGCGGGGCACGCGGTCCTCTCCGTCTACGCCAACGACCCCGACCTGCTGAAGGACCAGCCGCCCGAACTGCTGGGTGCGGTGCAGAAGTCGGTGTCGCGTGCGGTCCGTCCGTTCCGCGACCACGTCTCGAAGAACGGCACCAACTGGTCGGTCATCGCGGCGGCCTCGAAGGGCTGGGCAGCGCGCGTCTTCCCGAACCTGCCGCCTGGCGAGCAGATGGATGCCCTGTGGGCGGCCATCGCGAAGCTCGTGCGGCTCGATCGTCCCGATCCGGTTGCCGCGTGGGAAGAGCACTTGGCCGCGCTCGCCGCCCGCCGCGACGTCCTCAACGCGCGCCGCTATGCGGCGCTCAGGTACCGCGGGCCTGGCACCGAGCTGACGCTCGGCCTCGCGCCAGGCCATCAGTGGGTGAGCGGCCGGTCGACGAGCCTGCAGGGCATTGCGTTCGCGCCGAACCTGCCGACCGAGGAGGTGTTCACGATGCCGCACCGCGACCAGGTCGACGGCACGGTGACCTCCACCAAGCCGCTCAGCTACGGCGGCACGCTCATCGAGGACTTCTCGGTGACGTTCGAGAAGGGGCGCGTCGTACAGGTGACGGCCGCGCGCGGTGAACGCGTGCTGCGCGAACTCGTCGCGACCGACGAGGGGGCCGCGCGTCTCGGCGAGGTGGCGCTCGTGCCGCACAACTCGCCGGTCGCGCAGTCGGGTCTGCTGTTCTACAACACGCTGTTCGACGAGAACGCGGCCAGCCACCTGGCGCTCGGCTCCGCCTACAAATTCACCATCGCCGGCGGCGAGGGGATGAGCGACGACGCGTTCGAGCAGGCGGGCGGCAACCGCAGCGCGACGCACGTCGACTTCATGATCGGGTCGTCAGAGCTGGACATCGACGCCGTGCACGCCGACGGCACCGTCGAACCGCTCATGCGGCGCGGCGACTGGGCGATGGCGGTTGGAACCTAGAAGTCGCAAGTCGTAAGTCGCAAATCACAAGTCGTACGCAAGTACGGCACGCACTCATCAGAGAGTCGGAGCCTGGTTCTGAGTTCCAGGTTCTGAGTTCTGAATTCGGAGAAGCAATGCACCCCTGGCACGACTGTTATCTCGACGAGCGTTCGGTTGAACGCTCGTTTCCCGTCATCGTCGAAGTTCCCAAGGGCTCGAAGAATAAGTACGAGCTCGACAAGGAAACCGGTCTCCTCCGGCTCGACCGCGTTCTATTCAGCGCCGTGTACTACCCGGCGAACTACGGCTTCATTCCGCGCACCTTCTGCGACGATGGCGATCCGCTCGACGCGCTGGTGCTGGGGCAGGAACCACTGCACCCGCTCTCGCTGGTCGATGCGCGCGCCATTGGCGTCCTGCGCATGCGCGACGAGAAGGGACTCGACGACAAGATCATCGCGGTCAGCATCAAGGACCCGGCGTTCAACGACTACACCGACCACCGGCAGTTGCCGCAGCACCTGCTGCGTGAAATGACCCGCTTCTTCGAGGACTACAAGGTGCTCGAGCACAAGCAGGTCGTCGTCGAGGACATCCTCGGTCCGGCGGACGCGCTGAAGTACATCCGCGAAGCGATCGAGCTCTACCAGCAGCTGCGCCGCGGCGAGCTGAAAGCCAAGTAACAGACCGTGCCGCATGGGGACAGACCCCATGTGGCACTCACGTCATCCTCCATGCGGCGCCACCCCCGGTGCCGCGCGACCCCTAGGCTGCCGACCGACGAGCCGTCAGCGATGGCTACGCGCCGCCGTCGTGGCGAACGCTATTCAGATGTTGGTTGGAGTGGCTGGGAGGGCCGCACTACTCGCGGCAGGCTGAGGGGGATGGTCCGGCTGAAGCCGGACACTACGACATCGAGAAGCGACCAACGACCAACGACCAACCGACCAACCGACCAACCGACCATCAGGGAATGAAGGTGAACTTCGCCTGGCCGGTGACCGAGGCGGCGAAGCCGAGCAGTGAGCTGCCGCGCGGACGCGCCTGGGCGCTGATGCGGACGTAATAGTCGCGGCCCGCGTCGAGCCGGGTGGTGCGTACGATCGGCAGGCGCGTCAGGGTGGTCAGCCACTGGCGCACGGTCACGTCGTCGTCGGTGACGATGGTGTCGTCGATGCGGCCGTCGATGACGCGCTGCAGCGTGTGGCGGCGGGTGAGGTTGTCGTACTGGTCGCTGAGGCTCACCGTAGACGTCGCGACCGTCCGGTCAACCCAGCCTGGGACCAGCATGCGGAGGTCGATCGTGTAGGTGAAGGTGGTGCGGAGTCCGCTGGCAATGGCCTGCTTCACCTCGTCGGTGTAGCCGTCGGCCAGTTCCACCGAGACCACGACGCGGTCGTCGGCGCTGATCGGCACGATGCGGAGGGTTTCCGCCGCACGGCCCACGGCGCCCGACAGGAGCAGCGCCACCACGAGAAGTCCGATTCGTTTCATCACTACGCTCCGGCGCACGACCCTCAGGGACCGCCGCGCCTGTCTGCTGTCATCCGGCTACAGCCGGATCGATAACCCCATCGTGGCCCGCCAGAACGACAGTTGCTCCGGGGCCAGACTGACCCCCGACACTGTCTTCTGCGAGCCGGTCGTCCTGAACATTCGCACGTCCCAGTTCAGCCCGACGAAGTCCGACAGAAAGCCCGTCACACCACCACCGACGTCCCACGCCGGCAACGTATCCGAGAACGGCAGCGCGCGCAGGTTGTCGTCGAACCCCACGTGCATCATGCCGAGGCCGGCCACCGCGTAGGGCCGCAGCCCGTACTGGGCAATCCGCCTCGGCAGCGCGACCACCACGTTGCCCGTGACCGTGGCCACGTGACTCCGCAGGATCAGCGTCTGCAGCGAACGCGAATCGCCGCTGAAATAGCCCGCCGTCGTCGCGATGTCGCCTTCCGCCCCGACAACCTCGCCGAGCCAGAGTCCGCTGATGCCGAGGTTCAGCTTCGGCTTGCCAGCCTGGTCGTCGAGATCGACGAACGTCGTGCTGCCGCCGAAGGTCACCCCTCCGAACGGCTTCATCTGCCACTCTGCCCGGGCCGGGGCCGCCATAGCCGCAAGCAACCCCAGCGCGAGAAGGCCGAAACGTAAGCAGCGCCGCACGGCTTACCGCGTAAACAGCGCGAGGAAGATCCTCGCGAACGGCGACGTGGTGACATCGCCCTTGTCGAGCGGGAACGACTTCACCAACCCTGCACTGTTGGCCACCAGCACCAGCGACACGCCGCGCGCCGGCAGCGTCACCACCATCGACGACGAGCCGGTCTCGCCGCCGGTGCCGAACTGCCAGACCACCGTATCGCTGTTGTAGGCCTCCACAAACCAGCCGAGCCCGTGCGGCAGCGCGCGACCGGCCGCATCCGCGGGGACGCGCCAGGCCTCGGCCAGGGTTTCAGGCCGCACCAGGAGGCCGCTCCGCAGGGCGATGTCGAACTGCGCGTAGTCGTGGACCGTCGAGACCAGCCCGGTCGAAGGGGTCAGCGACGCCGCCGAGAACTGCGCGGGGAAGGCGCGCCGCGAGGTATCGACCGCATACGGCACGGCGAGCCGCTCGAGTGTGGCCGCGTAGCGCTCCGCATCACGCGGGCTCGGCAGCCCTTCGGCGGGCGGCTCGAGTGCGAGGATATCCATCCCCGGCACCGAGTTCGTCATCGCCAGCCGATCGAGCAGGTTCGAAATGGTCTCGCGGTACGAATCGCCTTCGCACGCCTTCACCGCCGGCGCGAGCGCATCGATGCGCTCGGGACGGTAGGTGAACGTAGGGGCGAGCGCCGGACCCGAGGTGTGCGACAGCACCTGACGAATGGTGGCACCCGGATCGGGCAAGCCTTTGGCGAAGTTGCCGAGCGTGTCGTCGAGCAACAGCCGGTTGTCTTCGGCGCACCGGAGGATGGTGGCGGCGGTCAGCGTCTGGGTGATGCCGTCGAGATGGACCGGTGTGTCGGGCCGCATCGGCATCGACCTCGCCACGTCCTGATAACCGAACCCGCGTTCCCAGAGTACGTCCGTGCGTCCGACGATGGCCGCCGACAGGCCGGGAATGCCCACCTGAACGCGCAACGCTTCGAGGTAATCCGCAAAGCGCGCGTACACGAGCTCTTCCGCCTGCATGGGCGCAGTGGCGAGCAGCAGGGCTCCGACAGCGATGGCGAGCATGGAACGTCGCATCTGGATAGTCGAGGTGCTCTGAATCATACAGCCGTACGTATCGGTTTGAGCAGGCTGGATTCAGCGCTTATGATGCCGTCATGCGCTGGCCTGCACTCGTCCCCCTGTTCGGCGTTCTCCTGCTCAGCTCATGCGTACCCGTGGCGGGCGCCGCCGCGCCGCAGGCTCCTGGGGCCGTCACCCTGGGCGAGCCGTTCACGCTGGCCGCTGGCGCAACGGCCAGGGTCGGATCCGAACGGACCGGGGTCACCTTCAAGGCCGTGGTCGCGGACTCCCGCTGTCCGACCGACGTCCAGTGCATCCAGGCCGGCGAAGCCGTCGTCCGCGTCACCGTGGCGAGACCGGGGCAGCCAGCTGAAACGGTCGAGATCCAGACGACGCCAAGCCTCGACCAGGTGACGGCGACCGGCTACACGCTGACGCTGACCCGGTTGCTGCCGGTGCCGAACACGAAGAGGCCGACCAGGGTGTCCGACTACCGCGCCACCTTCACCCTCGCAAAGCCGTAGTCAGGCGTTGGCCGGCTCGGGCGACGACACCGGGCCTGGCGAGGCGGTCGCCGTCTCGCGGGGAGGCGTGAGGATGGTGCCCCACCCACCGGCGATTCGCCTCCCACGACAGTCCGGCACCGGTCGCCTGCACAAGGAACGGCCACAGGCGGGACGCCCGGCCGGTCAGCCAGAGTCCGTTGCCGCGCCTCTCCGAACTGGCGCGTGCCTACGCGGATGCACTCGGCTGGATCGCCGGTCATCGGCCATAGCGACGATTCGAACGCTGATGGGGGCGCGGTGTGCGCGTGCGGAGGTGGGGCAGTCGTGACCTTCGATCTGCGTCTCCCCCCAGGAGCTTGCCCGTAACAGGTGCCTCACGGCACGTGCCACACAATGTTCCCGGTTGAGACCCGACGCAGCCGACTGATGTCACACCCGGCGATCAGCCGTGTGCAACAGGCGGTTCCGATGCATCGACGTACGACCCTGCGGTCGCCGGAGCATCGGAGAAGGGTATTACTTCAGGGTCGAGAGCACCTGCGCGTTGTGCTTCGCGACAGCGCCCATCATCAGGTTCGAGGCGACCATCAGGCCGATCGCGCCGAAGCGGTGGTTGTGCTTCCACAGTGACTCCGACGCCATGATTGACGCCATCGTCACGCTGGCCTTCATCGCCACGAACGCGGCGGGGCTCTTCACGATCCCCTTCATCAGCGGGTTCGCTTCGCGTCCGCCGTTCTTCAGTGCGCTCAGCGTCGAGTAGGCGTCGTAGCCCTGGAGTGCGGCAGAGGTCGCGTAGAGCGCCGGCAGCATCGAGGGGCGGCCGTACTTCCAGTTGCTGCCGGTAGCGAGATCGACGTTGGCAGCAGGGCTGGTGGCGGCGGCGATCGCCGCGGGGGCAATCACCAGCGCGGCAGGCTGCGGGTCGTTGGCGTCGGCGGCGAAGGCCGGCGTGCAGAGCGTGGCTCCGAGCAGTGTGGCAATGAGAAGACGGCGCATCATGTAACTCCTTCGAGAAGGCCGTGCATCACAGCACCGGCGTTGCGCTCCCTTAGAGCCAGCTTCGTGCCGTGTGTGCGCCGCGCATGAAACACCAATGTTTGCGGGCCTCGATCGCACTTTCCGTGCAGCGGTGTGGTGTGCGGCGTGCGCCACCAGCGCACACCTGGCGCGCGAGTGCGCACAGGGCGCACACGTGAGATTTCAAAGTGAAGTGCAGACGTGCACGTCTGCGCGCGACATCCGGATGAGGGCGTGCCTGCGACCGCCCGCGCGCGTTGTGCGCCGGCACGGCGTGCGCTGCGCACGGCAGCACTGCGACGCGGCGAGGTATGCTGCACGTGAACGTCATGGCCACCGACACCGCCATTCGGGCTTCAATCCAGAACCTGCTCGAGGGGGTCCAGATCATCGGGTACGACTGGACCTATCTCTATCTGAACGAGGCGGCCGAGCGGCACGCCCGTCGGCCAGCGGCCGACTTGATCGGTCGGCGCATGCCCGAGTGCTACCCTGGCATCGAGCTGACGCAGACGTTTGCCGTGCTCAGCCGCGTCATGCAGTCGCGCCAGCCCGAACAGTTCCTCAGCGAGTTCCTCTATCCGGACGGCACCCAGGCCTGGTTCGATCTGCTCGTCGAGCCGGTGCCCGACGGCGTCTGTGTCGTGTCGCTCGACATCAGCGACACGCATCGCGCGCAGGCGCAGTTGCGGCAGGGGCAGAAGCTGGAGGCGGTCGGACGGCTGGCCGGCGAGCGGGCCGAACGGCTCACGCGCCAACTGCTGGCGTTCAGCCGCACGGAGGTGCTGGCACCGCCGGTGATCGACCTGAATGCCGTGGTGCTCGACCTGCACTCGCTGCTTACCCGTGTGGTCGGCGACGACATCCGGCTCGTGCTCGATCCCGAGCCGGCGCTGCAGCACGCCCGCGCCGACCCTGGGCAGATCGCGCAGATCCTGATGAACCTGGTGGTGAACGCGCGCGATGCCATGGCTCACGGCGGCACCGTCCGCATCGCGACCGCGAATGCCACGCTCGACCGGGCCTTCGTGCGTGGCCACACCGGGTCGATTGAAGGCGAGTACGTGGCCCTGTTGGTCGAGGACTCCGGCCACGGCATCCCGGCCGATATCCTGGCGCACGTCTTCGAGCCGTTCTTCACGACGAAGGGGCCCGGCAAGGGAACGGGACTCGGCCTGCCGACGGTCTACGGCATCGTCAAGCAGAGCGGCGGCTACGTGGCCATCGACACGGCCCCAGGTATCGGCACCACCATCACCACCTACCTGCCGGTGTGCCACGAGCCGCTGACCGAGATGCCGCCGCCGTGCCAGGAGCCGCGCACGGTGTCTGGCACCGAGACGGTGCTGCTCGTGGAAGACGATGCGGCGACGCGCGAGCTGATGTGCCGGACACTCGCGGCGCAGGGCTACACGGTGGTGGCGGCGCGCGACGTCTGGAACGCACTCACCCTGGCGCGCGGCCGTGCGTCACGCATCGACCTGCTCCTCATCGACATCGTCATGCCCGACATGAACGGCCCGCAGTTCGCGCAGCATGTGGTGGCGATGCACCCGAAGATTCGCGTGCTCTACGTCTCGGGGTTCCCGCAGGCGTCTGCGCTCGGCGGGCAGGCGCTCAGCGCCCGTGTGTCGTTCCTGCCGAAACCGTTCACGCCCGGCACCCTGCTGGCCAGCGTACGGGAAGCCCTCGACGCCTAGCGCCGTGGGGGCCCGGACACGAATGTCTGGGCGATCGGCAGGCAGACGACAGAAATGTCCGTCTTTGTTTCCGGTCAGTTCTGGCGGATGCCTTCTCTTCCTAATGATTCTGACGGTCTGTCGTCGTGCCGCCTGCGGACCCGCGGGTACGTCCGTTGCTGGGCTGTGACCGAGCGGGCCATGCGACTGAGCGCGACGCCCCCTTCCGGAGCCGCATGGAGAAGCATGAACTGCAGGTGGTGATCGAAGACCTGCACGAACGGTACGGCCGCCTCACCACCGGTGAGGTCGCGACCTACATTCCCGAACTGAGCAAGGCCGACCCGGAACGTTTCGGCATCGCGATGGTGTCGTCGTCGGGGCAGCTGTTCAAGACCGGCGACTGCGACGTGCCGTTCACGATCCAGTCGGTGTCGAAGCCGTTCACCTTCGGACTCGCCATCGAGGCCTATGGCGCTGAACGGGTGTCGCAATATGTGGGCGTCGAACCGAGCGGCGACGCCTTCAACGCCATCGAACTCCAGCACGGCACGAACCGGCCGTTCAACCCGATGGTGAACTCGGGCGCCATCACGGTCACGGCGCTGCTGCATGCGAAGTACGGCCGCGAGACGTTCGACATCATCCTCGACCGCACGAGCAAGGCGGCCGGGCGTCCGCTCGTTGTAGACGAGGCGGTCTACGAATCGGAGCGCCGTACCGGCCATCGCAACCGCGCCATCGCCCACCTGCTGCTCAACTTCGGCCTGGTGCACGATGAGGCGGAGTCGGCGTTCGACGTCTACTTCCGCCAGTGCGCCATCCTGCTCACCGCTGTTGACCTCGCGACCATGGCCGCGACGCTGTCGAACATGGGACAGCATCCGGTGACCGGCGACCCGGTCTTCGATCTGACGTCGACTCGCGCCATGCTCGCCATCATGTTCACGTGCGGCATGTACGACTACTCGGGGGAATGGGCCTACCGCGTCGGCGTTCCGGCGAAGAGCGGCGTCTCTGGCGGCGTCATGGCCGTGGTGAATCGTCAACTCGGCATCGCCACCTACTCGCCGCGCCTCGATACGCGGGGCAACAGCGCGCGCGGCATCGAGACCTGCGTCGAGTTGGCGTCGCGATTCGGCCTGCATGCCTTCGACTGCCTCAATGTCGGGTCGAGCTTCCTGACGACCATGCTGTAGCTGGGCCGGACGCCCGCAGCGCGTGATACCCTTCCTCTCCCATCATGCGCATGCTGAACGCCTGCCTGTTCACGCTCGTCCTGCTCGCGAGTCCGGCGTTGGCGCTCGCGCAGGGGCCACCGACCCGCGTCCCTGCGACCACGACGACCGAGCAGGAAGCGCTGCTTCGCGCCGGCATCGACCTGCACGATAAGGGTGAGTTCGACGCGGCGATCGCCAAATACCAGGACGTGCTGGCAAAGAGCCCTTCCAACGTCACCGCGCTCTTCGAGCTGGCATTCTCGTATCTGTCGAAGAAGGACTACGACAAGAGTTTCGCCACAGCGCGAACGGGTGCCGAGTACAAGTCGGAACTCCTGCCGATGTTCTACGACCTCATGGCCTCGTCGCTCGACTCGAAAGGGCAGGCGGAGCAGGCCGTGGAGATCTACAGGAAGGGCATTGCGCTCGTGCCCGATGCCTCACAGCTCTACTACAACATGGCGGTCACCTACCGCGAGAGCCTGAATCGGCCGAACGACGCGCGCCTCGCGTTACAGAAAGCTGCGACGCTGGAGCCGCTGCACCCGGGCGTCCAGTTGTTGCTGGGACAGGTCTACCAGTCGAGCGGCTACACCGGACCGGCGTTCCTTGCGCTGTCGACGTTCCTCGTCCTCGACCCTGGTGGCGCGCAGGCGCTGCCGGGCTACGGACTCTGGCGCGCGGTGCTCAAGGGCGGCGTCGATCCGATCCCGGACGGTGCCGTGGCCGCGGGCGCGATGCGGCCCACCGCGCCCCGCGTCACCAAGACCGACGAGGGCGACTTCGCGGCGCTCGAAGCGCAGCTCGCGCCGACACATGCGGCGTTCACGGCGAAGATGGATGCCGGCACACCGGAGATCCAGGCGCTCGTGGCGCAGGTCGATCAGCTAATCGCGCGCCTGCCGGCGCAGCCGTCCGGCCCCGCCGCGTCGTCATACGTCAACCGCCACTACGCGCCGTTCTTCCTCGAGCTCCGTCGCAAGGGTTTCGTCGAGCCGTTCGTCTACTGGGCCAGCCAGCGCGCGCCGGTGCCGATGGTCGGCGACTGGCTGCGCGCCAACGAGACGCGCGTTCGCGAGTTCCTCACCTGGGCTGAGGCGTATTCCTGGCCGAAGTCCTAGCCCCGCTCCCTTACGCACCCAGTCCTCTTCACGAGATGCAGGCCGATGCCGACTCCACTCACACCCTCGCTTGAAGTCCGCGACCGGCTGCTGCCGGCCTACGCGGATGTGCTCACTGCCGACGTCAGGGCCGCACTCGAACAGCTCGCGCCGTTCGACGCGGACCGTCGCGCCCTCATGACCGCCCGGCTGGCTCGCCGCGCCAGGCGCGCGCACGAGCGTGAACCGATCACGTTCCTGCCGCCGGCGGCCACCATCGGCCGCACGTCGGTCACCGTCGACGACGCGCGCGCCGGCCGGTTCCTCGGCTCGGACATCCCGGCCGACCTGCGCCGGCAGTGGATCCAGGGCACCGGCCCCGGGGCGAAGCCGCACACATCGCTCGAGCGCAGCATCCGCAACGTCGCCTACGCACTGCTCTCTGGCGCCGACGGCTGGATGTTCGATGGCGAAGACGCGCTCGGCCAGATTTCCACGATGGCGCTCGACAACCAGCGCAACCTGACGCTGGCCATCCACCGCGACGCTGTGTTCATGACGGCCGCCGAAGCGGTGGCGGCGGAGATGAACAGCTGGGCGGAGTCGTTCCTCGGTCGTCGCATCATTACCGACTGGCGGGCGCAGCTCGACTTCACCACGGTCATCTTCCGGGCTCGCGGCCTGCACCTCGACGATCGGCACATCCGGCACGTGGACGGCACTGGCTTCTCCGCCTCCATCGTCGATGCCACGACCTTCCTGGTAAACAACCAGGTGCGGTTGCGCGCCGATGGCCGGTCGCTGGTCTTGTACCTGCCGAAGATCCAGACGGCCGAGGAAGCCGCACTGTGGTCGGACATCCTGTCGGCGCTCGAGGTGCACCTCGGGCTGCCGCACGGTACGGTGAAGACCTACGTGCTGGTGGAGCAACTGGAAGCGTCCTTCCAGCTGATGGAGATCCGCGCCGCCCTTGGCGCCCACTTCGTCGGCTTCAACACCGGCCGTTGGGACTACATCAACAGCGTGGCCGACGCGCTGGCGTGGGATCCGGCCTTCGTCAATCCGAACATCGACGCGGTGACGATGACCTACGGCTACATGCGGGCCTATGAAGACCGCGTGCGCCGCGCCGTCAACACGCCGGATGCGACCGGACACTTCGCCCTGTGGCAGGGCGGCATGGAGCCGAATATCCCGGTCGGCTCGGCCGCGGGCATCGAGAGCAGCATGAAGCGGGCGACGGCTGGCGCCGAGCGCGAGCAGCGCGAGGGGGCCAGCGGCAAGTGGGTCGCGCACTGGAAGATGGTGCACATCGTCCGCCCCGTGTGGGAGCGTGCCGGCCAGGACAACCAGCGCGGCCGCGAATTCGCTCGCCTCGACTACACCTTCGACGCCGCACGTGCGCTCACCCAGCTCGAGCCGGCGCCGCGCACCATTCGCGGCGCGCGCGACCTGATCAGCGTGGCCATCCAGTACGGCAACGCGTTCGGTCAGGGCATGCAGGCGGCGGCGCTGAAGCCGGCCGACTTCTTCGGCAACGACGATGTGCTCTACCTGATGGAGGACATGGCGACCGGCGAAATCCGGCTCAGCATCCTCTGGGAATGGCTCCACAAGGGCGCCACGCTCACCCAGACCGATGACGAGACCGGTGTGCAGGCCGGCGACCTGTTTACGGCCGCGCTCTTCCGGCGCCTGCTTGCCGAGGAATACGCGAAGCTGCAACACGCGGCCACCCGCGACGTGCACGACGACTCGAAGGGGACCACGCTGCCGATCGCACGCGAGATCGTCGACATCTACGTGCTCGAGCCGGCGAAGTTGCCGTGGTACATCGACCTGCTCAACATCACGCTCGGCGTGCACGACCTTACCGAAGCACAGCGCCGCATCGCCTTGCTGCGCACGACCTTCCTGAACGAGGGCCAGCGGGTGACGGCCAACCTCGACTTCGACACGCCTGCGGCCTGACGAGTGCGGGCGACGCGTTAGAATCGAAGACACCGTGAAACCTTCAGGCCCGTCGCTCGTGCCGTCGCTGCTCCTCGCCGTGTCCGGTGTGGTCATCGGGCTCTACGGCCTGAGCGGTGCCATGGCGGCCTGGGACCATCCCGAGGTGGCGGCGCCGATCGGGAAGATGGTGGTGATGTTCGTCGGTGCTTCGATGTTCGCCGCCGGTGGGCTGATGCTCCTGGTGGTGATGGCGCGACCGCTCTTCGAAAAACGAGACGTGGACCACATCGTCGACGAGATCAAGGACGAGCTCACCGATCAGCGGCCGCGCCTCTAGGCGACGGCCCTCTCTCGTTACCGATGGTGGATGAAGGTGCCGGCTCGCAGTTCGGCCACCGCCTGCCGCAGTTCCTCTTCGGTATTCATCACAATCGGGCCGTACCACGCCACCGGTTCTTGGAGCGGGCGTCCCGACACCAGCAGGAATCGCATCCCTTCGTCACCGGCCTGCACGACGATCTCGTCGCCGCGGTCGAACAGCACGAGGGAATGGTTCGTGGCGTCGTAGGTGATCGCGTCGCTGCCGTCGGTCGCTTCGGTGCGCACCGCGCGCGGCGCGGAGGCATCGCGGAAGGTGCCCGAGCCGGCGAAGACGTAGGCGAACGCGTGACGGGTGACTTCAACCGCGATGCGGCGGCGCACGCCGGGCGGGACCGAGATGTCGACGTAGCGCGGATCGGCGGCCACGCCTTCGACCGGCCCCTTCTGCCCCCAGAACTCGCCGCAGATGACGCGCGCGCTCGTGCCGTCGTCGTCCGTGACGGTCGGAATGTCGTTCGCCGCAATGTCCTGGTAGCGCGGCGTGGTCATCTTCAACGCCGCCGGCAGGTTCGCCCACAACTGGAAGCCGTGCATGCGCCCCTGCGGGTCGCCCTTCGGCATCTCCTGGTGCATGATGCCGCTGCCGGCGGTCATCCACTGCACATCGCCGGCGCCAAGGTTGCCGCGGTTGCCGAGGCTGTCGCCGTGTTCGACCGTGCCGGCCAGCACGTAGGTGATCGTCTCGATGCCGCGATGCGGATGCCACGGGAATCCGGCCACGTAATCGGACGGCTGATCGCCCCGGAAGTCGTCGAACAGCAGGAACGGATCGAAGTCGCTGGTCTTGCCGAAGCCAAAGCCACGCTTCAACTTCACGCCGGCACCTTCGATAGCCGGCGTGGCCTGCACGAGCTGTTTCACTGGACGAATCGACATAGTGGCAGTGTAACAAGCCGGGCCGAACTCGACTGCTCGATGGTGGGTCCGGTTCAGACCCGGACGCGAACGCCCTTCCAGCGCATGAGCGCGGCGACGCCGGTCCAGAGCAGCAGGTAGGCCAACGCGTAGATGAGCGACGAGCGCGGCTCCCCGTGATCGCCGACGAGCGGTACGAGGACGTTCCAGAACACCGCGTCCCTCGGCGCCAGGCCGTGCCCCCACGGGTACTGCACAGCGCGGGCGGTCAACTCGGACAGGAAATAGATCGCCAGCGGATTGAGCCCGAGCCACTCGAGCGGCGCGAGCAGTCGCTGTAGTGGCGTGCGCTCGATCGCCAGGCAGGCAGTCAGGCCGAGCAGTGCGGCGCCGGTGGTGAGCACGGCGAACGAACCGGTCCACAACGCCTTGTTCAGCGGCAGCCACACCGACCAGAGCAGTCCGGCCATCACCGCCGCGAGTCCGGTGGCCGCCACGCCCGCCATCGCCGTTGCCGCGCCGCGGTCGGCGGCCAGTTGCCTCCGCAGCCAGTGGCCCATGCCGACGCCGAGCAGCGTGGTGGCGACGCACGAGAGGGTGCCGAGCGCGCCCTCGGGGTCGCCTGCCGCGCTGAGGAGGTGCGTCCCGAACAGCAGGTGGTCGAGGCGTGCGCCGAGGTTGGTGGCAGGGGCCAGTGAGCCGCCCACGAGCAGCAGCCCCCAGTGTGCGGCCAGCAGCACCGCTGCGACCAGACCCTGCTGGCGCGGCGTCGTCCGCACCACGATCAGGGCGGCCACGAGATAGGTGACGCCGAGCCGCTGGAGGACGCCGGGGATGCGGAGGGCCAGCGGATGCGGCCATGCCGCTGCGATATTCAGCACCAGGCCGAGCACTATCAATATCGCCGCGCGCCTGACGATGGCGGCGTCGATGCGGCGGCGCTCGCCCTCACTCGCCGGCGGCCGCAGCACGAACGACATCGCCATGCCCATGATCACGATGAACGCCGGGAAGATGAAGTCGGCGGCGGTCGCGCCGTGCCAGGCCGCGTGCGTCAGCGGCGGATAGACCCGGTTCCAGTTGCCCGGGTTGTTGACCAGGATCATGGCGGCCACGGTGAGGCCGCGCAACCGGTCGAGCGCGCCGAGGCGTGGGCGCGTCGCAGCGGTCGCCGTCAGGGGCAGGGCGAACCGCGCACTCCACAGCAGTCGCCCCATATTTCGATGGTAGTCGATGGAGCGCTCGCGGCAGCCTCGGGTATCCTTGCCCCAGGAGGCAGGGCGTCGGCCGCGCGTGGCGACTGACGATGGGCGTCGCGGTGGCTGTGGTGGTCACGCCGAAGCGCGACCACGCGTAGTGTCCGGCTTGAACCGGACCAGGTGACCTGCTGGTGTAGTGTCCGGCTTCAGCCGGACCAGACAAGAGGAACTCACATGTTGCGAACGATGGTGTATGCGGCGCTGATCTGCGCCGGAACGGCCATGTCGGTCGGCGCGCAGGAACCGCTGCCGGCCACCGACGTCACCGCCCTGCAGATGCAGGCCTTCCTCGACGCGCTGCCACGCAACGAGATCAACGACCTGCCGGTGCGGACCGTCGACGTGGGCGGACATCGCCTCGGGGTGTTCGGGGTCTTCAGGCCGAAGGACCAGCCTGGCGATGCCATCGCGCACGAGACGCGTACGTCAGAGGTCTACTACATCCTTGAGGGGGGCGGCACGCTGGTGACGGGCGGGACGATCGTCAATCCGAAGCCGGTGCCGGCGAACCGCAGCCCCGGACCTCGTGGTGAGAAGATCGACGGTGGTGTCAGCCGGCACGTCGGCAAGGGCGACCTGATCGTCATTCCCGGCCGCACGCCGCATTGGTGGAGCGGTCTCGACGGCGACATTCGCTACATGATCATCCGGTCGGACCCGGACAGCCGGATGCGCCTCAAGTAGCCGAGGTCAGGCGCCGCAGGACCATCAGCGACACGTCGTCGCTCTGCTCGGCGTGCCCGACGAAGGCCGAGAGTTCCTCGAGGATCAGCGCGCCGCCCTCGGCGGCCGTCAGCCCTCGCGTCCGCACCACGATGGGGTGCAGCCGCTCCTCCCCGAAGAACTCCTCGTTCTCGTTCATCGCCTCACTGACACCGTCCGAGTAGACGACGAGCGTATCGCCGGGTTCGACGCTCACCGCCTGCTCCCAGAACGGCACGTCGGGCATCATGCCGATGACCATCGACCCTTGCGGCAGGGTCGACGTGGCGTCTTCGTGCAGGTGGATGGGCGGCATGTGCCCGGCAATCAGCATGCGCACCTGGCCGGAGTTCGGCGTCAGCACCGCGTAGACGAGCGATGCGAAGCGCGTCGGCAGGCCGTCGCGGTAGAGGATGCCGTTCACACCAGAGGCGAGGTCGCCAAGGTTCGGCAGGTGCGGCGCGAGCGCCCGCAACGTCGCCTGGAGCTTCACGGCGAGCAGCGCCGCTGGGAGCGCCTTGCCGGTGACGTCGCCCAGCAGCACCGCATGCTGCTCGTTGGCGAGCGGCAGGTGGTCGACGAGGTCGCCGCCGACGTCGTTCGCGGGCTGCGTGTAGAGCCACACGTCCCACCCTGGCACGTTCGGCCGGTCGGTCGGCATCAGCGCCAACTGCACCGCGCGGCCAGCCTCGAGTTCGTCGCGGGCCACGAGTTTGTCCTTCAGTTCCAGCACCAGCACGCCAAGCACCAGCAGGATTCCGAGTCCCTGCACGCGGAAGCCGATGTGCACCGTGTCGATGTCGATGCGCCAGGCGCCAAGCACAATCGAAAGCAGCGCGACGGCCAGCATGATGCGGCGGGCCGGCGTGAGCTTCAGCAGCAGCCCGCGCAGGAAGTACCACAGGCGCCGGAAGAAACGCCGCGGCGTGGAGAGTTCGGCGAGCCGCGCCCGCTCTTCGCGCGTGAGATAGAACGCCTCGAGCCCCGCCAGCGTGCCGCCCACCTCGCGATGCACACCGCGCCGCATGATGTCCTTGGTGACGATGCGCACATCGTTGCCGAGGGTGTGGAGCAGGCGCGGCGGCGCCTGTCCCTGACTCTTCGACGGACGACTCACGAGCGCGCCGCGTGGCGACGGATGGACGAAGGCATGGCGGAGCGCATGTTAATACACTGCCGCCGCCTTGCTCGACGCTGTCCACCCGCCGGCGGGGCGTGCCGCCATCGCCGTCCAGATCCCGACGATGCTCAGGGCGCCCCAGGCGGCGAACAGCGCCAGCATCACCGGGTTCGGCGAGACGAGCGGTTCGCCGCGAAGCGCCTGCAGCAGCAGGAGCGCGAACAGGGCGCCGTAGCTGACCGCGGCACGGGCCACCGTGCGCGGCGCGGCGCTGCGGCGGCGTCGCATGAGAAACGCCACGAGCGGCAGCGCCTGCATGGCGTGCAATCCGACGAAGTGCGGCACGCGCAGGTCGCCGTGCGCCGTGCTCCAGTTGGTGCCCGGGAGGCCCGGCCCGCCGTCCATCCCGCCAACGGTATGCGCGCCAGCGACCGGCAACGTCCCGCTCTCCCTGGCGTCGCGCAACTGCGCGGCTGTCGGCTGCGTCATGAGCCCGGCTGACGCGGCGCCGAGCAGCGTGATGAGCATGCCTGTCCGCAGTGCCGTGCCCAGCGCGCGATCGGTGAAGGGCTGCCGCCAGAGCGCCACCAGCACGAAGCCGGAGGCGATGGTCTGCCCGACGATGGCCACACCCATCACGCTGAACACGACGGCGTCGAACGGGGTGCCGACGTTGAAGTGGCTGGTGGTGCCGCGCCACGCCTGCAGGCAGACGAGGCCGACCTCGAGGACGAAGACGCCGGCGGTGATCCGGCCGACGTGGCGGCGGGTGCGCACCCAGCCGTCGAGGTAGCCGAACATCCAGGTCAGCGTGAGGCTGTAGATGAGGGCCGAGGCGGCGAATTTGGCCGGCTTCAGCCAGGCCGGCGCTCCGGCGATGAGCCGCGGGTCGAGCAGCAGGCCGGCGGCGGCGAATGTGAGCACCGGCAACATGGCCAGGCCGGCGATGGTCAGGGGAGCGTCTGTCTTCCAGAGGCGGGCGACGGCGGCCGATACAGTGTACGGGGCTCTATTCACGTGTTTGCTCCAGATTACTGACATGTAAGCGGTGTCAACATTCCTGATGCAGACAGTAAACCGAACGTGTTGACGCCGTCAACATGGAAAACGTACGATGCCGCATGCCCGAGACGACGCGTCCGGCCCGGAAGCCGGCCAGCCAGTACCATCACGGCGACCTGCGGCGCGCCCTGCTCCAGGAAGCGGTGCGCACCATCACCGAGGACGGGGTGGACGCTCTGACCTTGCGGGAGGCCGGACGCCGATTGGGCGTGTCGCGGACGGCGCTCTATCGCCACTTCTCGGACAAATCGACGCTGCTGGCGGCCGTCGCGCGCGACGGCTTCCAGCGCTTCCGGGACGATCTGCTCCGTGCCTGGTCGGAAGCCGCCGGTACGCGCCGCGGCTTCGAACTGATGGGCGTCGCCTACGTCCGCTTCGCCGTGGCCAACCCCGCGCACTACCGCGTGATGTTTGGCGACTATCGCCACCTGTGCGACAAGGACCCCGAGTTGAAGGCCGATGCCGAGGCCGCCTTCCGCGTCCTTGTCGAGGCGCTCACCTCGATGCAGCAGGCGAAGCTAGTACGCGCCGACGACCCGGTGCTGCAGGCCGAATTCGTCTGGGCGGTGGTGCACGGCCTCGCGATGTTCGCGATCGACGGCCAGTTCGGTCCGGAGTCGAGCACCTCGGGTGAGCTGGCAGGGCTCATCCGCTATGCACTGCAGTGCATGCGCACTGGCATTGGCGTCGACACAGCGGGTGCAGCGCGATGACGTATCCGCTGAGCGACCACTACGACGGCCGCCGCTTCTTCAACCCCAGCGTCAAGAACGCCAGGTCCCTGAGCGCCCTGCCGAAGATGATGTCGGAGCCGCGCGCGGCGTGGCCCCGTGTCGTGCCGGTGCAGGTGGCGCCACCCGTGCCGCACGACCCGTCCGCGTGGGTCACCATCACCTTCGTCGGTCACTCGACGTTCATCATCCAGACCCGCACCCTCACGTTCATCACTGACCCGGTCTTCGCCGAGCGTGCGAGCCCGCTGTCGTTCGTCGGGCCGAAGCGGGCGCGCGTGGCCGGCGTGCCGCTCGACGCACTGCCGCCCATCGATCTCGTGCTGCTCAGCCACAACCACTACGACCACTGCGACCTGGTGAGCCTCAGGTCGATTGCGCGCCGCTTCGACCCGGTGCTCGTGACCCCACTCGGCAACGCCGCACTCGCGCGGCGCGCCGGATTCAGCCGCGTCGAGGAGCGCGACTGGTGGGAGTCCGCGAGCACCACGCCGCTGCCGGTCACGGTGACGCCGGCGCAGCACTTCTCGGCGCGCACGCCGTTCGACCGGAACCGCGCGCTCTGGGGCAGCTTCGTCCTCGAGATCGACGGGCGGCGCCTCTTCTTTGGCGGCGACAGCGGCTACGCCCCGCACTTTCGCGAGATTCGCGAACGGCACGGCGCCATCGACCTTGCGCTGCTGCCGATCGGCGCCTACGAACCGCGGTGGTTCATGGGGCCGATTCACATGAACCCCGAGGAGGCGGTGCAGGCGCACCTCGACCTTGGCGCGGTCCGCAGCATCGGCATGCATGTCGGCACCTTCCAGTTGACGACCGAAGCGATCGACGAACCGCTCCATGCGCTCGACCGGGCCCGCGCGGCGCACGGCATTGCCGAGACGGCCTTCGACGTCCTCGATTTCGGCGCCTCGCGCCACGTCCGCCTCTGAATGGGCGCCTGCGCCGAGCCGACGCGCGGTAGGATCGGTCGCATGAGTGACCCGGTGACCGTCATCGCCATCATCACGGTGAAAGCCGGGCAGGAGACACGCGCCCAGGCGCTGCTCCAGTCGATCGTGCCGCCGACGCTGCAGGAGCCTGGCTGCCTCGCCTACGAACTGCACCAGTCGGTCACCACCCCGGCCGAGTTCATGTTCTTCGAGCAGTGGGAGAACGACGAGGCGCTTGCGGCGCACGCCGCATCGACGGTACCGCACCGCCTCGCGCTGCGTGAGCAACTGGCCGACCTTGCCGAGGGCCGGCCGAGCGTCACTCGCTGGCGAGCAACGCGCTGAGCCGGCGCGCCGTGGTCTCCCGTCCGCGCCTCACGACCGCGACCGACGACTTCCGCGACCGCACCTGGTGCCGTGAGGATGCCCGGCGCATCGAGAGCGCCCATCAGGCCGAGCGTTTCATCGACCGTGTCGGTTTCGCCGCCTGCATGACCGACTCTCGTCGTCCCGGTCCGTCGCTCTACGTGGCGGTGTGCGGCCGCCGCGATGCGGTGATGCCGCGCAACGTGCAGACCGATCCCGAAGCGTCGCAGACCTGGCGGCTGAAGGACGAGCTGGTCCGGCGAGGCAAGGTCTACTACGCGAAGCTCTCGCGCGGGAAGGCGATGTTCATCGCGCCGCGGATGCTGCCGTACTTCCATGCGCTGTGGGGGCTGAAACGCGCCGACGAGGCCGGTACGCTGAGCGAGTCGGCGCGCGCCATCCTCAAGGTGCTGCGCCGCGAGTGGGAGAGTGCCACCGCCGACCTTCGCACCGACTCTGGCGTCATCGACCGCGTACGCTTCACGAAGGCGCTCGATGAACTGCAGGCGGCGATGCTTGTGGTCCCCAGCGAGGTGCTCTACTCGCCGAAGTTCACCTACATCTGGACGCTCGGCATCGGCCGGTTTCCGGACGAACTGCGCAAGCGGGTGACGCGCACCCTGGCCGTGCGCGAGATCGCGCGCTGCTTCCTGACGACCGCTGGTACGACGCTGCCGGGGGAACTGGCCCGTGTGGTCGGCGTGCCGCGCTGGGAGGCTGGCCTGGCGAACCACGCGCTGGTGAAGGACGGATTCGCCACGTCACCGGAACGCGGCGTCTACGTGCTGGCACGCGGGCAGACGCCAGGGGACGCACTGGACGAAGCGGGCGACGAGCCCGACTCCGACCCGGACGCTGACGGCGACGACGAGCCCTGGTGAGACGCCTCCCACCAGGGCCGTTGGTCTGTGCGTGCCGGGCGGCAGTTACGGCGCCTGGACGTTCACACCCTTCTCGGGCATGACGGCCGGCGGATACGCCACGCCGAGCTGTTCGAGGTACGACTTGTACTTCGTCGAGTCGTAGTAGAACTTCTTCAGTTCCGGCTTGTAGCGGTCCATCGTGTCCTTGTTCAGCCAGATGGCCGGCTTGTCGTCTGGACGCAGCAGCGGCTTGTACTTCGCCGGCGCCTGCTGGATGTTGGTGAAGTAGTCGCGCGACGCGGTGATGAGGTCGGGACGCGTCAGCAGGTCGATGACCGTCATGGCATAGGCCTTCGCACCCTGTGTCGCACCCTTGTGCGCCACAGGCGTCGCCATCGCGATGCTGCTCGTCCAGTGGTGACCGATGGCGCCGGGCACATTGGACGGGAACGACAGCGTGATCGTCGGCACCGACCACATCACGTCGCCGATGTCGTCCGATGGCCCGCCGGTCTGCTGCTCGGCCGGGATCGATTCACGCCCACGCAGCGGGCGCAGTAGCGTGGCAAGCCCGCGCTCGTCGCTGCCCATCGCGCGCTGCAGTGCCTTTGCGAACTGCTGGTCGGCGGCGCTCCACTCCGGCAGGCCCACCGACTTGATGTTCTCGTACATCGCCTCGGCCATCGGCCGGTTGCCGTGCTGCGGCCACGCCGACCCGAGGACCCGCGAACTCCATCGGGTCCCGGTCATCTCCGCCGCGGCCTTGGCCATCGTGTCACCGAGTTCCCAGAGCTCCTTGATGTGGTCGTAGTCGGTCTCGCGGAAGTAGTACCAGACGCTTGCATCAGGCGGGACGACGTTCGGCTGCGCGCCACCGTAGCTGATGACGTAGTGCGAGCGCTGCTGCGTACGGAGGTGTTCGCGCTTGAAGTTCCACGCGATGTCCATCAGCTCCACGGCATCGAGCGCGCTCTTGCCGAGCCACGGCGCCGCTGCTGCGTGCGAGCTCGAGCCCTTGAACGAATATTCCACCGAGACCATGCCGCTGCCGCCGCCTTCGCCCCAGCTCGTGCCGATGTCGCTGCCGACATGCACGAACAGCGCGGCATCGACGTCCTTGAAGATACCGGCGCGGACGAAGTGCGCCTTGGTGCCGAGCGCTTCCTCGGCGACGCCAGGCCAGAGGATGAGGGTGCCCGGCAGCTTGTCGCGCTCCATCACCTTCTTCACCGACAGCGCGGCCGTCATGATCAGCGCCTGTCCGGCGTTGTGCCCTTCGCCGTGTCCCGGCGCACCGGGCACCATTTCCTTGCGCGTGACGACGCCGGGCATCTGGTTCGTGCTGGGCAAGCCGTCGATGTCGGTGCCGAGCGCGATGATCGGATGGCCCGACCCGTAGCGCGCCACCCACGAGGTCGGCACGCCGGCGACGGAGCGCTGCACGTCGAACCCTTCGCGCACGAGCACGTCGGTGAGGTGACGCTGCGTTTCGACCTCCTGGAAGCCGAGCTCGCTGTAGCTGAAGATCTGGTCCACCAGTTGCTGCGTGAAGACGCGCCGCGCGTCGATATCGGCGGCGACCTCCTTCTTCAGCGCCTCGGCTTTCGCCGTGAGGGGGGCGAGGGGCGTGGACGGCCGCTGCGGCGGCTCCACGCCGCCGCCGCGCTGGGCAACGATCGGGGTGACGGCACACGCGAGCGCCGCGACCATGAGCGGCAGGACACGTCGGAGATGCATGGGTAAGAATCCTTTTCTGCTGGCGCGACCGTCGTGGGTGACAGCAACGTCGGCCAGCGTCGGTAGCCGTCAGTCTATGACAGGCGCGGCGGTTGATCGGAGCCGGTATAATCCGCCGAACCCATGCCACAGCGTCCTCAACTCCCCACGGCCCTTGTCCTGTTCGCCTCGCTGCTCTTCGCCGGCGCGGCGTCGCTCTCGGCTGGCGCGGCTCAGGCACAGGACCCGAAGTCGATCCTCGACCGCATCTACTCCGAAGCGCAGGCGCAGCGCGGCGAGCAGCAGTTCAAGACGTCGTGCAGTTCGTGCCACACGCCGCGCATGTTCCTCGGCGGCGCCTTTGCGGAACGCTGGAACGGCCAGACGATGGGCAGCGTGTTCGAGTGGGTGTCGGTGAACATGCCGGAGAACGATCCGGGCGGGCTGAAGCCGCAGCAGTACGCCGACGTCCTGGCGTTCGTGCTCAGCATCAACGGCTACCCGATTGGCGCCGACGACATGCCCGCTGATGTCGCCATCCTCAAGCAGTACGCCATCGTCGAGAACCCGAAGTAGCGGCGCGCGCTCAGGCGGGTGGCGGTGCCTGCACGACGACGGTGCGGCGGCCGAACATGAAGCCGAGGACGAGGCCGAATCCTGCGGCACAATATCCCCGTGATCGCCTTACTCGTGAACGTTCGTCCCATCACCGAAGATGATGCCGACGCCGCCGCGCAGTTGAGCGGTGAACTCGGCTATCCGTTGGCCCCGGCCGCGATGCGCGCGCGTCTCGACGCCCTGTCGGCATCTGCCGACCATGGCGTGTTCGTGGCCTGTCTCGACGGCGCCGTCGTCGGTTGGATTCATGTGGCGGCGGTGCTGCACATGCAGTCGGACCCCCGCGCCGAGATCGGCGGGCTGGTGGTGTCGGCGTCGGTGCGCGGACGCCGCATCGGTGCGGCGCTCGTCGCCCGTGCCGAGGTGTGGGCGCGGGAGCACGGCTTCGGCAGCATCCTCGTACGGTCGCAAGTGATGCGCGAAGACGCCCACCGGTTCTACCTGCGCGAGGGCTACGCGCAAACCAAGACCTCGGCCGTCTTCTCCAAGGCGTTCGTCTGACGTTCAGCCTCCGTCAGCGCGGCGCCGGGGCGGCGAGGTACGCCTTCGACTTTGCCTCGTCGCGCAGCGGCGTCAGCTTGTCGGGGTCGATGCGCACCATCAGGTAATTGATGTGATCGGCGATCTTCGTGAAGAGGTGCCCGGTGCCGGCGGGAATTACCACGACGTTGCCCGGCTTCAGGTTGTAGGCGACGCCGTTG
>CALQBJ020000020.1 GCA_943328785.2 Bifidobacterium breve
CGGCATCTCGCGGTTCGAGACCTTCGCCTTGATGGCGCGCGCCCTCGGGCGCGCGTCCTGGTAGGTGAGCAGCGACATCGGCGCCATCATGCCGGGCCGATGGCAGGCTTGGCAGGAGCGCTGGAGAATCGGCGCGACGTCCTTGGAGAACGACGGCGCCGCTGCTGGCGTCTGCGCCTGGGCCTGGGCGCCGGCGCAGAGCGCCAGCACCGTCAGCCCGATCGTCACCGCAGCCGGGTGAATACGTAACATACGTGCCTCCTTGATGGCATTCGCCGTGAACCTAGAACGAGAATGCCAGGTTCAGTTCCATGATGCGCGGCTGGATGATGGACGTCGCATAGCCGAACGTCGGGCCCGAGCGGGTCTGCATCGCCAACACGGTCGAGCCGTTCAACGCGTTGAAGATGTTGGCGCGCACGGTGAGCTTGCGACCGCCGCCCACGGCGACGCTCTTCTCCACGCGCACGTCGGCGAGGTGATAGCTCGGCGTCCAGAGACTGCCGATCGGTTCGGCATTGACGACGAGGTTCGGAATCGTGCGGCCGCCTTTCAGGGAGACCGTACGGGCCAGCGGCGTGCCGTTGCGGTACTCGTAGTTCACGGCCAGCGTCATCGAGAACGGCAGCTTCGAGTAGGCGCCCGAGATCTTGCCGGTGCGCTCCCAGGTGGTGTCGCTGGTGTTGAGCTCGGCGTTCGGCGTGCGGTCGCCGCCGTAGATGTTCGAATTGAACTGGCTCTGGCCAAGGCCGACGGTGAGCGGAATGTTCTTCTTGGTGGCCGAGTACGACGCCATGAGCTGCCAGCCGGACGACATGCGCCTGAACATGCCGAACTCGAAGCTCTTGAAGTTCTGGCTGATGTTCGAGTCGTTGGTCAGCCAGTTCTTCTCGAACTTCTGCCCCTGCAGCGAGGTCGGGTACTCGTAGTAGGTCAGCGTGGTACCTGGGTCGTCAGAGTTGCCGACAACGCCGTCGCGGCCTGGGTCGACGCTCGTCACCGGAATCGTGTAGGCGCTGGAGGGACGGAAGATGCTCTCGTTCCGGTACAGGTTCCAGTTGCGCGAGTAGAGACCGGTGACACGCACGGCGACGTTCGGCATCACTTCGCGCTCGAGCGACAGGCTGGTCTCCTCGCTCCACGGCATCTTCTCGTTCGGATTGGTGATGAAGTTAGCCGTCTGCTGGGTGAGGAAGTCGGACCCGTTCGGGTCGAGGTTCACCTCGCCGGCGTCATAGAAGTCGTTCTTGTTCGGGTCGCTCCACTTGTAGCTGGCGTAGCCGTAGACGTTCGGGTCGGCGGCAATCACCTCGGGGTCGAGCATGCGCTGGTGTGCGAAGCGCCCCCAGCCACCCTTCAGCACGGTCTTGCCGTTGCCGAACAGGTCGAACGCGGCGTGCAGGCGCGGCGAGACGGTATTCCAGACGTTGAACTGCACCCGCTCGAAGGTCTGGGCGGGGTAGGCGGTGCTCGCCGGGACAGTCGCCACCTGGCGGCTCGACTCCGGCACGAAGCCGTTGTCGTAGGCGTAGCGCAGGCCGACGTTGAGGGTCAGCTTCGACGTGACACGCCACTCGTCCTTCACGAACCCATCGAAGTAGTTCGATCGCGACTGCGGGAACGTCGGCTGGTTCCAGGTGCGGAGCTCAACCGGCACGCCGTTGCGGTAGACCTGCTGGAAGTTGTACTTCGGGCTGTCTTCGTTGCCCGGATAGGCACGGCCGAATGAATTGATGTCGAACGAGGTGCCGAACTTGAACTGGTGGCTGCCGAAGAACAGGTCCGGCTTGTACCAGCCGAGGGTGGCGCGCATGTCGTGCCGGTAGACTAGCGGCCGCTGGCCGGCGCTCGTGCTCGGGCCGGTCTGCGCGGTGGTGCCGAGATCGAGCTTGCCGACGCTGTCGCCGGCATTGTTGCGGTACTGACTCTTGTAGCCCCAGTGTCCGTACTGGGCGTTCAGCACGATCGAGCTGCCCTTGATGCCCTGCCACTCGACCTTACCGGTGTGCGACAGCGTCTGGTAGCCGGTTGCCGACTGGTAGCTGAGAAACTGATTGCCGGCCGGCTGGGTTTCCTTGTGGTTGTACTGCCAGAAGCCGACGAATCGGTTCGACTGCGACGCCTGGTACGAGACCTTCTCGGTGTCGAACCAGGAGAGTTCGTCGTTGGTCGCTGGCGTGCCGTCCAGCTTGTACGAGCCGGTTCCCTCCGACACGTCGATGCGGCGGCGGGTCGCCCCGTAGAACCACAGCTTGTCGCGGATGATGCGGCCACCGAGGTCACCATTCGTGTCGTAGCGCCGTTCCAGCTTCGGCGGCGTGCGAATGCCCTGTGCCGTCAGTTCTGGCGTGATGTTGCTGCCCTGCAGCTTCGGGAACATGCGGCCGTAGTAGCCGCCGCCCTTGAACTGGTTGCCGCCCGACCGCACGACCGCGGTAATGGACACGCCGCGGTTCGGCATTTCGGCGTCGTTGCCGATGGTCTTCACCGCCGCTTCTTCAACGGTGACGTAGTCCCAGTAGTTCGCGTTGCCGCCGCCGCCGACCAGCGCAGTGGTCGGCACGCCTTCGAGCGTGGCCCACGGTTCGCCGGCCTGACCGAAGAGCCGGCTGCCCGGCACTTCGGTGATGCTGCTGCCGCCGACGTCCGCGTTGGTGCGGACACCAGGCGCCTGCGCCATCAGTCCCACCAGGCCGTTGCGGCTGGTAGGCGTCACTTCGAGCGTCTCGCGCGTGAAGGTGGTGGCCGTGGTACCAGACGTGACGTCGACGATTGGCGCGGCGCCGGACACGGTGATCGACTCCTCGAGGGAGCCGACCTTCAGGCCGACATCGAGCTTCGCGGTGAAGCCGACGGTGAGACGGAGCTCCTCGCGCTTCACGGTGGAGAACCCGGACAGCGAGTACTCGACCGAGTACACGCCAATCGGCAGCGTCGTCAGACGGTACTCGCCGCGCTCGTCGGTGACCGCGGTCATGGTCGCCACCTGCAAGGCGGGGCTCGCCGCCGTGACCGTCACGCCCGGCATGGCCGCACCGCTCTCGTCAGAGACGGTTCCAACGATATTCGCCGTCTGCTGCGCGAAGCCGACGCGCGCCGTGCCGGCGGTGAGGATGATGGCGGCCAGCATGGCCAGCGCCGCTTTCCGGAAGTTCCACGCTCTGTGACTCGTCTGCATCAACACGGTCTCCATATCTCGCTACGCGACTGCCGCCAGGTCGGACAACCAGCCGTGTGTCGATGACGCCGTGCGCTCGAGGCGAGGGCGTCTCACATGCGCCGTCTCCGCAGGTACGGGGCGACGGCTAAGCGTGCTTGTTGTATCGTCAGCGCGGGAGAGCCGCAATAACCGGTAACAGGTAGGCGCGCCTGCAACGGCGCGCCGATCACGCCCACGACAGGCACTCGGTGCTGGTGGGCTGCATCCGGTCGCCGCCGCCTGGTGCGAACACGTTCGCCGCACCGGCCGGCACGGTCACCACATCCGAGTTGTGGCTGAAGTGGGCGAACGCGAACAGACGACGCGCGTTTATGAGCATCTCGGCTGGCCGGGAGTCTACACAGCCTGGGGCGACAGGGGTCCGCGTCGGCCGCCACCCAGATGCAGGTATCCACGTACCAAGCGCCGATCGGGGGTGCTATATTCCGGCCAGTTTCTCGGATGTTCAGTAAGAGTGAATTCATGCGTCTCATGATCAGGATGGCTGAGGTTGCGTGCCTGACGGTCCTTGCCAGCGCTCGCGCCAGACGTGTCACCGGCCGAACTCGAACGCGCCGATGTCGCTGATGGACTCCGCGATCGACACACTCGTGAAGTGGATTGACTCCGGTGCGCCTCGCGGGACTCCGGCTGATGCACCGCCGCCGGCACTGGCAGATTTCCTACCCCTACAAGCGACCGCACCTCTTCCCGACGGGGACGATCATCCACACACCTGAGCTATGAGGTCTTCCTACATGCAGCGGATCGGTTACCGCACTGGACGGAGGCTGGCGACGTTCGCGTCGCTGCTGACCGTGGCACTCGTCGCCGGCCCATCACTGGTCGCGCAGCAGGGCGCGAAAAACGGTGAATGGCGCTCGTGGGCCGGGGACACCGGCAGCACGCGCTACTCCCCGCTCGATCAGGTCAACGCCGCCAACTTCAGCACGCTCGAAGTCGCCTGGCGCTTCACGACCGACATCCTCGGCCCGCGGCCTGACTTCAACCTGCAGGCCACGCCGCTGATGATCAACGGCGTCCTCTACTTCACCGCCGGAGAACACCGCGACGCGGTGGCCGTCAGCGCCGCCACCGGCGAGCTGCTGTGGATGCACCGGCTCGAGGAAGGACGTCGCGCGCAGACCTCGGCCCGCCGCATGTCGGGCCGGGGCGTTGGCTACTGGACCGACGGCCGTGGTGACGACCGGGTGTTCTACGTAACGAGCGGCTACCAGCTCGTCGGGCTGAACGCGAAGAACGGCGTACCGCTGGCCGACTTCGGCGTGAACGGCATCGTCGATCTGCGCAAGGATAACGACCAGACGCTGGACATCGAGACGGCCGACATCGGCTGGAACGGCGCGCCGATTGTCGCGCGCAACACCATCGTCATCGGCGCGGCGCATCGCGCCGGCTCCGCACCGCGGAGCAAGGAGGCCCCGAAAGGCTACATCAGGGGCTTCGACGCCAAGACCGGCAAGCGGAAGTGGATCTTTCACACGATTCCGCGCCCCGGCGAGTTCGGCAACGACACCTGGCTGAACGACTCCTGGGCGTACACGGGCCACACAGGCCTGTGGAGCCAGATGAGCATCGACGAGGAACTCGGCATCGCCTACCTGCCGATCGAGATTCCCACCGGCGACTACTTCGGCGGGCACCGCCCCGGCAACAACCTCTTCGCCGAAAGCCTGGTCGCACTCGACCTCGAGACGGGGCAGCGCAAATGGCACTTCCAGTTCGTGCATCACCCGATCTGGGACTACGACGTGCCGTCCGCGCCCATCCTCGCCGACATCGAGGTGAACGGACGCAAGATCAAGGCGGTCGCGCAGCCGACGAAGCAGGGCTTCCTGTATGTCTTCGACCGCGTCACGGGCGAGCCGGTGTGGCCGATCGAGGAGCGCCCGGTCGAGAAGGGGACGCTGCCGACGGAAACCTACTCGCCCACGCAGCCATTTCCCACCAAGCCGCCAGCGTTCGAGCGCCAGGGATTCATCGAGGACTACGTCATCGACTTCACGCCCGAACTGAAGGCCGAAGGGCTGAAGATCCTGCAGCAGTACAAGCTCGGCCCGCTCTTCACGCCGCCCATCGCACGGGGTGAGGGCGGCAAGATCGGCACGCTGTACATTCCGAACGGCGCCAATTGGCCCGGCGGTTCGTTCGACCCGGAAACGGGCATGATCTACGTCTACTCGCACTCGCTGCTGCGCGTCCTGTCGATGGTGAACGACGCGAAGCGGTCGGACATGAACTACGTCAGCGTCGGCGGCGGCGACGACGGCGGCCCCGGTCTTACCGTGCAGGGGCTGCCGATCATCAAGCCGCCCTACGGGCGCATCACCGCCATCGATCTGAAGAAGGGCGACATCGCCTGGCAGATCGCACACGGCGAGACGCCGGACACGATCAAGAACCACCCGCTGCTGAAGGGCCTGAACCTGCCGCGCACGGGCCGCTCGGGCGGCGCCGGTGGCAGTTCAGGCGGCATCGGCATCCTCACCACGAAGACGCTGGTCATCTCCGGTGAAGGTGGCACCAACACCACGCCGAACGGACAGCGAGGTGCGATGCTCCGTGCCTACAACAAGGCCACGGGGTCCGAGGTCGGTGCGGTCTACATGCCGGGTGCGCAGACCGGCTCGCCGATGACCTACATGCTCGACGGCAAGCAGTACATCGTCGTCTCGGTCAGCGCGCAGGTGCTGCCGGGCGAGGTGATCGCCTACAAGCTGCCCTAGTTCAACTGGATGATGCCGCGGCGGACAGCGATGCTGACCGCCGCGGTCCGGTCCTGCACCTTCAGCTTCGCCAGGATGTTCTTCACGTGCACCTGGGCGGTCTCGAAGCTGATGCCGAGCGCGGCGGCAATTTCCTTATTGCGCATCCCCTCCGAAATCAACTGCACCACCTGCACCTCTCGCGGCGTGAGGTGTCCGTTACCGGCGCGTTCGGCCAGCAGCGCCTCGACGTCAGGCATGAGGGGGCGGCGCCCCTGGAAGACGTCACGGATGACGCCGATCAGGTGATCGGACAGCGAGTCCTTCAGCAGGTAGGAGGAGGCGCCGGCTTCGAGCGCGCGGTGGATGTACTCCTCACCGTTGTGCATCGTCAACACGACGATGCGCGCCTGACCATCCTGACGGCGGATGGCCTTAATCGCGTCGAGCCCGCCGAGGCCGCGCAGGTTCAGGTCCATCAACGTGACATCCGGACGGCACTTGCCGTAGAGGTCGATGGCTTCCTCGCCCGAGGAGGCCGTTGCCACCACCTCCATGTCGGGCTGACGGCCGATGATGAGCGACAGCCCTTCACGAACGATGCGGTGGTCATCGACGCACAGAACCTTAATGGAGCGCGTGTTCAGCATGGACCCTCCACCACGGCACGTCGGGCAGCGGAATCGTCGCCTCGACGCGCGTACCTTTCCCGGACATGCTCTCGATCGTGAGCTGACCCCCGAGGTCTTCGGCACGCTCGCGCATGCTGGTCAGGCCGTAGTGTGAATCGCTGTCGGCAGAACCAGGCGTCCGAGAATCGAAGCCGGTGCCGTTGTCGGTCACTCGAAGCGTCACGGCAACGTCATCGACGTCGAGCTCGATCGAAATCAGGTCGGCACGCGAGTGCCTCGCGGCATTGACGATGGCCTCGCGGCCGATCTTCAGCAGTTGGTCTTCGAAGGTCGCGGGATAGGCACGAGCTACGCCGTGCTGTGCGAATCGCAGTTCGATGTCGCGGCCACTGGTCTCGCGCTCGCCCGCTTCGCGCAGCGCCGTGGCGAGGTCGTGGGTGTCGAGCCGGGGCGATCGGAGGTCGGAGATGGACTGCCTCGCCTCGCGGATGTACTCCTCCACTCTGCGACGCATGCGGACGAACTCGCTTCGCTGGCGCTCGGACGAGGTGAACTCGGGATCATTCGCCAGCGCGTCGAACTGCAGCGCGATGCCGACGAGGCTCTGGAGCAGCGTGTCGTGCAGCTCACGGCTCAGCCGCGCGCGCTCGCTAATGAGCAGCGCGAACTGCAGCCTCACGCGCCGCACGTGCAGGCGCCATGACGCCCCGACCACCAGGGCCACGGCGCCAACGCAGACCACCAGGAACCAGGTGGTCTGGTAGAACATCGGCCGGATCGTGAAGTCGAGCGCAGCGCCCTGCTCCGACCAGAGGCCCTCCGCATCGGTAGTCATCACGCGGAAGCGGTAGTCGCGAGGCGGCAGGTTCGTGTAGAACGCCTGACGTCGAGAACCCGCGTCAACCCACTCGCCGTCGAACCCTTCGAGGCGGAAGCGGAAGTGCTGCCGGAGTGGCGCCGTGAGGTTGATGGCCGTGTACTCCACCTCGAGCCTGGTCGTCCCGGCGGGCAGTTCGACGCCGGCCGCGATGGGGATGCGCGTGCCGTTGGCGAGGATGCCCTCGACCCGAACCGGGTGCACCCCTTCGCTGCTGCGCAGCGTGGCCGGGTCGAGCACCGTCAGGCCACGGCCCGTCACGAACCAGAGACGGCCGTCGTCGGACCGTATGGCGCGGCGGTTGCGGCTGTACACGTAAGGCAACCCGGCGAGACCGTCGGCTCGGGCGTAGAGACGGAACTGGGCCTGGCGGCGCGGGTTGGCGAGCAACCGTTGCCACTCGTCGCGCCGAATCTGCAGGATGCCCGCGCCCGAACCCACCCACAGCGTGCCGCGGCCATCGTCCACGATGGCGGTGACGTTGGCGACCGGGAAGCCCTGGTCGCTGCGCGTGGTCGCAAAACGGCCATCGTAGCGCGTGAGCCCGTTGGTGGCGCCGAGCCAGACCACGTGCTCGGCATCCTCGAAGATGGCCTGATACACCCCGCCGTCGATACCGTCCGCCTTGCCGTAGAGGCGAAACTCATGGCCGACGATCGTGGCGACATCGCCAGTCGAGAACGCAATCCAGACGCGCCCAGTGCTGTCGGTGAGCGTCGCCTCCACGCGAGCGCGCGCGAGGCTGTCCGGTATTTCCGGCCGATCGAAGTGCCCCTCGCTCCAGTGCAGCAGGCCGCGTTCGCCGTCGAACAGCCAGATGCCGCCCGTTGCATCGGAGGCAATGGTGTCGACCAGGCGCGGCATCTGGTCGCCACGCGGAATGGGCACGGGCACCAACTGGTCTCGCACCAGGCGAGACAGTCCGCGGTCGGTCGCCACCCAGAGCGTGCCCTGCGGATCAGCATGCAGTGCACGAAGCCGTGCGCCGCCAAGATGGAAGCGCTGGGTGTCGATGCGGACGGACGTGGTCGACAGGCGCAGCAGTTCATCGACCGTCCCGACCCAGAGCGAGCCGGCGCCAGCGTCCTCGACTCCGGCCACAAGGCCGATGTCCGTCACCTGCGCCACCTTGTGCGGCGTGAGGCGATTGATCCCCTCTGGGGTTGCCCCCCAGATGTTGCCTTCACGGTCTTCTGCAACTGCGACGACGCCATCGGCGAGCAGGCCCGTGAGGGCCGTGGCCCGTTCGGCAAACAGGACGGTGCCGCCCTCGTCGAACTTGACGCGCCAGAGGCCTTGCCCGGCGGTGCCGATCCACAGGTTGTTGCGGCGATCGCGCAGGATGGCACGGCCCCTGCCGCGTTCGAGGTGCCCGAGTGGCGGCGCCGCGGGGTCGGCCCTGCGGAAGCCGTCGAGTTGATCGGACACGACGATGGCGCCGAACGGGTCCTCGCCGATTGCGCGCGGCTCTTCGCGCAGCAATGCCACCTCGACGAACCGCTGCCCGGCCGCGTCGAGTTCGAGAAGGCTGCGCCCCGCACCGGCATAGAACCGGTGCCCCGCGCTCAGGAAGGCGGCGGTCACCGGACCGTCGGTCACGCCGCGGTCCTGGCCCCAGCGGCTCCAGCGCTCTCCGTCGAGCCGAAAGAGCCCGGCGGCGGTGCCGGCCCACAGGCTGCCGCTCGCGTCCTCGGCTATCGTTGCGACCGCAACGGCTGGGAGTCCATCAGCAGGTCCGTATGTGCGGACACGGCCGCGGGTGAACACCGCCACGCCGCCTGGCACGCCGAAGCCGATCCACATACTGCCGTCGGCGGTCGCGTGCAGCGTACGCGCCGCGGCGACGGGCGCTGACGTGTTGGTGAGGGCGCGCCAGGAGGTGAAGCGAGCACCATCGAACCGGTAGGGTCCGGCCTCGGTCCCGACCCACATGTATCCGTCACCGTCCTGCGCGAGCGCGAAGGTGCTCCCTTCCGGCAGGCCGTCCTTCTGGCTCCACGAGGCGAGGGTGTACTCCGTCAGTACACTGCGCAGGTCGGTCGCGTTCGCCTGGCGTGCAAGTAGCGCGACGCCGAGGGCGAGGGCGAGGCGTGCGAAGCGACCGAGCCAGCCGGAGCACGCGTGCACAGCGCTACTCTACTGCCCCCGGATACCAGTTGGCTTCGCGAACCTCTGCCACGCCCCTGAGCGCAGCGGCCAGCGTGCGAACGGATGCGGCTGCGACCGACGCACCGGCCGGGTCGCCCCGGCCGGCCAGCCTGGCGATGTAGCCCTGATCGTAGTGGTAGGGATAGACGACCTTCGGCGAGAAACTGCGCACGCACTCGGCCACGGCCGACGGCGTCATGCGTCCGTTGGGCAGGTTCATCGGCAGGAACGCGACGTCTATGTCGCGCAGTGCCTTGATTTCAGGCACGCATTCAGTGACGCCGGCGAACAGCACGCGGCGGCCGCCAAGGGTGAGCACGTAGCCGTTGGCGACGCCCTTCGCGTGGAACGGCTCGCCGGGCAGGAGGTCGTGGGCGGCAATCGCCTCTACCGTGACGTCGCCGAAACGGCGCGTGGCGCCGTTCTCGAGCACCACGCCGTCGGGCACCCTCGCACGCCCTGACGCCGGCATGACAACCGTGCCGCCACGACGTCGCAGGCGCTGCAGCGCCGCGGGATCGAGGTGGTGCGCGCCCGCATCGGCATCGGTCACGAGAATGAGGTCGGAGGCCGGCGCGGCGGCGAGGCTGGCGCCGCTCCAGGGGTCGACGTAGATCGTGCGGCCGCCGAATTCGATCTGCACGCTGGCATGCGCGAGCGGACGGAGCACGATGTCGCCGGCATTCGAGCGCAGCCGCTCCTCGGCGAGGAGCAGGGCCGGCAGGGCGACAGCCGCGCACAACGCGGCAACGAGTCGAGTACGGCGCATCGCGTCCGATCTCCCTGATCTACTTCTTCAGTCTGAATTTTTGGATGCGGCCCGCGGCGGCGGCTTCCCCCGTGTAGAGGTTGCCGTGCGAGTCGACCATGATGTCGTGCAGCGACGTGGCGAACTGTCCGGGCGCACTGCCGGATCCGCCGAACGACCCGACGACCTCGTAGGTGTCGCGGCGCAGGATCCACACCTTCGCGTTCGTGCCGTCCGCCACGTACATGAACGCACCGTCGCCAGAGAACGCCACGTCCCACACCGATCCGGCGCCGGCTGTGTCTCGTGCGACGAACACCTCGCGCACGAATGTGCCGTCCTTGCGGAAGACCTGAAAACGGTTGTTCGATCGGTCGCAGGCGTAGACGAGGTTGTCGGGACCGAGCCGCAGGCAGTGCACCGCGCTGCCGAACTGCTTCGGCGCAGGTCCCGTCGGGTCGACGCGCGCCACAACCGCGCTGTCGTCCGGCCGCGCGCCGTAGGCGCCCCAGTGACGCTTGTAGGCACCGGTCTCGGCGTCGAGCACGATGACCCGGTGGTTGCGGTTCTGCTCGCCGTCGGACACGAACACGTCGCCGGCCGGCGGGTCGACGCGCATCTGCGTGGCGGCACCGAGGTTCTGGGTATCGTTGCTGCCGTTCCGGTTGCCAGGCGTGCCGATCTGGCGAATCAGTTGCCCGGTGCGCGTGAACACCAGCAGGTGCGCATCGCGGTCGCCGTTGCCGCTGATCCAGACCCGGTCCTTGTGGTCGATGGTCAGGCCGTGCACCTGCTCCATCCACGTATAGCCAGCGCCGGGACCGCCCCAGGCGCGCACGACCTTCCCGGCCGGGTCGAATTCGACGACATGCGGCGCCGGCACACCGCCGGCTTTCTTCACGGAGTCCGACTCGTTGCGCTGCACGAGCACGATGTGGTCGCTGGCATCGACGCCGATCCCGCTGACGGGGCCGAGCACCCAGTTGTTCGGCAGCGGCTGGGGCCAGTCCGGATCGACCTCGAACTGCGGCACGCCGGCAGCCACCTGGACAGGCGCTTCTGCGTGCCCGGATGCGCCGACGCACGCCGCGACGATGCAGGCGCACACGAACACACGAAATAGCATGAAGCGGTGGCGGATTGGAGGGCTGACGACCATGGGCACAGGCTGCTTCGTGGCGCCACTGGCACGTGGCGCTCAGAAAGTGTGCCTGCGGCCGTCGAGCGGCGCAAGGGGAAGAGGCCGTCCTACCTGTGTCTAGGTAGCAGCGAATATCGGGCTATCTCGGCGGCACCGACGGGGACTCGCTCGCGGGCCGCGCGCACGGCGCCTGGCGGCGTCCGTGCGTGCGATGGCGGCCTGTCAGGCCGCTGGTTCCTGCTGGCTGGCGACGTCTTCGGCCGCCTTGCGCGCCCGGCGCATCTCGACACTGCGCAGGCCCGCGGCTCGCGCTTCCTCGCGCGTCCACTTGTGCGCGAGGCCCATCGCGTGGGCCTTGCGGCCGCCGGTCCCCGACAGTTCCTTCAGTCGCGTCCGGTCCATTGATGCGAATCCACGCTTCTCGATACCCATGTACTGAACTCCTTGGAATTCAATATATTCCCAGCCTGATACGGATGGGTAGCCACCCAAGGTGGTACCACTTAGGTGGTAATTGCTACTGCGAGCACCCCGTAGCCGACGCGCGGTATCGCGCCGGACCGCTGCGTCCTCTACGCTCGTAGCACGACCATGGACCGCGACGAACGGCGCGTGGGCCGCCACGCGTGGCAGAATGAGCACCCTATGGGCCAGCTATTCCGCAGCGTTGTCGTGAGCCTGGTGATTGCCACGGCGGCCGACGCCGGCGCACAGGACGTGGCCGCTCTTGCGCCTGTCGTCGGCATCGGCAGTGCGTACCGCACCACCGCGAACCTCACCTATCTGAAGCTCGGTTCGTTCGAATCGACACTCGACGTCTACCAGAACCGCACCGCCACGGCACCGTCGCCGACCCTCATCTGGATTCATGGCGGCAACTGGATTGGCGGCAGCAAGGAGGCGAGCCTGCTGACGCTGCTGCCGTTCTTCCAGATGGGGTGGAACGTCGTGAACGTCGACTACCGGCTGCTGCAGCAGGCGCCGGCACCGGCCGCGGCAGAGGACTGCCACTGTGCGCTGCGGTGGGTCTACGAGCACGCCAAGGAATACAACATCGACGCGTCGCGGGTGGTGGTGTCGGGGAATTCAGCGGGGGGGCACCTGGCGCTGCTGGCGGCGATGGCGCCGCTCAGTGCCGGGCTCGACACCCAGTGTCCGGGAGCGGCCGACCTGAAGGTGGCCGCGGTCATCAACTGGTACGGGTTCCCGAACCTGCTCGATGTGCTGACCGGGCAGACCGCGAACACCGCGGTGAACAACTGGATTGGGCCGCGGGCCGACCGGCAGGATCTGGCGTTGAAGCTGTCGCCCTCCTCGTATGTGCGCGCCTCGTCGCCGCCGGTGCTGACCATTCACGGCAACCAGGACCCGACGTCGCCGTACGAGTACGCCGTGTCATTCCACGCGCAGTTGACGCGTGCCGGCGTCGTGAACGAACTGCTGACCGTGCCGAACGGCAAGCACGGCGGGTTCAGCGACGTGGAGACGCTGCGCATCTACGAGACCATCCGCGCGTTCCTGACGCGCACCGTGCCGCCGCGCGATTCGCGGTAGGCGAGCGGCTATCGCCTTCGGCGATGGGCGATGGGCGATGGGCGATGGGCGATGGGCGATGGGCGATGTAGTGTCCGGCTTTAGCCGGACCTCGTCACTCGCTCATTCCACGAACGCGTCCTCGATCTTCCAATAGACCTCCCACGTGTCGCCGTGCGGGTTGTTGTAGTTCACGTCGAGCCCCTCCGCGATGGCCTTTCTCCGATCGCGCAGGCGCTCGAGTCGCGCCAACTTCAGTTCACGGTAGACACCTAGGACTGCGGTGTCGATGTAGCCGTAGTGATTGCGATCTTCTCGAATGAGGAGATAGACATCCATGGTTCCTACCCCGCTGCCACTTTCGACGTGCGATAGAAGTCGGCCGGCATGGGCCGACGCAACTGCCAGACGAAGTTGATCGGTCGCTCGCCGTGGTGCGACACGTAGTCGGCCGGCCCGAGGAACGTATAGGGCGTCGTGCGTCCATCCGACTTCCGGCGCTCGCGAACAAACAGGAACACATGGCCACCGCGCGCGCTGTGCGCGATGTAGCGTCTCGCGGTCTCGGTGGCTTGCCGCAGTCGCGATTGCGATTGCCAGTGAAAGCGGTCTGCCGAAATCGCGTAGTCGTTGTAGAGCGTCGACGGCGAGTAGTCCTTTTCGTTCTTCTCGAGCGTGACAAAGAACAGGTCGCTATTGGTGTCCGGGTGCCTGAAGGGACCTTCGCGATGCTGATAGAAGTGCCCGGGAGTAATCCGACCGAACGCCGCGAGGATTTCGACGAGAGAATGCCTCGCGTGAACCGACAGCGGTACCGTGTGCGACCACTCCATCTCGTCGTCGAGTTCGTAGGTGAGGTGGCCGGCGCGCGCCTCGAGAAGGTCCATCACCTCCAGCCATTCCAGGCACACCTCCGGGCTCTGTCGCAGGAGGCTCTGGGCTGCCTCACAAGAGGCTGGGCCATCGGCCTGCCAGACAGTCGCGACCCAACCGGCCACGATCGGCTCGTCAGTGGCCAGCCGTTCACCAGTCACCCACCGGCGGTAGGCTGCCAGTCGCAACGGGTCATCGATGTGCAACATCCTGGACAATGCCTTGCCAAGCCTCTCCTCAGCCGGTCCGACCGCCGCGCAAGGAAGTCCGGCGGCTCGCTTGAGAGACGACCACCAACTGCTGCCATCGAATACGTCCTCGAGATCAAGACCTGACGCCTTCAGATACTCGGCGAGTGTCGGCACTCTGGAGCGCTGACACGCGTCGCTGTCCCAGAGTGCCCTCAGTTCCCGAATGCGGGCCGGCCGATTGGATGGGATTGCGGTCCGAAGATTGTCCAGAATGATTCGCGTTGCCACGCGATCGAGTTGCATCGAGCAACCAGCAGGCAGCAGCGGAAAGCCCTCCTCGATCTGCTGCTCCACTTCTGGCCGTGTGGCCCCGGTGATGGCGCGATAGCGGAGGTCAAATCGGAACTTCCGGTGCGCGTTCCCGATGAAGTCGAGGACTGTGACGCAGTCTTTCCCGTCATACCGCCGAAGGCCGCGACCAAGTTGCTGCAGGAACACCAGCGCACTCTCTGTCGGCCGCAACATCAGGATCGTGTCGACTTCCGGGATGTCGACGCCTTCATTGAAGACGTCGACAGAGAACAGCGCGCGCAACTCACCAGTTGCGAGCTTCTTGAGGGCCGCCGAACGCGCGGCAGACTCCGTCTCCGCCCACACGGCCTCCGCGGGTAGACCCGCCTCGCTGAATCGGCGCGCCATGAACTTGGCGTGCTCAACGCTGACGCAGAAACCCAGCGCGCGCATCGTCGAGATGTCTCGATGCTTCTGCACCAGTTGATCGATGACGAGCTTCAGCCGCGCGTCATTGCCGGTATAGATCCGCTCCAGGTCGCCGGAGTCGTAGCCACGCCTCGACCATGTGACGTTCGACAGATCCGTGTTGTCATGCACGCCGAAGTAATGGAATGGGCACAGCAGGCCGCGCTCCATGGCATGCCATAGCCGCAGTTCCACGGCGATTCGGTTGTCGAAGAACCCAAGGATGTCCTCGCCGTCGGTCCTCTCTGGCGTCGCAGTGAGGCCGAGGAGCACTTTCGGACTCAACTTGCTGAGCAAACTGCGATACGTCGCCGCACCGGCCCGATGAAACTCGTCAATGATGACGACATCGAACGCGTCGGGATTGATCGCCTCCAACTGCGACCGGCTCAGCGACTGGATGGACGCGAAGACATGCTGCCACTCGTCCGGTCGATGGCCATCGACGTACAGTTCGCCAAAAGTCGCGTCGCGTAGGACCTGCCGAAACGCAACCAGGCTTTGCTTGAGAATCTCCTGCCGATGCGCCACGAACAGCAAGCGCGGGTTTTTCAGCTCGGTCCTCAGTCGCTTGAAGTCGAGTGCCGCGACGATCGTCTTGCCGGTTCCGGTGGCGGCAACCACCAGATTTCGATATCGATGATGCCGCTCGCGCTCGACCGCGAGCTTCTCCAACATCTCTTCCTGGTGCGGCCATGGCCGCACGTCGAGGAATGCGATATCGAAGCTGTCGTCGCCGGCGCGCCCTGGCGCTACGGCCCGGTCAAACCGCTCGGCGTCCCTGCTTGGCTCGTACCGTTCGTACTCTGGACTGGCCCAGTAGGTTTCAAACGTTGCATCGAACTTGTTCAGCACGTCTGGAGAGGTGACCTCAGACAGGCGTACGTTCCACTCGACGCCGTCAATGAGCGCCGACTTCGAGAGGTTCGACGATCCGATATAGGCGGTTGAATAGCCGGTACTCCGTCGGAACAGCCACGCCTTTGCGTGGAGTCGCGTCGACTGGGTGTCATACGAGACCTTCACCTGCGCCCCGTGTTGCACGAGCCAGTCGAGGGCTCGTCGTTCCGTCGACCCGGTGTACACCGTCGTGATGACGCGAAGGGGGCGACCGGTTTCGAGGTATGCCCGCAGCGGTCCGTCGAGCAGGCGCAGGCCGTGCCAGCGAACAAACGCACAGAGCAAGTCGATCGAGTCGGCAGACGGAATCTCACCAGCCAGCGTGGCGGCCAGCGCCGGCTCGCGTCGTGCGTTGACCATCAGGTCTGTCGCAGACAATGGCACCCGTGGTCGCTGAACATTCCTGTTGGCGGATGCGATGTCTCCAACACGGCGAATCTCTCGCAACTCGGTAGGCGGCAAGGCAACGACCTCGTCCGCCTGATCTGGATCATCTGCGTTCTGAGCCAGCAATCGGAGAAGGGCGTTCGTCACGTCCGTGGCACGACTAGTACGCTCTTCTGCCGGAAGGCCCCGGAGCGCGGAAGTGACGACGCCCTGCAGATGCCGACCCAGCGTCGCGTGAATGTCTGCAGCCTGAACCGGCTCGGTCACGACACGTGTCGTTGCGGAGTCAAACCGCAGCAGACGCGCCTTGACTCGCTCAGTGATCAGCCGCTCGTAGAGGCCGAAAGGGAAGTCGTTCTCCGCCATGTGGGCCGAGTCTACCTCGAGCGAAGTAGTGAGACGGGTGGCCCACAGGTCACGGTCCGCCTGAAGGCGGACACTACGCGTCGCAGCGTCTCCGCCCTTAGCCCATCGAGTAAACTGCCCTGTCGTGTCGCTGTTGTTCCTGCTCGCCTACACCTGCTCGGGGCTCGCCGGTCTCGTCTACGAAGTCAGTTGGACCCGCCTCCTCACGCTCTACATCGGCCACACCACCGCCGCGGCCAGCGCCGTGGTGGCGGCGTTCCTCGGCGGGCTCGCGCTTGGCGCCTGGGGCGGCGGCGTCATCGCCGCGCGGCTGAAGCCGCTGCAGGCGCTGCGCGCCTACGTCGCGCTGGAACTGGTAGTGGCGCTGTTCGCCCTGCTGCTCCCCTACGAACTGCGCGCGCTCACGCCACTGCTCCGCTGGGCCTACGCCGACGGCGCACCAGGCACGCTCTTCCCTCTCGTTCGCCTCGGCGCGTCGCTGGCGCTCGTGTTCCTGCCGGCCGTCGCGCTCGGCGCCACCTTCCCGATGGCGGTCCGCTGGTTCGCCCACCGCTCGTCCAACCCGGCTCGCGTCAGCAGCGCGCTCTACGCCATGAACACCGTGGGAGCCGCCGTCGGCTCGCTGCTCGCCGGCTTCACGCTCATCCCGTCCATCGGCATCTCGGGCACCACGAAGATCGGCATGCTCGCCAGCGTCGTGGCGGCCGCGCTGGTAAGCGTGGTGGCGATGCGCGAGAAGAAGCGCGAAGAGCTGGTCCGGCTAAAGCCGGACACTACGAACACACAGGCCGCCGCTGCGACCGCACAGGTCCGGCTAAAGCCGGACACTACGAGAGCACACGCGGACGCTGCCACCGCGCAGGTCCGGCTAAAGCCGGACACTACAACGACGGCGGCGTGGAAGCCTGAAGCGGTGGCGGCCATCATCGTGCTCGGCCTCTCCGGCTTCGCATCACTCGTGCACGAAATCGCCTGGACGCGCATCCTCGCACTCGTCCTCGGCCCGACGACCTACGCGTTCGCCGCCACGCTCGCCGCGGTTGTTGCCGGTGTGGCCATCGGCTCCGGCACCGGCACCTGGCTGTTCGGCCGCGTGAAGGCCGGCGCACACGCCGGCTGGCTGGCGCTCATCCTCGCCGTCGGTGCGGTCACCATCGTCGCCACCTCGTCGCTCGCCGGCGGCTACGTGCCGGGCGCGGTCGCCCGCGAGATGGCCGCCTCGCCCGACTCGTTCAGCGCACTCATCAGCCGCGGCATGCTGCTCACCGCGCTGCTCGTGGTCCCCACGGCCATCTGCCTCGGCGCCGCGTTTCCGCTGGCGCTCGCAATGGTCGGCGACCCCGACCACTCGCCCGCACGGCGCTTTGGTGTGGTCTACGCGGTGAACACCATTGGTTCGGTAGCCGGCACGCTGGCGGCTGGCTTCGTGCTCATTCCCTGGCTCGGCCTGCCGACCACGCTGGCGGTCGCGGCCTTCGTGCTCGTGGTCGCGTCGGTGGTGGTGATCGCTGTGGCCCCCGTGAACGCCACGATCAGAAACATCGGTTACGCCGCCAGCGCCGTGGCGCTGCTGGCCATCGTCGCCGCGCCGCAGTGGGACCGTGCCCTGCTCGCCAGCGGCGTCTACCTCTACGCGCCGTTCGTGCCGAACGGGCTCGACCTCGAGACACAACTGAAAGCCGGCACGCTGCTTTACTACAAGGACGGCGCGCCAGCCACGGTGTCGGTGAAGCGGCTGACCGGTACGACCACGCTCGCGGTGGACGGCAAGACCGACGCCTCCAACCGCAGCGACATGCTGACGCAGAAACTGGTGGCGCACCTGCCGCTGCTGCTCCATCCCAACCCGAAGCACATCGCCATCATCGGACTCGGCAGCGGCGTTACGCTCGGCGCGGCGCTCAGCCATCCGGTGGAGGAGGCCGAGGTCGTGGAGATTTCGCAAGAGGTAGTGGAGGCATCGCACTTCTTCGACGTGGAGAACCACAAGGCGCTCGACGACCCGCGCACCCGGCTCATCGTCGGCGACGGCCGCTCGCACCTGATGCTGTCGCGCCAACAGTACGACGTGATCATCAGCGAACCGTCGAACCCGTGGATTGCCGGCGTCGCCGCGCTGTTCACGAAAGAGTTCTTCGAGGGCGCAAAGGCACGGCTGGCGCCGGGCGGCATCATTTGCCAGTGGGCGCACACCTACACAATCAGCGAACGCGACCTGAAGTCGATCGTCGCCACCTTCACGTCGGTGTTCCCGAACGGCACGGCGTGGATGGTGAACGACAACGACGTGCTGATGGTGGCGTCGGTCGACCCGGTGCTGCCGCTGCTCGGCAACATCGAGCGGAACTGGTCGCGCGGCACTGCCGCCGCGAACCTCGCGGAGGTGGGTGCGATGGAGCCGTTCGCGCTGCTCTCGCTCTACGCCGCGGGTCCGGCGGAACTGGCCGCCTACTCGGCCGGCGCCGACATCCTCGACGACGACCGCATGCGGCTCGAGTTCTCGGCGCCGCGCGAGTTGCACAACGCGAGCGCCAGCGACAACGACGCGTCGCTCGCAGCCGCAGGCGCCGCCGGCACCCCGCCCGAGATCATCCGCGCGCTGCGCGAACACGCCACCGCCGCACAGTGGCGTGGACGCGGCGACATGCTGGCCAAGTCGGACGCGTACGCACTTGCCTACGACGACTACACCAATGCGCTGAAGCTCGACCCGAACGACGACGCGGCGCTGAAGGCGTTCACGCGCACGGCGGTGCTCACCAACCGCGCCACCGACGCCATGGGCTGGATCAAGGCCGTCGCCGGTGAGTCACCGGGCATTGCCGGGCAGGTGGCGCTATCGAAGCTGATGGCCGCCGCCGCGCTCAGGCCTGACGCGATCGCCACGGCCACACAGGCGTGCGACGTGCGGCCGGTGGTCGCCAGTGCGTGCGAGCAACTGGCGTCGCTCTACGCCGATGCCGGCGACCGCGCGCAGCTCGAGCCGGTGGTGCAGTTGCTGAACGCGTCGGCCCCGGATTCGGCCCCGACGCACTACTACTCCGCGGTGCTCGCCTTCCTGGGTGGAGACGCGACCCGTGCGTTGAACGAGGCGCAGCAGGCGATTGCCGTAGACGCGTCGTACGCCGCGGCCTACGACCTGGCCGGCGCCGCGCACACCAAGCTGGGACAGGCGGCGCTTGCCGCACAGGCGTTCCAGACATCGCTCCGGTTCGACCCGCACGACAGCACGGCCTATACGAACCTCGGTCTGCTGGCGCTTGCCGCCGGCAACACCGGCGCAGCGCGCAACTATTTTGCGGAAGCGCTGTGGCTGACGCCAGGCGATGCCTCGGCGCGTGAAGGGCTGTCGCGCGCGCACTGACGACCGAGGTCAGCGCCCTGCCGAGTCGTCCATCACGATGCGCATCACGAAGCGCACCGGCTGACCGTTGCGCGTGGCCGGGCTGAAGCGCCACGCCTTCGCCGCGGATATCCACCACGAATTGCGGAAGCTGGGACGGTTCATCACGAACTTCGCGGAGTCGACCGTGCCCGAGGTGTTGATGTGCACTTCGAGCACCTGCAGCCGTTCGGCCGGCGTGGCCGGATCGGGCTTCGGCGGCAGGAAGCCGAGCGCGACCGGGTCGATCACGCCTTCATCGCCGACGCGGTACTCGCGTGTGGCCGCTTCCACCTGCTCCGCGATCGCCGCGCGCGACACTTCCGCCATGCTCCGCGCCACCTGCCGCAGCTCTTCGAGTTGTGGGCCAGGCTCACGCGCGAGAATCTGCAGCACACGGTCGAAGGCCGCCGCGGCGGCGGCGTAATCCTGGCGTGCAAACAGCTCACGTCCGCGTGCGAGTTCGGCCTCGGCACTCGCCACGACGGCGGACGGCGTGGCCGCTGACCCCTGCGGTCGCGCCGCCCGACGCGCCGCCGGCGATGAGCCACTGCTCCCCGCTGGAGTCGTGGAGCCGTCGCTGGGCGTCGTCTCGCTGGAGACGGTGCCTGCGGGTTGCGGGGCGGGTCGCCTGCCGTTGAGCACGAACCACGTGCCGCCGGCCGCCGCCAGCATCACGACGCCGATGATGACGACGGTGCCGGCATTCGCGTTCTGGCCTGCGGGCTTTTTCGCCGTGGCCGGCTTTGTCTTCGCCGCCGCAGCCGGCGCGGCAGCGCCGCCGCTGTTCACCGGACCACGCATCGCCTCCTGGGCTCGCGCCTCGCGCAGCTTCGCTTCGTCGGTCAGCGCAGCCGGACCGATCTGTTCGAACGCACGCTGGTAGAGCGCACCGAGCTTCGCGAGGCGGTTGGGGCGCTCCCACTTCTCGAGTTCCTCGGCGAACAGCGCCAGCGACATCGGCGGTTCCGCCGTCGCTGCCTGCATGGCAAACAGGCGCAGCGGCGTCGGCTGCTCCTTGCCGCTCAGCAGTTGCTGCAGCAACTGCGCCGCGCCAGGCATGGCCGGCATCGAGTGTTCGGGGTGGGCCGAGAGCGCGAGCGCACCGGTCCCTTCGAGCGTCACGCCGCGCAGGTCGGGAATGCGCTCTTCGGCGTGCGGAATGTCGGCGCGCACCTGGGCCACGAGCTGCGCCGCCAGCGCGACGCCGTCGTGCCACTCGTACGCCACATCTTTCGTGAGGAGCATCGCGATGGGAACTGATGGCTGCATCGAGCCCCCAGTCTAGAGCGGTTTCGAGATCGGTGTAATGTCCGCCTTTAGGCGGACCCCAGATAGTCCGGCTGAAGCCGGACACCAAGTACTACACCGAAACCGAAACGGCTCTAAGAGGTCGTCGTCTGGCTTACGCCGCCTGGATCTGGAGGCTGATCTTCACCTCGTCGCCAAGGAGGAAGCCGCCGGCCTCGAGCGCGGCGTTCCAGTTGAGGCCGAACTCCTTGCGGTTGATAGTCGTCTCGGTCTCGAACGCCAGCTTCTCGTTGCCCCACGGATCCTTCGCGGTGCCCAGGTGGGTGACCGGCAGGACGATGCGCCTGGTGACGTCGCGAATGGTGAGGTCACCTTCCACGGCGTAGTCGTCGCCGCCCTTCGGGCTGATCGTCACGCTGGTGAAGCTCAGGGTCGGGTACGTCTCGGCGGCGAAGAAGTCGTCACCCTTCAGGTGCCCGTCGCGCTTCAGCTCGTTCGTGTCGATGCTGGCCGCCTGAATGGTGAAGCTCACCGTCGAGTTCACCGGGTTGGCGGCGTCGAACGCAATCGTGCCGCTGAAGTCCGAGAAGCGACCGCGCACCTTCGTGATGAGGTGACGCACCTGGAAGGTGACCTCGGAGTGCGACTTGTCGATGCTGAAGGTGCGGATGGCGTCGGCGGTAGCAGTGCTCATGATGAAAACTCCTTTAGGAATCGTGAATCTGGAATCGTGAAAGTAAGAGCGTGAATCGTTGACATCAGGCGATATCGAAGACCAGGATCTCGGCCTGGTCGCCGTTGGTGAGCGTGAGCATCTCGCTGCTCACCTCGGCGGCATCCCCAGCGCTGAGCACGCGGCCGTTGACCACGGCGGAACCACGAGCCACATGCACCCAGGCCGAGCGTCCGGCGCGCAGGTCGAAGGTGCGTGCGGCGGCACCGTCGAGACGGGTAACCCAGAGGTCGAGCTCCTGCTGCAGCGCCACGCTCTGGTCGCGTCCGTCACGCGAGGCGAGTAGCACGAAGTCGGCCGCGGCCTTCTCCCGGTCGAACCGGTACTGGCCGTAGGCCGGCGTCAGGCCTCGCTGACCGGGTACGATCCAGATCTGCAGGAAGTGCGTCGCCTCGGTCGCCGACGGGTTGTACTCGCTGTGCACGACGCCCGATCCGGCCCGCATGTGCTGAATCTCACCAGGGCGGATGGTCGAGCCATTGCCCAGGCTGTCCTTGTGCTCCAATGCCCCGTCGAGAACGTACGACAGGATCTCCATGTCGTGGTGCGGATGCGCGCCGAACCCGGCGCCTGGCGCCACGCGGTCGTCGTTGATGACGCGCAGCGTGCGGTGCCCCATGTTCGACGGGTCGACGTACTCGCCGAACGAGAAGCTATGCCGGCTGTCCAGCCACTGCCAGTTCGTCCGCCCGCGTTCGTCTGCCCGTCTGATGCTGACCATGACCCGCTCCCGTGCCTTTCTGGACGGCGGCGTTCGCCGTCCGTCATGCCCTGGTAAACGCAACGGGAGGGCCAAGAGCAAGAGGCCATCTAAGTTGTTGACCTGTATGGATAGGCGCTGGAACTCTGCCTCTCGAGACCCCGCGCGATGAAATCATAATGATGTCACTCGACATCATATCGATAGACACTTGCACATGCGCGCCAGCGACCTCGACCTGCGTGAATTGCTCGACTTCGATCCAAAGGGCGGCATCATCCGCTTCGCGGGCGACCGGGCGCTACTCTTCAACACTGTGGCGCTCGGGTTGCTGCGCCGCGAGCTGGTCGAGACGCTCGGTCTGGTGCCGGCCCGCGGCATCCTGACGCGCTTCGGCTACGCGCACGGCTGGCGCACGGCCGAGGCCCTGCGCACCCAGTTCGAGTGGGACTCGGAGCACGAGTGGCAGCTGGCCGGCGGCCGGGTGCATCAACTGCAAGGGTTTCTGCTCTACGAGCCGGTCCCGCGCACGCCGGGCGACACACCGACGGCCTTCGCGCAGGCGATCTGGCGCGAGTCGTACGAGGCGCAGGAGCACTTGGCGCAGCTCGGACCGTCGACCGAGCCGGTGTGCTGGACGCTGGCCGGCTACGCGAGCGGCTACCTGAGTCGTGTCGCGGGACGCCGCATCCTCTGCTTCGAGGAGAAGTGCGTCGCGAAGGGCGACGCCTACTGCCTGATGGTCGGCCGGCCCGAGGAGGAGTGGGAGAACTGCCCGAGTTCCGATCGTCGCTTCTTCGACCGCATGTGCCTAGACGACGCGCTGAACGTCGTCACCGAGCGCCTGAAGCACACCGAGCAGCAGCTGGCGGTACGCAAGCAGCGGCTGGCGCGCGTGAAGGTGGAAGAGCAGGTGCCGGGCATCGTCGCGAAGAGCGAGCGGATGCTGCGCGTCATCGACGAAGCGCGGCGTGTGGCGCGGGTCGACTCATCGGTGCTCATCACCGGTGAGAGCGGCTCGGGCAAGGAGGCGCTGGCGACATTCATCCACGAAGAGTCGGCGCGTGCCGCGCGGCCGTTCGTGGCGATCAACTGCGCGGCGGTGCCGGAGGCGCTGATCGAGAGCGAACTCTTCGGGCATGTGCGCGGCTCGTTCACGGGCGCCACGCAGGACCGCGTCGGGCTGTTCGAGTCGGCGAACGGCGGCACGCTGCTGCTCGACGAAGTGGGCGACCTGCCGCTGGCCGTGCAGGTGAAGTTGCTGCGCGTGCTGCAGGAGCGCGAGTTCCGCCGCGTCGGCGAGAACCGCACCAGACATGTGGACGTGCGGCTGCTGGCCGCGACGCACCGCGACCTCGCCGGCGAAGTGGCTGCCGGGCGCTTTCGGCAGGACCTGTACTACCGGCTCCGCGTCATCGAGATCCGCATTCCGCCGCTGCGCGAGCGCCGCGACGACATCTTGCCGATCGCGAGACAGGTCCTCGCCGAGACGGCATTGCGCATGAAGCTGCCGGTGAGCGGCTTCACGCCGGCCGCCGCCGATCAGTTGCTGCGCTGGGGATGGCCGGGCAACGTCCGCGAACTGCAGAACGTGGTGGAGCGCGCGCTGGTGCTGGCGCGAGGGACGCGGGTGGAACTCGAGGATCTGCCCGATGAAGTGCGGAACGCCACGCCCGGCATCGGCGCCCCTGGCATCGCGCCAGCCGCGCGGACGCTCGCCGACGTGGAGCGCGCGCACATCCTCAGCGTGCTCGAATCGGTCGACGGCAACCGCACGAAGGCCGCCGCCCTTCTCGACATCGGGTCGGCGACGCTGTTCAGGAAGCTGAAGGACTATCGCGCCTGACCTTCGGTCAGCCTCGATACTCGGCGGTAGGCCAACCGCTCAGGACGCCCCGCGAAGCGCTACTCGCGCTTCCGCGCCACCAACTCCGCGGCTCCAGGCACGGTGCGCAAGCTGATGGTCCGGCGCGGTGCCAGGCCCGCGTCGCGCTGCCAGGCGGCGATCTCCTCGATCGACCAGGTGCCCGACTGGCTGGTCAGCGCGAAGTACAGATCGAGCAGCGCACCGACCTGCCCTGCATCGCCCGGTGCGGCGGGACGCACCAACTCCACCACCGCCACGTAGCCGCCGGGCGTGAGGGCTCGAGCCACACGCTGCATGAGCGCGCGGTTCGTCGCCTCGTCGAAGTGATGCAGCAGTTGCGAGATGTAGATGAGGTCCCACTCGGCGGTGCCGAGGTCGTCCACCCGCGCATCCCCTTCGCGGTGAACGACGCGCGCGCCGAGCCCCTCGGCGGCGAGCAGCGGCGCGGCGTGTCGTACGGCAGCCGGCAGATCGAGCACGACGGCACTCAGTGCCGGGTGACGCCGGCACATCGCCGCCGGAATGCAGCCGTGCGAACCGCCGATATCGAGCATGCGCGTGGCGCCGCGTGGCAGCGGCGTGCGCCGCACGATCTCGGGCGCGGCCAGTCGCGACAGCACACGCATCGCCCGCTGATACGCCCCCCAGCGCTCCTCATCGTCGGACAGGTGCAGGTCGTGCGCACGCCCGGTGCGCACGAACGCTTCCGTCCCCTCCACGATGGTCCACTCGAAGAACTCGAAGAGCAGCTTGTCGCGCACCGATTGCGGCGAGTCGGCCAGCAGCCACGTGCGGGCGCGCGCGGTGAGGGCGTAGTCGCCTTTCACGGCACGCAGATAGCCGCAGGCCACGAGCGCGGTGAGCAGCTTCGGCGTGGCCGCTGGTGAGGTGCCGCACCGGTCGGCGACGGCGTCAGACGACAGCGGACCCGCGGCCAGCGCCTCGAACACCCCAAGCTTCGTCGCCACCATGATGGCGCGCGCACGGAGAAAGGCCATGTGCGTGTCGACGAGCGGGACCGGCGCCACCCCCAGTGCGATCGCGAGCCGTTCGGCAGCGTTCTCTCCGGACACCGACAGCTTCATGGCAAGGCGATAGTGCGCGTCAGCCGGGGCGCCTCCTGGCGCGACAGCCCGTGCTTGAGGGCGAACATCGCGAGCTCGAGCCGACTCGAGACACCGGCCTTGTCGAAGATGTGGGTCAGGTGACGCTTGACGGTCTCTTCGCTGATGCCGAGCTGCGAGCCGAAGTCCTTGTTCGTGCCGCCTTCGACGACGAGCGCCACGACTTCAAGCTCGCGCCGGGACAACCCGAAGGTCTTCGGCGCCACGGGCGCGGCTTCAGCCATCAGCTCCTTCAGCGCCTGCACCAGGTTCGTGACCACCCGGCCACCGAGCCAGTGCTGGCCGCCGACGACGGTGCGGATGGCATTCACCAGGTCGTCGGTCACGGCGTCCTTCCGCACCACGCCCCGTGCGCCGAGCTGCAGCGCCTCGAGCACCTGACGGCTGTCGATGGCGCTCGTGAGCAGGATCGTCTTCACGGACGCGGTACCGGCAGTCACTTCACGAAGGGCATCCAGGCCCGGCAGCCGCGGCATCGCCAGATCCAACACGAGCACGTCGGGCTTCAGTTGCTGGGCGAGGTGAATGGCCTCGTCTCCGTCGGTGGCTTCGCCAACGACGCGGAAGTCCGGCTGCGCCGTCAGCAGCGTCCGTACGCCGAGGCGCACGAAGGGATGGTCGTCGGCAATGAGAACGTCAACGGTTCGCTCGCTCATCGACTGTGCTCCGCCCGCAATACGACGACCACGGCCTCGAGTTCGAGCCTGATCGCGTCAACCAGTTCACGACAGTCTGATACTGGGCTTGCCGTCACCGCCTGCTCGAGCGCCGCCGCGGCTCCGGCAAGGCGCGTCGCCCCGAGAATCCCGGCGCTGCCCTGGAGATCGTGCGCCAGTCGCTTCACCGCCGCGGCGTCGCTGGCGGCCACGGCTGTCCCAAGACTGGCGACCGCACGCATTCCCTGGTCAACGAAGGCGTCGACGACGCCCGGCCACGCGCCGGGCACGACCTGCATCCGCTCGCGCGTCCTGGCTATCTGCGGGGCGTCGTCGTGTGACCCGGCCGGCAACCACGTGAGCAGCACGGCCATCAATGACTCATCGAGCAGCGGCTTGCTGATGTGATCGTTCATGCCGGCGGCGAGCGAGCGCTCCCGGTCCGAGGTCATGGCTCCGGCGGTCATCGCGACGATGGGCAGCTGCTCGGGTGTACGGCCGCGCGCCCGGAGCGTGCGCGTCGCGTCGTAGCCGTCCATCTCCGGCATCTGGCAATCCATGAGCACCAGGTCGTAGCGTGCCCGCTCGACGGCCGCCAGCGCTTCAAGCCCGTTGTTGGCCAGGTCGACCGTGCAGCCGATATGGCGCAGCATGGCCGCCGCGATGTCCCGGTTCACGCCGTTGTCGTCCACGACCAGCACATGTCCGGAGACCGTCCGCGGTGACGCGAGCGGTGACGCGAGCGGTGACGCGTCGGCCTCGGCGAGACGCATCGGCAGCGCGAGTTCGAAGACCGACCCCTCAGACGTCGAGCGCACCAACCGCAGCGTGCCGCTCATCAACTGCGACAGGCGGGAAGCGATTTGCAGGCCCAGCCCGGTGCCGCCGAACTGGCGGGTCGTCGAGCGGTCGGCCTGCACGAAGGCCTCGAAGATACGCGCGTGCTGGTCGGGGGCGATGCCGATGCCGGTGTCTTCGACGGTGAAAACGAAGTGGGCCGAGCCGGCGACGGCGACTGACGCGCCCACCCGCAGGTCGACGTGCCCGCGCGACGTGAACTTGACGGCGTTCCCGACGAGGTTCACGAGGATCTGGCGGAGTCGGACCATGTCGCCCAGCACGAACGGCGGCAGCCCGCGTTCGACCGCGGCGGACAGCCGCACGCCCTCGCGGACCTGCGGTCGCAGGGTTCCAATCACGTCGTCGAGTAACTGGCCGAGCTCGAAGGGTGTCGCTTCGAGGACCAGGCGACCCGCTTCGATCTTCGAGAAGTCGAGCACGTCGTCGGTCACGGCCAGCAACAGGTCCGCTGACCGCCGTGCCGTGCTGAGTTGCTCGAACTGCTGCGGCGTCAGGTCCGTCTTCAGCGCGAGGGTGAGCATCCCGATGACGCCGTTCAGCGGCGTGCGTATTTCGTGGCTCATCATCGCGACGAACTCGGACCGCGCCTGGGCGTCCGCCTCCGCGTCTTCCTTCGCCTTTCGCAGGGCCGCCTCCGTGCGGCGGCGTTCGCTGATGTCGCGGACGAAGGCGCTGAACATCGCGACCCCCTTGGCACCCGCCCGCTGCTCCGCCCGTCCGCCAGACCGGTTGTGCGCCTGTCGTGGCTGAACCACCGTGATGGCCAGTTCGACGGGGAAGGTGTGACCGCGACGATGCAGCGCGTCGAGTTCGATGCGGGTGTTGAGGATGGGGCCTTCCCCGGTGGCGTGATAGTGGGACATGCCTCGGCGGTGTTGGTCGCGCAGCGCTTCCGGGATGATGACCTCTGCGAGCGAGCGGCCAGCCACCTCCTCGCGAGTCCAGCCGAAGATCTGTTCCGCCTGTGGGTTCCAGTCGACAATCCGGCCAG
>CALQBJ020000021.1 GCA_943328785.2 Bifidobacterium breve
CAGCGGCCGGTAGGGCGCGTCTTCCACGATCAGAAAGTCGTACTGCTCGGCGAGCGCGGCCACGGCCTTCCGCTTTGCGCCCGAGCAGGTGGTGCCCGACGGGTTCTGGAAGTCCGGGATGAGGTAGAAGACCTTCGGCTTGTGCTGCTGGATTGCCGCCTCGAGCGCCGCGAGGTTCGGACCATCGGCGTCGAGCGGAATACCCACCACCTGCAGCCCATGACGACGGAGCATCGTGATGGTGCGGTCGTAGGTCGGGTTCTCGGTGAACACCACGTCGCCCGGCTTCAGCAGCCCGAGGCACAGGAACTCGATAATCTGCAGCGAGCCGTTCCCGGTCAGGACGCGGTCGGCACTGACGCCCTGCCACTGCGCGATCCACTCGCGGAGCGGCTGGAAACCGGCCGACGGACCGTACTGGAGCATCGCGGCCCCGCGCGCCTTGAGCGCATCGATGGCCGCGGAGGCGACCTCGTCGAGCGGGAAAGATTCATTGGCAGGCACACCACGGGTGAAGTTGATCGTGTCCATCGACGTTCGTACCTCTGGGGTCTTGACGACTGGTAAAGACGAGTTGGAATAAGGACAGGTAATTCTAACGCGAAGGTCGGGAGGGTCGGGACGGTTGGGAGCGTCGGGAAGGTCAGGAGGGGACCTGTCAACCTGCCAGACCTCCCTCCAACCTTCCCGTCTAACCTGACCTACCCGGTCTATCGTCCCTCTGCGGCCGCCAGGATGGTCGCCAGAACCACTTCACCCGCCTGGACGTTCTTCTCCTTCGTCACATCGATCCACTCATCCATGGAGTGGGAGCGGCCGCCGGCGCCGCGGCCGATGGTGATGGCCGGAATGCCCATGGCAATCGGGACGTTGGCGTCGGTGCTGCCAATCTCGAACGTCGGCGTGAATCCGTAGACCCGCGCCACGGACGCGGCCGCCTGCACGAGATACGTGGAGGTCGGCGTCGTGCCGGACGGGCGATCGCCGATCAGCTTCACGTCCGCGACGATCTTCCCCTCGGCCGTGCTGCGTGCCTTGTTCTCCTCGTCGACCGCCTCACGCACCACTCGCTGGAAGGCGTCGTGCACCTTCTTCAACTCGTCCGGCGACTCCGAGCGCATGTCGACCAGCATGAACATGTCGGTCGGGATCGAGTTCACCGAGGTCCCGCCGCCAACCACGCCGACGTTGAAGGTCGTGCGTGGCAGTCGCGGCACCTGGAGTCTGGACAAGCGCGCCATCGCATCGCCCATGGCGAAGGCCGGGCTCACCAGGCCGAACGCCCCGTAGCTGTGCCCACCGGGCCCCTTGAAGGTGACGCGGTATCGCAGGCTGCCGAGGCCGCCGTTCACGATGCCGTCCTGCGAGCCGCCGTCGATCGAGATGACGCTCTTGATGCGGTCCCTGTACTTGCCCTTCTGCAGCAGGTACTTCACGCCGCGCAGGTCGCCTTCCCCCTCTTCGCCGACGTTGCCGACGAACAGAATGTCGCCAGGCGTCTGGACCTTCGCCGCGTCCATCGCCCGGACGACGCTCAGCATGAGCGCCAGCGCGCCGGTATCGTCGCCCACACCGGGCGCATGCAGCTTCGTGCCCTCGAGCTTCGTCTTGACGTCGGTCCCTTCGGGGAACACCGTGTCGAGGTGCGCGAGCACCGCCAGCATCGGCCCGCCGCCCGTGCCCGTGCGGATGCCCATCACGTTGCCTTCCGCGTCGGTCTCGACGTCGGCGAGCTTCGCCTCGCGCAGCATCTCGAGATAGGCCGCGGCGCGCTTGGTTTCCTTGAACGGCGGCGCCGGAATCTCGGTGAGCGTAATCAGTTCGCGCACGAAGCGCGGGTGGTCGGCGTCGAGCGCAGCCCGCGCGTCGCGGAACGACGCGCTCGAGACAATCGACTGCACCTTCTGCTCCGCGTTCTGCGCGAGCGCCGTCGTGGCGCTGAGCAGCAGCGCGACGACCAACATCCTGAACGTCATGTATCCGATCCTACTTGAGACCAATGACCATCGAATCGGGACCGACCAGCGGCTGCACGCGCGTCGACGAGAAGCCGGCCGCCGTCATCCAGCCTTCGCAGTCGGCGCCCGTGTAGTCGAAGCCGCCGGGCGTCTCGATGAGCATGTTGAGACTCATCATCAGCCCGAATGCGTTCTGCGAACGGTCGTTGTCGATGATCGACTCGTAGACGATCAACGCGCCGCCGGTCGGCAGCGCCGCATACGCCTTCTGAATGAGCATCTGCTTGGTCGGCAGATCCCAGTCGTGCAGGATGTGCCCCATCATGATCACGTCGGCCGAAGGCAGCGGGTCCGCGAAGAAATCGCCGGACTGGAAGCGCACACGGTCCGACACCCCGACTGCGGCCGTGTACTCCTCGAAGATCGGCGCCACCTCTGGCAGGTCGAAGCCGACACCGGTGAGGTGCGGGTTCGCCAGGCCGACCTGCGACGCGAGGTCGCCCTGCGCCGTGCCGATGTCCGCGAACGTCTTGTAGCCAGCCCACGGAAACGCGTGCGCAATCGTCATGTTCGCGCCGTGGCTGATGCCGCTCATCGCCGCCAGGAACTCCCGCAGCCGGGCCGGGTCCGCATAGAGCGTCTCGAACAGGCCGGGACCGCCATGCTTCACTTCGTTCTGCGGCTGGCCCGTTCGCAGCCCTTCAGTCAGGTGTCCCCAGAACGGATACAGGCGATGGTTGGCCATCTCGAGGATCCCGCCGACATACGACGGCTTCTTGCGGTCGAGGAACAGGTCCGTTTCCGGCGTGTTCGCATACACGCCGTCAGTCCGGGCCAGGAAGCCGAGCGCAACGAGCGCGTCGAGGAAGTCGGCTGCGGATCGCGGATGCAGACCGAGGCGACCGGCCAGCACGTCGCGCGGCTCGGGCCCGCGGGCCAGCTCGGTAAAGAGGCCGATCTCGATGGCGCTCAACATCACCTTCGACGGCCAGAACGCAAACCCGGTCTGCAGGATCTTCTCGGGATTCAACATGCGATGCGCTCCTCGGACGAGTGATGGGTGAAACCAAGCGACGGCATCATGGATCAGGTTCGCGTTGGCAGCTACATCCATCTGGAACACGCTCTAGAATCGCGATCATGCGCCGAACGCTTCCGCTGCTGCTCTGTCTCGCCCTGGTCATTCCTGCCGTGACGCCCGTCGAGGCCACACGGCAACCGGTCCGCGCACGGCACGGCATGGCTGTCGCCATGGAGTCGATCGCCACCGATGTCGGCGTGCGCGTCCTCCAGAAGGGCGGCAATGCGGTGGACGCGGCGGTGGCGGTCGGCTTCGCCCTCGCGGTGACGCACCCGTTTGCCGGCAACATCGGCGGCGGCGGCTACATGCTGGTCCGGCTGGCAGACGGACGCACCACCTTCATCGACTTCCGCGAGCGCGCGCCGGAGACGTCGACCCGAGACATGTATCTCGACGCCCAGGGCAACCCGACGAAAGACAGCATCGAAGGCTGGCGGTCGAGCGGCGTGCCCGGCTCGGTACGCGGCTTCGCAATGGCGAACACGAAGTACGGCACGCGGACATGGGCCGACAACCTCGCGCCGGCCGTCGCACTTGCGACAAAGGGCTACCCGGTGTCGTACGCGCTGGCCGAAGGACTCAAGGGGTCGCGCAGCCTCGCCGCGGACCCGGAGTCGAAGCGCATCTTCCAGCGCGACGGCCGCTTCTTCGACGTCGGCGAGACGCTGGTGCAGCCGGAACTCGGACGCACCCTGCAGCGCATCGCCACCAACGGCCCGAACGAGTTCTACGAAGGCGACACCGCGAAGCGTCTGGCTGAGGAGATGACGAAGCACGGCGGCCTCATCTCGCTCGCCGACCTGAAGGACTACACGGCGGTCGAACGCACGCCGCTCCAGGCGACCTACAAGAACTACACGGTCATCACCGCGCCGCCCTCGAGCTCAGGCGGCATCGCCCTGCTCGAGATGCTCGGCATCCTCGACGGCACCGGCTACGAGAAGGGCGGCCCAGGCAGCGCCTCGGCCATCCACTACATCACCGAGTCGATGCGCCGCGCCTACGCCGATCGCAACGAGTACATCGGCGACCCCGACTTCGTGAAGGTGCCGCTCGCCGGCCTGCTCGACACGGGCTATCTCGCGAAGCTGCGCGCCACCATCGACCCGGTGAAGGCGACGCCGAGCGTCGAGGTGAAGCCGGGCCAGCCGGCCGGTGTCGAGAAGATGGAGACCACCCACTACTCGGTCGTCGATGCCGCGGGCAATGCCGTGGCCGTCACCTACACCCTCAACGGCGGCTACGGCAACGGCATCACGGTGCCTGGCCTGGGCTTCCTGCTGAACAATGAGATGGACGACTTCTCCGCCAAGCCGGGCGTGGCGAACATGTTCGGACTCGTGCAGGGCGCGCGCAACGCCATCGCCCCCGGCAAGCGGCCGCTGTCGTCGATGACCCCGACGATTCTCCTGAAAAACGGAAAGCTGTTCATGACCGTCGGCGCCCCGGGCGGCTCGCGCATCTCCACGGCGGTCCTGCAGGTCATCCTCAACGTCGTCGACTTCGGGATGAACATCCAGGATGCGATCGACGCGCCGCGCGTCCATCACCAGTGGATGCCGGACCGCTTGTCGCTCGAGCGCACGATCTCACCCGACACGGTCGACCTGCTCAAGTCTCGCGGCTACGACGTCGACTACAACGCCAGCGTCGTGCTGGCGCAGACGGCGGCGATCGTCAGCGACGGCGGCTGGCTGCAGGGCGGCTCGGACGGCCGCTCGGCGGCAGGCAAAGCGGCGGGCTACTAAGGCCGAGTCGCGCGGCGGCGGCACACGCCGCCGCCCGCTCAGCGGTCGACGCTCGCCATCACGCGGGCGGCCGTGCCGCCGCCGATGATCGCCCACGGGATGGGCAGCGCCAGATTCAACAGCAGGTACCAGGCCGGGAAGAGTTCCCGGTTGGACGTGGCTCCGGTGACGTTCAACAGCAGCAGCAGGCCACCAAGCGCCAGCGCGTAGCGGATGCGCGGCTGCCCTGCCGGCGCCAGCCTCGCCGCCATGTGGCACCCGACGATGGCGAACACCCCGCGATACGCCGTCACCAGCAGCATCGATGCGATGGTTGGTGCCACGCCCGCCGCCGGAAGCAGGCCACGCGAGGCGAGCCAGTTGTCCGTGACGACCGTCAGCATCAGGATCACCGCACCGCCCACGACGACCGGGACGATATGGCGCAGGAGCGCGGGCTGGTCGGGAGCATCGTTCGGCGAGTCGGTCATGGTTCGCCTCGATCCTAGCGCAATACCTGGGCATTCACCGCGAGCGGTGGATGCCGCCGGCCGACGCCGGTCGCGGCCTCGAAGGCCGCTCCGAGGCGAAGCACACCGAGGTCATCGCGGATCCGTCCGACGATCTGGAGGCCCACCGGCAGCCCGTCCGCGGTGAATCCGGCCGGCACCGACAGCGCCGGCTGCAGCGTGGTACTGATGCGGTATGTGCTCTTCATCCACGCCACGTAGTGCTCCATCGGCACACCGTCCACGCTGTCCGGCCAGTGCAGCGAGGCGTCGAAGGGCGGCACCTGGTTCACCGCGCACACCAGCACGTCGTACCGTTCGTGGAAACGCCGCATCTCCGCCAGCAGCCCGGCGTGCCGGCGCATCGCCTCAGCGACGTCAGTCGCCGTCACGCGCAGGCCCCGCTCGATCTGCCAGATCGCTTCAGGCTTCATCAGCGCGCGATGCGTCGCGAGCCACGGACCGAGCGTGTTCGCCGACATCCACGCCCGCAGTGTCATGAACACCTCGTCGGCATCGCGAAGGTCTGGCGCCGCCGCCTCGACCTGGCAGCCGAGTGCCTCGAAGACGCGGCGTTGTGCGTCGATCACAGACCGGACGCGGGAGTCGAGAGGCAAGCCACCGAGATCAGGACACCAGGCGACGCGTGTACCCGCGACGTCGCCCGACAGTTGGTGCAGGAACACCGCCGGATCGGACGGATAGGTTCGGGGATCGCGGCTGTCCTCGCCGGCCATCACCGACAGCAGGAACGCCACATCGTCCACACTGCGGGCGATCGGCCCCTTCGCGTTGAACTCGATGAGCGGAAACGGGACCGGTGCGTTCGGCACGAGCCCCACCGACGGCCGCAGCGCGACGACGTTGTTGAAGTTGGCGGGGTTGCGCAGCGAGCCGCCGAGATCGCTACCGTCGGCGAGCGGGAGCATGCCGGCGGCCACGGCCGCGGCCGCGCCGCCACTCGAGCCACCCGCGCTCTTCGTCGGGTCCCACGGGTTCACCGTGGTGCCGTAGACGTCGTTGTAGCTGTGCGACCCCATCGTGAACTCGGAGATATTCGTCTTGCCGATCGGGGTCACACCTGCGCGCCGCAGGCGCTCGACGAGCACGGAGTCTTCGGTTGGGACCCGATCCGCGAAGATGCGCGAGCCGTTGGTGAACGGGAAGCCGACGGCCGGCTCGGCATCCTTGAACGCGATCGGCAGGCCATGCAGTGGACCAACCGCATCGCCGCGACTCAGGGCGCGATCGGCTTCGTCGGCCATCGCCAGGCACGCCTCTTCAGGCAGCAGGGCAACAATGGCATTGAGCGTGGGATTGAGACGGGCGATCTGCGCCAGGTGCGCCTGCATCACCTCCCGCGCCGAGACGGCGCGAGTCCGAACCAGGCGGGCCAGCTCGCGAGCCGGCGTGAAACAGAGCGCGTTCGGGGCGGAGTTGCTCGGCACGGCCGTATCCGGCTCAGTCGGCGTGTATCGCCGCGGGTGTCGCCGCCAGCACCGTGGCCGGGGCCGCAGCGGCCGGCTCGCGACCGTCGAGAATGGCGTTCGCGCGCTCGAGATCGAGGGCACCGTCCCACTTCGCCACCACCATGGTGGCGACGGCGTTGCCAATGAGGTTCGTGATGGCGCGCGCCTCGGACATGAAGCGATCGACCCCCAGCAACAGCGTCAGCCCAGCCACCGGGATCGTCGGGAACGCCGCCAGCGTCGCCGCCAGCGTGACAAAGCCACTCCCCGTCACGGCCGCCGCGCCCTTCGACGTGAGCAGCAGCACGCCGAGGATGCCGATCTCCTGCGCGAGCGACAGGTGCACGCCGCTCGCCTGCGCCACGAAGATCGCCGCCATCGTCATGTAGATGGAGGTGCCATCGAGGTTGAACGAGTAGCCCGTAGGGACGACGAGCCCCACCACCGGCTTCGCGCAGCCGAGATGTTCCAGCTTCGCCATGATGCGCGGCAGCGCCGACTCCGACGACGACGTGCCGAGGACGATGAGGATCTCTTCCGCGATGTACTTGAGGAACTTGACCAGGCTGAAGCCGGTGGCGCGCGCGATGGCGCCGAGCACGACGAACACGAAGAACGCGCAGGTGATGTAGACGCCGATCATCAGCTTGCCGAGCGCCACGAGCGAACCGAGGCCGTAACGGCCGATCGTGAACGCCATCGCCCCGAACGCGCCGATGGGCGCCAGTCGCATGATGAGCGCCACCACCTCGAAGAGCGCCGCCGACGTCATCTCGATCAGCTCGACCAGCCGGTGCACCCGCGGCCCAAGGCGCAGCAGCGCCAGGCCGAACAGCACAGAGAACAGCAGCACCTGCAGCACCTCACCGCGCGCGAAGCCGCCGACGATGGTGTCCGGGATGACGTTGAGAACGAAGTCGATGGTGCTGAGATGCTGCGCGCCAGAGGTGTAGGCAGACACCGACGACAGATCGGCCGCGGCGGGATCGAAGTTCAGGCCGGCGCCGGGCTTCAGCACGGTAACGACGACCAGACCGATCACCAGCGCGAGCGACGACACCACCTCGAAGTAGACGAGGGCCCGCAGACCGATGCGGCCGACGTCCTTCATCTCGCCCATGTGGGCGATGCCCACCACCACCGTGGTGAAGACGATGGGGGCGATCAGCATCTTGACCAGCTTGATGAACCCGTCGCCGAGCGGCTTCATGGCGGCGGCCGTCGCCGGGTCGACCACGCCAAGCACGACGCCAATCGCGATGGCGACCAGCACCTGGAAATAGAGATTCGTGTAGAACGGCCGCCTCGGCATGGGCGTAATGATAGCGGTATGATCGAGGGGATGGACGAGTTTGTTCCGCGCCCGTCGCTCCGTGGCGGGCACCGCATGACGCTGTTCGGCTGGGGCAATCCGCGCCATTTCTCCCGCCTGCCGGCACCGACGGTGCGCTACTTCGACATCAAGGCCAACACCCGCGTCGTGGCCGCCTGTCACTGGCAGCCCGAGCCGTGGGATCGGCCCACCATCCTGGCGCTGCACGGCCTGAACGGATCGAGCGACTCCCACTACATGAAGGGGATGGCCGACAAGGCGTTCGCTCGCGGCATGAACGTCGTCCGCCTCAATCAGCGGAACTGCGGCAACACCGAACACCTCTCCGAAGGGCTCTTCCACTCCGGTCTGACCGAGGACGCGCGTCACGTCATCCACGAACTGTCCACCGTGGACGGCCTCACGTCGATCGCCGTGGCCGGCTATTCGCTCGGTGGCAACCTGGCGCTGAAGCTGGCTGGCGAGTACGGCACGGAGGCGCCGCCTGCGCTGACGGCCGTCGCCGCGGTGTCGCCGATCATCGAAATCGGCGACTGCACGCGCGCGCTCGAGCGGAGGGAGAACGTCCTCTACGAGTGGAACTTCGTGCGCGAACTGAAGAAGCGGATGGCGCGAAAGGATCGATTCCGACCTGGCCTGTTCGACCTCACGCACCTGAAGCGGATCCGGACGGTGCGCGAGTTCGACAACAGGTTCACGGCGCCGCACTTCGGCTTCGCCGACGCCGAAGACTACTACTACAAGTGCAGCGCGATGCGCGTCGCCGACCGTATCGCGGTGCCGGCGCTGGTCATCTCGGCGGAGGACGACCCGTTCGTGCCGCCAGACCCGTTCAGGAGCCCGGTGCTGGCCGCGAACCTGCACATCGACCTGCGCATCTCACCGCACGGCGGACACTGCGGCTTCCTCGGCGTGCCGACACCCGGGAACGATGGCTACTGGGCGGAAATGCAGATCGTCGAGTTCGTCGCGGCGAAGCATGCCGCTCGCCCCCGATCCGCGGCGACGGCGGAACCGCTCGAACAACTCGCCGCGAGTTGGACGTAGCGGCCACCTTCAGGTCGGCCGCGACAGCCTGTCAGTCCAACGCTAGACTAGGGCCATGCGCATCAGCATGGCTTTCCTCCTCGTGCTCTCCCTGCTCTCGGCCGCGTGCGGCGGCGGCGCCTCAGGCGACCGCAAGGAGTACAAACTGCAGGGTCAGGTGCTCTCAGTGCAGGCCGACCACAAGCAGGCGGTCATCCGGCACGAGGAGATTCCCGGCTTCATGTCGGCGATGACGATGCCGTATTCGGCGCTCGACCCGAAGGAGTACGAGGGGATCGTGGCCGGTGATCTCATCAACGCCACGCTGGTCGTCGAACCGACGAAGGCCTACCTGGTGTCGGTGCACAGGGTCGGCAACGCCCCGCTGGCCGTCGCCGACGGCGGCACGCCTCCAGCCGCATCCGGCTTCGAACTGCTCACGATGGGCGCGCCGGTGCCGGATGCGGCGTTCGTCGACCAGGACGGCAACCACGTGAACCTGTCGTCATTCCGCGGCGAGGCGGTCGTGGTCACTTTCATCTACACCAGTTGCCCGATGCCGGAGTTCTGCCCGCTGATGGACAAGCACTTCCAGAAGATGCAGGCCAAGCTGAAGGAGAACGGCAACATCCTCCGGACGCGCCTGCTGAGCGTGAGCTTCGACCCGGCGGTCGACACGCCGGCGGTGATGAAGACGCACGCCGATGCGCTCGGCGCCGACAAGCGGCTCTGGTCGTTCGTCACCGGCGACCGCGACGAGATCGACAAGTGGGCGTCGGGCTTCGGCGTCTCGATCTCGCGCGCCACGAACGACCCGCGCGACATCACGCACAACCTCCGGACCGCCATCATCGACCGGCAGGGGAACCTGGTGCAGGTCTACAACGGCAACGACTGGACGCCCGAGCAGGTGCTGGCCGACGTGCGAGTGATGATTGGTGTTGACTGAGTTCACGCCGAGCGAACGGCGGCTGGTGTCGCGCCTGCAGACACCGGCGCAGGTGCAGGCGTACCTGAACCGGCTGCCCTACAACTACGAGAAGGATGGCGAGACGCTGCGCGGCTTTCGCGGCGTCGTCCGGCACGGCAACGCGCACTGCCTCGAAGCGTGCCTGTTCGCCGCCGTCGTGCTCGAGCAGCACGGCTATCCGCCGCTGGTCATCAGCTTCGAGTCGATCGACAAGCTCGATCACGTCATCTACGCCTACAAGGAGCGCGGACGCTGGGGCTCCATCGCCCGCTCGCGCGACCCCGGCCTGCACGGCCGCCTGCCGGTCTTCGGGTCGGCGCGGGCCCTGGCGGCGAGCTACGTCGACCCATACGTCGACTTCACGGGACGCGTGCTCGGCTTCGGCCTCGCGAACCTCGCGGACGAGATGGGCACCTACGACTGGCGCTTCTCCACAAGAAACGTGTGGAAGGTGGAGCAGATGCTCATCGACTTCCCGCACGCGAAGCTCGGGATGAGCGATGCGCGCTATCGCCGGCTGCACGCACGCTACGAAGCGTTCCGTGCGGCCAATCGCGACCGAAAACCGGTCAGCTACTACGAGGGACGGGAGCGGTGGATGCCGCTGCCCAACGACCGCACGTGGGAAAGATCTGGCGGTCGTTAGTCGCTAGTCATCAGTCGCAGGTCGGCGAGTCGCGACTTGTGACTTGTGACTTGTGACTTGTGACTATTCGCTAGTCGAGGTCGAAATCGCGCGTCGGTTTGGTCACAGGTTCGGTGTGCGCCTGACGCAGCGCTTCCTCGAACCGGCGCGCCAGTGCGTCGCCGCGGTTCTTCTCCGCATGCACCGACTGCTGGAAGATCGACTCGCGCCGTGCCTCTTCCGCGGCGAGGATCTGCTGCGCATCGCTCAGCTCGGGCTTGTTCGCCGACTCCGGCTCACGATGCGAGATGACACGACCAAGGTTGAGGTCGATCACGAGCGTGGTGTTGCAGCAGGGGCAGGTGACTTCGAGCTCGGACTTCAGGCGGGCCATGATGCGTGTCCTTCCGTAGGGATGCCCCGGCGACTGCCGCGTGGCAGGTCTATCATAACGTAGTGACTCTCGCGCCCAGGACGACGCTCCGCATCGTCACCTACAACATCCATCGCTCGCGCGGCATGGATCGGCGGACGCGTCCAGCCAGGGTCGCCGAGGTGCTGCGACATGTCGATGCCGACGTCATCGCGCTCCAGGAAGTGATTGGCGCCGGTCCGCACGGCGGCAGTCACATCGAGGAGATCGGCGCCGCCCTCGGCATGGGCTGGGTGATGGCGCCGACCCGCCAACTGCGCGGTCACCAGTTCGGCAATGTCGTCCTCAGCCGCTTTCCGGTCACCACGCACACCCAGCACGACCTCACCTACAAGTCGTGTGAAGAGCGCAGCATGCAGCGGGTGGACGTCGACGTGAACGGGCACACCCTGCACGTCTACAACGTGCACCTCGGCACCGCCATTCTCGAGCGCCGAGCCCAGGCGCAGCGCCTCGCCACGATCGTGTCCGACCGGCACGTCACCGGGCCGAAGATCGTCCTCGGCGACTTCAACGAGTGGATGCGCGGGCTGACGACGACGATGCTCAGTTCGCGGTTGAAGAGTGTGGACCTGCAGCAGTTCATGAAGCGGCGCCGGCACTATCCCGGGCTGTTCCCCATCCTGCACCTCGACCACATCTACTACGACGGTCCGCTCGAGATCGTCCACATCGAAGTGCTGCGGAACCGGTTGTCGCTCGTCGCCTCGGACCACCTGCCGCTCATCGCCGACATCCGCATCTAGGCGCGGCCTGACGTCGCCGCGTTCGCGAATTCGGCGGGTTTCACGCCGAGTTGAGCAAGACTGCGCCGCATGAAGCGATTTCTCCTCGGCACGGTGGGGCTTGCCGCGTTACTCGCGGCTGCGGCACGCGCCCAGTCGGGTTCGGCGCCGGGCGGCGAGTCGCCCAACCACGGTGGCGACGGCGGCCACACGCGCCATTCACCGCTCTCGCAGATCACCGCCGCCAACGTCAACACGCTCGACGTCGCCTGACGCTTCAGGACTGAACCGGTCAGCCCGCGGCCAGAGTCCCAGGTCGAGTCAACACCGCTGATGTTGGACGGCATCGTCTACTCGCCCGCCGGCGCGCGTTCGACAAGGGGACCGGCGCGGAGGTGGGTGCCGGCTATCCTGGCGAGCTGATCGCGTTCAAGACCAGCGACTGATGACTGACGACTGATGACGAACGACAGACGGCCACGTCAGTCGTTGTCCTCCGCCAGCTCCAGGCCGATCGGTCCGATGTCGTCGACAACACTGATCGTCTTGTGGGTGCGGTGCCGCTCGCGCGTCGCGATGGCCTCGGCGTAGATCCGGTCGGGCACCGGCTGGACGTCCCACACCAACCCCACCATCTGCATGAGGCGGATGGTGTACCAGGTCGGGTCAAATTCCCACCAGTAGAAGCCGTTGCGCGCAGCGCGCTGATAGCGGTGATGGTTGTTGTGCCACCCTTCGCCGACCGCGAAGAACGCCGTAAAGGCGTTGTTGCGCGATTCATCGATGGTGTCGAAGCGGCGCGAACCGAATAGGTGGTTCACCGTGTTGATGGCGAAGGTCGAGTGCGCCAGCGTCACCGTCGGGACGCAGAAGCCCCACACCAGCCACGGGAAGCCGCCGATGGCGTACATCGCCAGGGCCAGCAGCAGCGGCGGCACGAAGAAGTAGCTACTGAGGAAGCGGATCTCCGGGAACTTCGAGAAGTCGCGGATGACCGGGTTTGTCGGTTCGAGCCGATCGTGCTTCAGGTCGTTGAGGAACCAGCCGATGTGCGCGTAGTAGATGCCGCTCACCATCGGGCTGTGCGGGTCGCCCTCGCGGTCGGCGAACCGGTGATGGTTCACGTGGTGCCCTGCCCACCAGAGCGGCCCCTTCTGCATCGCGGCGGTGCCGATGAAGGCCCACACGAACTGCGCGGCGCGGTGCATCTTGAACGCACGGTGCGCGAAGTAACGATGGAAAGCGAGGGTGAGACCGATGGCGCGGAGGAAGTGCGAGATCGCCCACAGCACGACCAGGCCGACCGAGAACGGCACGACGAACACAAGGAGGGCGGAAGCCTGGACAGTCCAGAAGACCACCTGGGTGAGAGTCTTCATGAGAGGCGTGACAACCGGAGACGCGTGATGCCGGGGAACGAAGTCGGGAACTCAGCCCTCTTCTTCGTACTCTTCTTCTTCTGGCGGGCCGAGCCTGGTGGAGGGACGGAGCGCCTCGCGGAAGTCGTAGATCGGAAGGTCGCGCACGTGCAGTGAGAGCGTGCACTGGGGCGACTTCGTCTCGAGGACAACGGTGATCGGGCTGCCTTCCACGCCTTCGCGAAACGTGATCCGGCATCCACATGCGAGCCGCGCGTGCGTGAATCCCTTCAACATCAGATGTTCATCATAGCAGTACGGGCAAACCGGTGCAGACCGCGCCGCCTGAGCTCAGAGCAGCGACTCGATTTCCGCCGCAAACACATCCTTGCCGGTGAGGCCGGTGTGCGTTGCGCAGATCTTGCCGTCGCGCGAGATCATCACGCTGACGGGGATGCCGAGGATCGGCCCGTAGGCGTCCTGCACGGCGTCGTGTCCGAGTCCCTGCAGCACGGGATAGTTCATCCCCATTTCCTTCACGTAGGGCGCGAGCTTGTCGACCGGGTCGTCGACCGAGATGCCGACCACCTGCAGCCCCTTCGGGCCGTACTTCTGCTGGAACTCGATGAAGTGCGGAATCTCGACCTTGCAGGGGCCGCACCAGGTGGCCCAGAAGTCGAGCAGGATCACCTTGCCCTTGTAGCTCTGGAGCGAGACGTCCTTGCCGTCGACATCCTTCATCGTGAAGTCGAGATTCGCCGGCTTGGCATCGGCCGGGCACGACAGCGTCGGCTCGGCGTTGTTCGACGCCGACGCCCCGACGATTGGCGCCTCCTGCGGCACCATCTCGGGATGGGGCTGGGTAAGCCACGGCATCTGCGTGGTGATGGTCAGTGCGGCGAGCGCGATGACGCCGAACGTGGCAATGGCCCAACGAATCTTCATGGACGCTGACTCCTTCAGTCGCTAGCGGAGGGTAGTGCGCACGAGCGCGGTCATGCGCTCCATTTCGGGCGCCGGCTCGTTGGCCACCAGCACGAACGTGCGGTCACCGGCCGACCAGATGCGGGCCTGGTGCCCTAGCACCTTCACGAGTTCGTCCGCTCGCGATTCGCTCGGCAGCATGAACAACGACACCGGCCGGCCATTGTGCCGGTACATGATGTGCGCGGTCTTCCCTTCACCGTAGAGGCAGAGCCGCGAGCCAACGAGGTTCACGTCGTCGTGCTCCGAGATGTCCGGCAGACGCATGTGCCAGTCGAAGCCGTCGGCCATGGCTGCCTCGACCGTGTCAGACGAGTGCTGCGTGCCGAGCAGGGCGTTGAGACCGAAGCACTTCTCGTGGTCCATCGCCAGTTCGGCGGCGAGGACACGAGACGAACTGCGGGTGGCCTGGTAGAGGAAGACGCCGGTGACGGCAAGGAGGAGGCTGGCGGCGAGCGCGTAGGGAGCCAGACGGGCCCGCCACGCCAAGAGGACGGCGACGCGGGAGGCGGTGCGGCCCGAGGCGAAGTCGACAACTGGAGCCGCCTGCCGCGCGCGCAACGCGGCGCAGCGTGATTTGAGATCGGCTGGCGCAGGCGGCGCCAGATCGGCGCGCCTGGTCTGCATCAGGGAACGGATGGACCGCTCGACCGCCACCTTGGCCCGGCAGGCCGGACAGGCGGTGATGTGCCGGGTCACCGTCTGCCGCTCGCCCTCGGGCAGGGCGTCGTCGACGAACGGTGTCACGAGAGCATCGATGTGCGCACACTCAGGCATTGACGGGTCTCAGGTGTTGTAGACGGCCGAACAGCATACGACGTCCCCGCGATATGCGTGACATGACCGTCCCGACCGGGATACTCAGCATCCCGGCAATTTCGGCGTACGAAAACTCTTCCACATCCCGAAGCCAGACCGCCTCGCGGAAGGCGTCGGGCAACTCGTCGACCGCCGCCTGGATTTCCGGCGCCAGCGCGTTCTTCAGCAGCAGCGTCTCGGGATCGTCGACCCGTCCAGACAGGCCGAATTGCGGTACCTCGGCTGCGTGATCGACGACGTCGCTATCGACCGTCACCGTGTCGCGCGACCGGCCGCGCGCCCGGTTGCGGGCGGCGTTGTGCAGGATCGTGAATAGCCACGCCCGGATGTTCGTCCCCGCAGTGAAGCTGTCCGCGGCCCTGAACGCCTTGAGATAGGTGTCCTGCACCAGATCATCCGCATCGGACGGCACCCGCGTCAGCCGCAGGGCAGTCCTGTAGAGGCTGTCCACGTATTCGAGGGCGTCGGTCTCGAACGCCTCCCTGGCGAGCGAGTCCGCGCCAGGCGACGCTGATTTAGCCGGTGCCATGCGCTCATTCAACCGCGCGTCGCAGGAGTAAACCCCGGACCCGGATGATTTATTCCTGTATGGTAATGCCCCGGGGCCCCGGTTGTCGCCTGCAGGTGTCGCCCGATGCAGCGCCGGGAGGACATCGCGCGTCTAACACCTGAGTTCGGTCGCGGACCGCTGTTTGCAGGTGCGCGAAACGTCACTGTAAGATCTGCCGCAGTTTGTACTGCACCCTCTTCGAGGTACTGCTTATGCGCATGCGCGTCCCCTCGTGCCGGATGCCGGCTCGAGGCCCGCTGGTCGCCCTCGCCCTGTCTGTTGTTGTGTTGCTGACCGGCGCCGCCTCGGCGTCGGCCCAGACCCCGTTCGTGCCCTACTTCGGCAAGAACAACATTCACTACGACAATTTCGACTGGCACATCTACACGACCGATCACTTCGAGATCTACTACTACACCGATCTCGAGAAGCATCTGGAGCGGGTGGCTGGCTACGCCGAAGGGGCCTACCAGCAGGTCAGTTCGGACCTGAAGCACGACTTGTCGTTCAAGGTCCCGCTGATTCTCTTCAAGACGCACAGTGAGTTCGAACAGCAGAACGTCATCCCTGGCGCGGCGCAGGAAGGGGTCGGCGCCTTCGCCGAACCGTTCCGCGACCGCATGCTCCTGCCGATCGACGATCCGCCAGACCGGCTCTACGGCCTCATCGCGCACGAACTGACGCACATCTTCGAATTCGACATCATCCCGCAGGGGCTGATCCGCCGCAGCGTACCGCTGTGGGTGAACGAAGGGCTCTCCGACTACGAGCGCGGGCAGTGGGCGCCGCTCGACCTGATGATGATCCGCGACGCCGCGGTGTCGGACATCGTCCCGAAGATGAGCGACCTGCAGGGCTACGGCAACAGCGGGAACCCGCGCCTCATCTACAACCTCGGGCACGCGGTGTTCGAGTTCATCGAGGCGAAGTACGGCAAGGAAGGCATCCGCCAGTTCCTGTTCGCGCTGCGTAAGAGCGTCATCGGCGGCGGTGAAGACGCCTACGAAGAAGCCTTCAAGATGAAGCCGGAGGAGTTCGACCAGGCCTTCGAGCGCTACCTGAAGGAACGCTTCAAGCCGTTCCGCGACAAGGAGCGTCCCGCCGACTACGGCCGCGACCTCGCGCCGAACCAGGAGAAGACCCAGTTCGCCCAGGCGATGTCGATCGCGCCGTCGCCATCCGGCGACCTGCTGGCGGTGGTCACCATCAACCGCAAGGACGGCGAAGCGGACATCGTCCTGCTGTCGTCCAAGGACGGCTCGATGGTGCGCAACCTCACGGCCGGCTTCGACAAGAACTTCGGCTTCACGAGCATCGTCATGCTCGGCGAACGCTGGAACACGATGCCCTGGATGTCGTGGGCGCCGAAGGGCGACCGCCTGGCCTACTTCGTCCGCACCGAGAAGGAGCGCACGCTGATTGTGCAGAACGTGCTGACGCGCAAGATCGAGGCACGAATAGCGCTGAAGTCGGCGGACGAACCCGAGTCGCCGAGCTTCTCGCCAGACGGCCGGACAGTGGCGTTCGCCGGCCTGCGCGGCGGCGTCGGCGATATCTTCACGGTGGACCTTGAGACGCAGGCCATCACGAACCTCACCGTCGACGACTTCTTCGACTACGGTCCGACCTACGCGCCGGACGGCAAGTATCTCGTCTACAACGCGCGGGTGAGCGGCAACCAGAAACTGTTCCGTCTCGACGTCGACACGAAGAAGAAGACGCAGCTCACGTTCGGCACCAACGACGAGACGGCGGCGCAGTTCTTCGACGAGAACACGCTGCTCTTCTCGTCGACCGCCACCAACCCGAACCAGCCGCTCGACCCCGAGGTGGCGAAGAACGCCAACATCTACAACGCGTGGACGCTCGACATGAAGAGCGGCGAGCTGAAGCAGTACACCGACACGCTCGGCGGCGTCCTCTCCCCCATCGTCCTGAACGATGCGGCCGGCGCGAAGATCGGCTTCGTCAGCTACTACAAGGGCGACTACGGCCTGCATACGCTCGAACGCAAGGAGCCGCTGAACGTCGCGGCGAGCGCCGACTTCGGCGCGCCAGGCGCGATCATCGACTTCCAGTCGCCGCTGCAGCACACGCTGGTCGGCACGAACCAGCGCCGGAAGCGGCCGTTCGAGAAGATGTTCCTCGAAGGGCGTCCGCCGGTGAACGTCGGCGTCACGAACAACGGCGACGTCTTCGGCGGCACCCAGATCAGCTTCGGCGATGTGCTGGGCGACAAGCAGGTGAACTTCTTCGCGGCCTCGATCGCGCAGTACCGCACGCTGTCGCTGAGCTACGTGAACCTCGGCAAGCGCTTCCAGTACGCGCTGCAGGGCTACTCGCAGACGCAGTTCTTCTACGGACAGCTCCAGGGGCTCCTCTATGACCCGTCGCTGGCGCCGCTGGTCAGCCGCGACCTGGCACAGGCCACGCGCACCACGCGCGGCGGCACCGCCTTCGGCATCTACCCGCTGAACCGCTTCCGCCGCATCGAGTTCTCGGGCGGCCTGGTGAACCTGCGCGAGCAGTACAACGACCCGCTGCTGCAGCAGGAAGCCGAGAGGTACCAGCAGCAGACGTTCGGACAGGCTGTGTTCCGCAGCGGCACGATGGTGCCGCTCAGCGCGGCGTTCATCCAGGAAACGACGGTGTTCCGCGACTTCGGTCCGCTGGCCGGCAGCACGATGCGGCTAGCCTACGACGTGGCCCCGAAGATCGGCAGCACGCTCTCGCGCCAGACCGTCGACGGCGACGTCCGCTACTACCAGCGGCTGGCCACGAGCGGCGTGCTGGCGCTGCGCCTGCGCGGCTTCAAGAGCATCGGCGCCGCTCCGGACTTCATGTATTTCGGTGGCAACTCCGAAATGCGCGGCTACGACTACCTGAGCTTCGTCGGCCAGACCTCGGTCTTCGCCAACGCCGAACTCCGCTTCCCGATCATCGAGGCGGCGCTCACGCCGATTGGCGTCATCGGCGGTATCCGCGGCGTCTTCTTCGCGAACATCGGCGGCGGCTGGTTCAAGGATCAGGCCTACACGTTCGCCACCTCGAAGGACGAAACGGTGACGCCGATCACCGGCTACCAGGCCGACGCCGCCGGAAACCTCATCGGCGGCCCGGACGGCAATGCCATCCCGATCTACGGCCCGCAGCAGACGGTGAGCGGCTTCCGCCTGAAGGACGGGCGTGCGGCCTACGGCTTCGGTCTCGAGACCTTTGCCCTCGGCTTCCCGATCCACTTCGACTGGTCGTGGCGCACGACGCTGAACAAGGACTGGGAAGACCAGCTGTTCGCCGCCGACGGCGGCAGCGCCGAATTCCGCAAGCCGCGCTTTGCCGTCTGGATCGGCTACGACTTCTGATTAGTCACTAGTCGCACGTCGACGGTCACAAGTCCACCGTCGCAAACAGAAAGGCCCGATGAGTGGTTGCTCACCGGGCCTTTTGTCTTCTCCCGGGGTCCGTCGTAGTGCCCGGCTTCAGCCGGGCCGTGTCAGGTCCGCCTGAAGGCGGACACTACGACACCTTCCCGACCCTCCCGGCCTTCCAGCTGTCAGACCGTGTCGGCCCGTCGCTTTAGGCGCAGGTCGCGGCGGGCGCGCGCATCGACGCACACCTTCTCCTGCGCTGGCGTCTCAACGAGCAGCGGCGGCACCTCGACGCGTCCGCCCGCTTCGTCAACGGTGACGAACGTGAGGAAGGCACGGCTGGTGCGCTGACGCACACCGGTCAGCGCCTCCTCCGAGTAGACGTCCACCCGCACTTCGAGCGACGTCCGGAACGTGCAGGTGACGGTGGCCTTCAGGACGATGAGGTCGCCCACCTTGATCGGATGCAGGAACACGAGGTCGTCGACCGCCGCCGTCACGACGCGGCTGCGCGCGTGGCGGAACGAGGCAATGGCGCCGGCGATGTCGATGAGATGCATCACCGTGCCGCCGAGGATGAACCCGAGCGGGTTGGCATCGTTCGGCAGGACGACCTGCACCATCTCTGTCTCGGAATCCGAGGAGCGCTTCGGGGCGAGGGAGGGCGAGCTGGGGTCGACGGAGTTGGCCATCAGATCTGCTTGAGGCGCAGCACCGAGTGTTCGAGGTCGATGCCGACGCGGTATTTACTCAGGAACTTGTGCCCGACGATGCCGCCGACCTGGAAGCCGAGCAAAGCGCTCGGCGTCTCGAGGTTCAGCACCACGACCGGGAAGTTGTTGTAGTGGATGTCGGCGAACGCGAGGTTCACACCAGGCAGCAGGAACGCGTCGCGGTCCCAACCAGACGACCCGTAGACCTTCAGCTGGATCTTGCGGGTAGGCTCCTGCTTGCCGATGGCCGTGGCCGTGGCGCGGCTAATGGAGATGACCTGGCCGCCCGTGTCGACGACGAAGTTCGCCTGGTGCGTGCCGTCCACCATGCCGGTGACGGTGGCCAGGCGGTGCAGGCGCAGCGGCAGCTCGAAGTCGCCCTTCTCTGGAGGGATGCGCTTGCCGAAGGTGATCTTCTTCGTCTTGTAGTCGATGATCATCGAGAAGCCGAGCGCCAGCGGCGACAGGCTCTCCATCTCGCGCGTCGGGATGTCGCGCAGCGGCGGATCCTTGATGAGGCACGGCACGTTGCGCAGCTTCAGCGTGCCCAGTTCCAGCGTGTTGATCCGGGCGAGCTGCAGGCCGCGCAGGCCGACGTCGCCCACGCCCGCGCTGAGCGTGTAGGTGATCGGCGTGACACCAAGGCGCTGCGCCGTGGGGCGCGACAGCACCGTGTTCTCAGCGCCGGTATCCACCACGAAGTCCTGAAACGAGCCGTCGTTCACCTTCGCGCGCACGATGACCTTGTCGTTCACTGTGCGGAAATCGATGGTGTAGAGCTCGTCGTCGGAGCCCGGCTCGAGTTCGAACGGCACACGCTGGCCGAACGAGCGCAGGAACTTGATCTCTGAGCGCGACCAGTCGGCCTTCTCGCTGTGGTCCTTGTTCGGCAGCAGGTTCACGTAGTTGCTGTAGGCACCGGCGGCTTCCTCGTACTTGTGCATCCGCTCGTAGATGGTGCCCACGGTGTGATGAATCTCGAGGTCGCGCGGCGCGGTCCGGAGGGCGCGCTGCGCTTCGTCCATGGCCTCCGGCAGCTTGCTCTGGGCGGCGTAGGCGCGCGCCAGGCCATGATGACCGCGGGCGAGGTTCGGTTCGAGCGCCAAGGCGTCCTTGTAGCGCGCCTCGGCTTCCTGGAAGAGCCCCGATGTCCACAGCGCGTCCGCGTGCAGCGCAATCACATCAGGCGACTTCGGCGACGCCGCCACCAGCGTGTCGGCTTCGGTTCTGGCGAGGTCGAACTCCGCGACGCGCAGCGCCGCCTGGATGACGCCGGAGCGGGCGGTCCGCACCTGGTCGGGCGATGCGAGCTCCAGCGCGCGCTTGAAGGCGTCGAGCGACTCCAGGTAGCGCCCCTCGGCGAGAAACTCGTGTCCGAGCTGCAGCTGGATTTCAGCCGACTGCGACTGCGGCGTCACCTCCGCATGGATCACGAAGGACGCCGTCACGATCACTGCCGCCATGGCGGCGACGCGGAACCCTCGACCGAACATCAAGACCCTCCCGACCAACCAGAAACGTGTGCAAGGATGACCGAACCAACCCCATTCTTCAAGAACAGGGCCGTGAAAAAGCACAGCCATTCGACGTGACGGACGGACTCGAGGTTACGCGATGCGAAAGGAACGGCCGATTCTCGAAAGTTCAGCGGGTATAGCGTTCAATGGCGACGCCGTCGTACATCTGGTCGACCCGGAGGATCTGGGCATCGCGGCTGTAGGTGCCGAGCTCGTAGTCTTCGCTCATGATGAGCGCCTTGATCGGCTTGGTGGGACAGACCTCGGCACAGAGCCCGCAGAAGCTGCAGCGTGAGAGGTTGAAGTCGAAGTAGTCCAGCACCTTGATCTTCTGCCCGGGTTCGCGGTGGCCGCCGAGTGCGATCAGGTCGTCGGGGCACACCTTCGCGCACTGGTCGCAGACGATGCAGGTCTGGGCGCCAGTGCCGGGCTCCACCTGGAGCCGCAACACACCGCGGAACCGCGGTGCCGTCGGCCGCCGCTGTGCAGGGTACTGGAACGTGAACGCCGGCTGCGGCGTGTACTTCAGCGTCACCCACATTCCCTTCAGCAGGTCGATGAGGAAGAAGCTCTTGAGGAGCCGGATGACTGCCGGCATCACGCGCGCTCCGACCCGCCAGGTTCGCCCACGAGCGTCGGCTCGGTATCGCCCAACAGGATGACGCGCTCGCGCCGCAGCACGGTGCCCTCCTTGCGGATCTTGTCCTGCAGCCGCATCAGCCCGTACAGCAGCGCCTCGGGTCGCGGCGGGCAGCCCGAGACGTAGACGTCGACCGGCACGACCTTGTCCACGCCCTGCAGCACGCTGTAGGTGGGAAACGGCCCACCGGCGTTCGAGCAACTACCCATCGAGATTACCCACTTGGGTTCCGGCATCTGGTCGTAGAGGCGGCGCAGTACCGGCGCCATTTTCTTCGTCACGGTGCCGGCCACAATCATCAGGTCCGACTGCCGCGGTGAGGCGCGGAACACTTCGGCGCCGAACCGGGCAATGTCATAGCGCGACGCCGACGCCGCCATCATCTCGATGGCGCAGCAGGCCAGGCCGAACCCCATCGGCCAGATCGACGACTCGCGGGACCACGTGAGAACGCGGTCCACGGTCGTCGTGATGATGTTGTCGTCGAAGCGATGCTCGATGAGTCGCATGGGACCTCGTCTCGCGTCAGCCGGCCGGGTCGTCGAAGTAGTCGCGGTTCTTGCCGATGTAGGCGGTCCACGCCTCGGGCGTTTCCTCGAGCGGGAAGATGGCGGCGACGGGACAGGCCGGCACGCAGGCGCCGCAGTCGATGCACTCGTCCGGATGAATGAAGAGCATGCCGGCCGTCGCGAACGCCGGTTCGTCCTTGCGGGGATGGATGCAGTCGACCGGGCACACGTCCACGCAGGCCGTGTCCTTGGTATTCACGCAGGGCTCGCAGATGATGTAGGCCATTTCTCCGTAAATTCTTAACAGCGCTGGACTTCTCAACTGTATCCACCCCCTTGGAGAGGTGTCAATGTGCGCGCCGACACGGCCAGCAACCCCGGCGCGGTTCCAGCACGGCCATCGGACGCGACAGCCCTATAATCCTGAGGACTCGTGGGCAAGCACCGAATTCTGTCGCCCGTGCGCCTGCTGCTCCTGACGCTGCCCCTCCTGTGCACGGCACACGCGGTCGCCGCGCAGGGATTGCCGGCTGAACCCTTCGTCTTCGGCGACGGACGCGTCGTCGTCAGCGGCGACGTGTCGATGACGATCAGCTGCGCGCACGCGCCGGACGCGGCCGTCTGCACCAAGGACACGGGCTTCTTCAACTTCTCCGACTACGACGACTCGACGCTGCGGATGCTGCGCGCCGGTCTGAGCGCCTCGGTCCGCCTCGGCGGCAAGCTCACCGCACTCGGCGATCTGCGTCTGCAGAACGCGCACCGCCCTCGCCCGTACGGCTTCTACCTGCGGTTCCGTCCATTCGAGCGGCGCAACTTCGACATCCAGGGCGGACGTATTCCCTCGACGTTCGGCTCGTTCGCGCGACGCGCCTACAACGCGGACAATCCGCTCATCGGCTACCCGCTCGCGTATCAGTACCTCACGTCGCTGCGCGACGACGCGCTGCCGCGGACCGTGGACGACCTGTTCCGGATGCGCGGCCGCGGCTGGCTCTCGAGTTTCCCGCTCGGCGATCAGACGCCGGAAGCGGGCATGCCGCTGGCCAACGCGTTTCGCTGGGACACCGGCATCCAGGCGCACGGCGCGGCCGGCATCGTGGAGGCCGCCGCGTCGGTCACCGCCGGTTCGCTGGCGCACCCGATTTTTCACGACAACAACGGCGGCAAGCAACTGGCGGCACGGGTCAGCATCACACCGGCAGCCGGACTCGTGGCGGGCGTCTCGGCATCGCGCGCGCCCTACGTCACGTCGGGCAGCGCGGCAGCGGCGGGCGCCGCGGCCAACGACTTCGTCCAGACGGCGTTCGGCGCCGACGTCGAGTACTCGCGCGCCCACTATCTCCTCCGCTTCGAGACGCTCTCGGTCTCCTACGACCTGGCCACCATCGAGCCGCGTCTCCGTGCCCTGGCCACCATGGTGGAGGGGCGATATAAGGTCACGCCGCGCATCCATGTCGCGGCGCGCCTCGATCACCTCGGCTTCAACACGATTTCCAGCCCGACCCGCACCGATGCGTGGGAAGCGCCGGTCACCCGCTGGGAGGCGGGCGGCGGCTACGCGCTGCAGCGTAACGTCAACCTCCGCCTCTCGATGCAGCACAACACGCGCGACGGCGGACGCGTGCGCCGCATGACGGCGCTGTCGGCGCAACTGCTCTACTGGTTCTGAGATGCGAACACCCATTGCCGTCCTCACGGCCCTGCTCGCGGCAATGACCGGGTTCACGCCAGCCACGGCGACTGTCGCCTCGGCCGCTCGCAACGGTGCCATCGCCGGACGCGTCGAGTTGCGGCGCCCGCCGTCTGCAGCCGGACGCCGTCCCGGCGTGTCGGACCTTGGCACGCCCGCCATGCAGCCGACGGCCGAACGGCAGATGTCGGTGGTCTACCTCGAGTCGGCGCCGCGTGGCGCCTTCGAGCAGACCGAGTCGGACCGCGCGGTGATGGACCAGCGCAACGAAACCTTCGTGCCGCACGTGCTGGCCGTCACCACCGGCACGACCGTCGACTTCCCGAACAGCGACCGCATCTATCACAACGTCTTCTCGCTCTCGAAGACCCGGCCGTTCGATCTGGGCCGCTACCCGGTCGGCCGCTCGAAGTCGGTCCGCTTCGACCGCCCCGGCATCGTGCGTGTCTTCTGCGACATCCACTCGCACATGAGCGCGTTCATCCTCGTCTTCGGGCACCCCTTCTTCTCGGTGACCGATGCCGCGGGCCGCTACCGGATCAACAACGTCCCTCCGGGCAACTACACGCTCGTGGCGTGGAACGAAGGCGTGACAAGCGAGTCGCGCCAGGTGAGCGTCCCGGACGGCAGCACGGCGGAAGTGGACTTCAGCCTGAAATGACGCTGCTGTCGTCGCTGCGCAGCCGCATCTTCCTGGCGAGCGCGCTGCTGACCGTCCTGTCGATCGGTGTCGCCATCTACCTGGTCAGCGCCCGCGTGCGCAGCGAAGCCGAGAACTCGCTGCAGCGCGAGATCACCACCACCGGCACGCTGGTCGATCAGTTCCGCACCTCCCGCACCCAGAGCTTCACGCAGATGGCGCGCCTCATCGCCGACGCGCCCAAGCTGAAGGCCGCGGTCGACACCAACGATCCGCCCACTGTGCAGGATACGGCGGACGACTACCAGGCACAGCTCGGGTCGAGCGTGCTGCTCATCACCAACCGCTCCGGTGTCGTGCTGGCCACCGTCGGCGCTTCGACCCGTACGGCCACCGTCGTCGCCGCACAGCCCGCCGTGAAGGCGGCAATCGCTGGACACGAGGCGGTGAGCCTGCTACCGCAGCCCGACGGGATCCTGCATCTGGTCACCGTCCCCATGTCGGTCGGACTCGCGCAGCCCGACATCCTCGGCACGCTCAGCGTCGGCTTCCTGCTCGACGACGCGTTCGCGGCGCAACTGAAACAGCTCACCGGCAGCGACATCGCGTTCGGCATGGACGGCCAGGTGCTCTCGAGCACGCTGCCGCGCGAGGAGCGCCAGGCCCTGTCGGGCTTGTTGCGGCAGGAAGGCACCGTCACCAACATCGCGCTCCGCGGTGAGGAGTTCGCGGTGCGGCCGATGCGGCTGCTGCAGGGCGACGCCTTGCCGGACGGCGGCGGACCGGTGGCGCTCATCCTCAGATCGCGCACCGAGCAACTCCGCTTCCTCAACGAGATCCACACGGAACTCGGCGTGACCGCCGTGGTGGCCGTGCTCCTGGCCACGCTCCTGAGCTTCGCCGTCGCGCGGACGATCACGCGTCCGCTCGCCGCCATCACCGGCGTGATGCGCGACGTCGCCGCCACCGGCGACCTGACCCGCAAGATCGTCCTGCGCGCGAACGACCGGTGGGACGACGAGGATGCGCAGTTGCTGGCGGCCACCTTCAACACGCTGACCGACTCGGTCTCCCGTGCGCAGCGCGAGATGGCGCAGCGCGAACGCCTGTCGTCGCTCGGGCGCCTGTCGACGGTGATTGCGCACGAAGTGCGTAACCCGTTGATGATCATCAAGGCCGCGCTGCACACGCTGCGCAAGCCCTCCGTCACACCCGACGACGTGCGGGAGGCGGCCAGCGACATCGACGGCGAAGTAATTCGCCTGAACCGGGTGGTAAACGACGTCCTCGACTTCGCACGCCCGATCGCCTTCGAGCTGGCTGACACCGACATCACGGCCCTCTGTCGCGAGTCGGCCACGGCCGCCCAGGCGACGCCGGGGGTCGAGGTGACGGTGGAACTCGATCCGGCCGTCGGATCGATCGTGACCGATGCCGAACGGCTCAGGGCCGCACTGGTGAACGTCATCGTCAACGCGCGCCACGCGGTAGAGGGACAGGACACGCAGCGCGTGACGCTGACCACGCGGCGGGAGAACGACGCGGTTATGATCACCGTCGCCGACACCGGCGTCGGCATCGAGCGGGCCAACCTGCCCCGCGTCTTCGACCCCTACTTCACGACGAAGCGGGGCGGGACTGGACTCGGGCTGCCGCTCACCAAGAATATCGTCGACGGACTCGGCGGCACGATCGCCGCTGCGAGCGAACCGGGGCGAGGCACCGAGATCCGGATCTCGCTGCCGCTCCGCGCCGCGCCGCCGCTCGCCGACAGCAGCAAGGACAGGTCGCTCGCCCGATGACGACACACCGCGGCACCATTCTCCTCGTCGACGACGAGGAAAAGATCCTCAAGGCGCTCGGACGCGCCCTCCGCGACGCCGGTCACGCCGTCGTCGAGACGACGAGTCCGCGCGACGCGCAGCGGTTGCTGGCCGAGCGTTCGTTCGACCTGCTGGTGGTGGACAACGTCATGCCGCAGTTGAGCGGCCTCGACCTGATCCGCGAATACACCGCGTCGACACCGGAGAACGAGCGGTCGCAGATCCTGATGATGACGGCGCACGCCACCGTCGAGAGCGCCATCGAGGCGATGAAGCTCGGCGCCCTCGACTACCTGCAGAAGCCGTTCGAGATCGACGAACTGCTGGTGCTCGCGCGGCGGGCCCTCGAGCACCAGCGGTTGACCAGCCAGTACCGCTACCTGCGGTCCGAGCGCGACGAGCAGTTCGGCAACTACGGCATCATCGGCCGCAGCCGGCCGATGCAGGACATCATCGACCGCGCCGAGCGCGTTGCGCAGACCAAGAGTACGGTGCTGATCACCGGCGAAACCGGCACCGGCAAGGAGTTGGTGGCGCGCGCGATCCACAACCGGAGCGCGCAGCGCGACATGCCGCTCATCAAGGTGAACTGCGCGGCGATTCCAGAAACGCTGCTCGAATCGGAACTCTTCGGTCACGTGCGTGGCGCCTTCACCGGCGCGGTGACGTCGAAGAAGGGCAAGTTCGCGCTGGCCGATGGCGGCAGCATTTTCCTCGACGAGATCGGGACGATGAGCCAGGCGCTGCAGGCCAAGCTGCTGCGCGTGCTGCAGGAGCGCGAGTTCGAGCCGCTCGGCTCCGAGCGCACGGAGAAGGTCGATCTTCGCGTCATCGCCGCCACCAATCGCGACCTGCGCCAGATGGTGGCCGAGGGCAGGTTCCAGGAAGACCTGTTCTACCGCCTGAACGTCATCCCGATCGAGCTGCCACCGCTGCGCGAACGGCGCGACGACATTCCGTCGCTCGTCGATCACTTCGTCCGCAAGCACTCGCAGCGGACCGGGCGCCGCATCGACCGCATCGACGACGGCGTGGTGGAGGCGCTGCAGCAGTACGGCTGGCCTGGCAACGTGCGCGAACTGGAGAACACCATCGAACGCGCGGTGGTGCTGACGCCCGCCACGGTCATCACGGCCGACTCCATCTCTCCGCTCAGCGTCGGGACGACGCAGGCGGCGGGGTTGCCGACGTTGCGGCTGCGCCAGAACATCGAGTGGGTGGAGAAGGAAACCATCCGCCTCGCGCTCGAAAACTCGAAGGGCGTGAAGAAGGATGCGGCCGAACTGATGGGGATCAGCCAGCGCGCCCTGTCGTATTACCTTGCCAAATACAGGATTGACTAATGCAGAACAGACTTCTTGCGTGTGCCGG
>CALQBJ020000022.1 GCA_943328785.2 Bifidobacterium breve
CGGCGGTATCGCGTCGTTCTTGTTCGACTCGCCGGTCGAACAGCCCGGGTTGCCGACCTGCGACGGTCGGGTCGAACAGCGCGGCGATGCGCCGTGCCCGGTCCGCGCAGACGGCGGTGAAGCGCGCGTGCACCTCGCGGACGTTCGCCGACCATGCGGCGCGTGCGGCGTTCCGCGTGGCGGCGTGAGCGGCCGCATCGAGCGGTGTGCCAGGCGGACAGAGCGTGGCCGTGACGTGCGTGGCGACGACCGTTCCGCCTCCGTCGGTGAGCGTCGAACGGAAGACGGCCAGTGAGCGGCCCGCCAGCGCGGCACGCGTGTGCGCCGCGCGCGTGCGGCTGAGCAGGACGCCTGGTGGTTCGCAGCGTGCCGGTGTCTGTCTGTGCCGGTGCGAGAGGCGCCGCATCAGCCGAATGCGTGCCGCTTCGCGTTCCCCCTCGTCGACGAGCCGGGTCAACGGGACGGACGGCGGCGTGCGTGCCGACGGAGGTGCGGCGTCTGGTGTGTCGTGGCCGAGCACGACGAGCGCCGCCGACGCCTGCTCCGTCCATTCCGGACGGCTGCTGAGCGGGTCTGGCGCGCCGACGCGCGCGCGCGCCTGCCGCACGCGCCCCGCCAGCCGCTCGAGCAGGCGCGTTTCACCCGTGCCGTCAGCCACGAGGTGCACGACGTGCACGCGCCGGTGCTGGCCGATGCGATCGACCCGGCCAACCCGCTGTTCGAGCCGCATCGGATTCCACGGCAGCTCGAGGTTGACCACCATACGACAGTGCGCGTGCAGGTTCAGCCCTTCGCCCGCGGCATCGGTGGCCAGCAGCACGCCCGCTGAGGGGAAAGCCGCGAGTGCCGCACGCCGCTGGTCGCGCGTCATGCCGCCGTGCACCACCGGCGCGTGCGGCGCCACGTGCGTGCGCAGGTGCATCAGCGTGTCGCGATATTCGGTGAAGACGATGACCGGCTCGTGCACGCGGCAGAGCAGGCGTCGCATCCGCTGCAGCTTGCCTTCGCTGCCGACGGCGTCGCGTGCCGCACTGAGGATTTGCTCGAGCAGGCGCTGTTCGCGACCGACATCGTCGAGCGCCGGCGCGCCCCACATCGGCGCTGTGTCGGCATCGTCGAGTTCACCTGTCGGATCGTCGAGTGGCAGGCGCAGTTGCAGCGAGGCCATGTCCGGCGGTGTGTTCAGCAGCTGCAGCCGGCGTTCAACGGATGCGGCCAGCGCGAACGGGCTGGACAGCGCCCGCTTGTGGAGCAGCGTGAGCAGCAGCCAGGCATGACGACTCACTGCCGTCGACTCCTGCCGCACCGCCCTGGTCAGTGCCGCGAGTGCGGCGTGCATGCGGCGCTCAGGCGCCGTCTGGTGCACCCGCAAGGTATGCACACGGCGGCCAGCATCGCGTCCGGTCTCGAGACGCGATCGCCTGAAGACCACCAGCCCATCGTCGTGCCGCCCGAACGCGCACAGCGCCGCGAACGCCGCGTCGTCGCCGCTGTGGGGCGTCGCGGTGAGCAGCACCACCCAGGGCGCGCGCGCGCAGAGCTGCGACACGGCGTCGCGCCGATCCGAGTCGCCGCACGTTCCATGCGCTTCGTCAACGATGACCAGGTCCCAGTCCGCCTGCAGCACGGCGGGCAGCACTTCCGGTCGCTTCACGTAGTCGATGGACGCCACGGCCAGCGGCTCGAGCCTCCACGGGTTCACGCCGGGCGGATGCCGCGAACCCACACGGCGCACACCGGTGTGGTCGAGGATGGCGAGCGGCAGGTCGAAGCGCGTTGTGCACTCGTCTGCCCACTGTTCGCGCAGGCCAGCCGGGCACAGCACGAGGACGCGCGAGACGACGCCGCGCGCGCGCAGTTCGGCCACCGCCAGCATCGCCTGCACCGTCTTGCCGAGGCCGACCTCGTCGGCGATGAGCAACCGCGTTCCGTGTCCCTGCAGCAGGGCCAGGGTTGGCTCGAGCTGATAGGGGAGCAGCTCGATGTGGGCCGATGCGGCGGTTCTGAGCGCGGACGCGTCGCCGTGTTGCAGCAGCAACGCCCGGCACGCATGCCGCCAGGTGCGCAGCGGTACGCGCCGTGTGCGACGCGGGGCATCGATCCGCTCCACATCGTCGAACGGATGCAGGACCCGACAGGTGCAAGGGCGAGTGTGTCCGACTCCCCCGAGCGTGTAGACACGACAGCCCGGGTAGCTGTCCACCTGCTGCACTGTCCACGTGCGCTGGCGAACGCGCACGCGGTCACCGATCTTGTATTGCGGATTCTCCATTGCGACCATGCCTCGTTGCGTGCGGAATCTGCGCGCACGACGCCGGCATTCGAGGAATGTCGACTGTTTCGGCGTGCGCGTCCGGACGACGCGAAGGCAGGGGCAAGGGGCGGGCCAGAAGAAGGCTCTGGGCTTCGGGCTTCAGGCTTTGGGCGGGTCCGCTTGCAGTGTGGACGTCCGGCTAAAGCCGGACACTACGATCGGCCCCAGAGCCCAGAGCCCAGAGCCTACTTCTTTCCGACCGCCGCCTGCGGCGCCGTGAAGAGCGCGTTGAACAGCAGGCGGAAGGTGGCATGCGACTGGCCGCGGTGCTGCACGGGGAAGCCGAACATCACGACGCGCCCGCTGCCGACCTGGGCTTCGAGGATGGCCGCGCGTCCGGCCATGACGTACTCGCCCTCGAGCCAGCCGCTCAGCAGCACGTCGCGTTCGCCGTAGTGCGCCACTGTCCTCACGCCAGCCGCCAGCGACGGGTCGCGCGGTTCCTCGGCGCGTCCTGCGGCCGAGGCCGAGGCGTAGACCGAGCTGAATGCGAAGAACGCGGCCGTGTCGGGCTGCATGCCGAATGCGAGCGGGTGTGTCGGGTCGAGGGTGAGCCGGACGATGGAGCCGGGGACGAAGAGACGGTCGTCGTACTCGCGGGCGATGTCGCGCACCGGCAATTCGAATGTGCCGATGGCCAGCCCGCCCGATGCGCCGAGGCAGATGAGGCTGCCGCCGGCCCGCGCGAACTGCCGCAGCGCCTCGATGCCCGCATCGCCGAGGCCGCCCGCGTACTCGGGCGGCATCACCTCGGACGTATAGCCCGCCGCCAGCATGTTGCCGGGGATGTTTGGCAGGACGATCGCATCGAACTGCGCCCGCAGGTTGCCGGCGCGGACCTGCTGGTCGGTCAATCCTGAATATTTGAATTCGAACTGTTCCAGGGCGAACCGGGTCCAGCCTTCGTCGATGCTGGCCGTCCACGGCTTGTAGACGGCGACGCGTGCGCGACCGATCGGCTGCAGGTGGCCCGGCAGCTTGCCCTTGATGCCGTCGACGCGCAGGCCGAGCTCCCTGGCCACGCGCGCCACGGTCGCCTCGCTGTTCCGCAGGTACGGCACGACGATCGCGCCCGCGTCGTAGTGGAAGCCGAGTGCGTCGAGACCGGTCGTCGTCCACGACGGCATGGCGCCGGCCGCCAGCAACCGGTTCACGGCAAGGGCTGCGCCGTTACCGCGCCCCTCGATCACCCAGTACGACGGCTTGCGTTCGCCCCACACCGAACCTGGCAGCAGACGCGGCGTCGTGACGCGCGTCAGCGACGGCGGTTCGAAGCGGCGCTCGATGGTGACGACGCTGACGCCCATCTGCATCGGCAACGACCAGCCGGCGACGTCGTAGGGGCGCTCGGGCGGACCGTTCGGTGCGGTGCGCCGCGCCGGATAGCTCTGGCGCTCGAGCAGCGACTTCACGTACGCCCGATACGGCTGCGTCATGAAGATGATGTCGGTCCCTTCGGGGTACGGTTCACCGTCCGCCCGGAACGGTTCCATCGCGCGCTGGATCTCGATGGCGCCGCCGAGCAGCAGTTCCTCGAGCCTGGCGGCGGTCACCGGGTCGTGCTGCTCGGGAGGAATGAGATAGGCGTAGGGTCCACCCTCGCGGCCCTTCGCCACGGCGCGCAGACCCATGGCGTAGAAGTTGCGCACCAACTGTTCGCGATACGCCGACGCTGCGAAGAGCAGCCCCCGCACCGCGCTCAGGTCGTAGTCGACGATGTCGCGCAGCGTCCAGCGGCCGCCGGGCCACGGATCGGGGAAATTGATCTGCGGACGATAGTCGGCAAGGCCCTTGAAGCCGGCGCGCAGTTCCGTGGCCGGCACGTTCACCGGCGTGGCGACGTCGACGCTGGCAACCTCGGTCAGCAGGCAGACGGTGTTGTGACCGATCGGTGCGGAGTCTTCGAACCCTGGCCAGTAGTAGTCGTACTTCGCGCTCGAGACGACGCCCGACTTCCCGTCGGCCTGCATCTGTAGCGCCATGCCGCTGCCGAGCAGCGCAGCCGAGCGCCAGATGAGCGGGTCGGAGTTGGGGTCGATCGGATCGGTATTCGGCGGCACGAAGAAGCGCGGGCCGTTCTCTTCCATCTGGTGCATGGTGAGGAAGACCTGCGGGTGCCAGTCGCTGTACATGAACCGCGCGAGGTTGCGGCTCTCCGCGAGGTTCATCATGAACGCGTCACGATTGATGTCGTGGCCGGCGTACTTCTGGTAGAGCCACGGCATCGGCCCGCCTTCCCACGGCGTACCCTTCTGCTTCTCGTACCAGTCGGTGATCAGCCGCTGGCCGTCGGGGTTCAGCGACGGGATGAGTACCACCACGACGTTCTGCAGCACCGACAGCGTTTGCGCGTCGGTGGCGGTGACCAGCGTGTGCAGGAGCTCGCTTGCTGCCTGCGTGGCCCCGATCTCCGACGCGTGGATGCTGCCGCCGATGGCGACGATCACCTTCTGCGTCGCCGCCAGGCGCCGGGCCTCGTCGGGCTCGAGCGAGCGCGGATCGGACAGGCGGAGGTTGGCCGCGCGGATCTGGTCGAGGTTGCGGATGTTCTCCGGCGCGCTCACCACGGCGGCCGGCGTCGGATGCCCCTCGGTGGTGCTGCCGAGGTCGATCAGCCTCACGCGATCGGACTGCGCCGCAACGAGCGTGAAGTAGCGGGCGATGTCGTCAGCGGTCGCGAGACGACGGTCGGCTCCGAGGCGGAAACCGAAGTGGGCGTCTGGCGTGGGAACCTGGGCCGCAACCGGCGCGGCGAGCGCGAGCAGCCCACTCAGCATCAGGGCGCGCGCCCTGGAACACGTCACCGGCGCATGATAGCAGAGCGATTGCTGCGTTCCCGGTCGCGGCGGTCGTCGTCGGCCAGCTCGTCGAGGCGCACGAGCAGCGCAGCGAAGCCGCACTGCTCCGGATCGTAGATGCCCCACTCGTCCTGCTTCGGCCGTTCCGAGCCCGAGGGCGCAGGCACCAGTTGCAGCGAGCGGCTCGCCCCCTCGGTCGTCTCGAGCTCGGCGTCCCTGGCGGGCGTGGCCGCACGCAACGGGCGCGGTGTCATCGACGGCCCTTCGAGCGGCGCCATCCGCGCCGCGTCGCTCGGCGCCAGTTGCGCCCACAGTTCGCCGGGCGGCGGCAGTTCGATGAGGTCCGGCTCCGGCACGCCCTCAGCCGCGCGTGCCCCCGTTCGGACCACAAGTCTGGCCTCGTCGTCGAGGTACGGTTCGAGGTCGAGCCATGTGGCATCGCGCAGCGCGAGGCACTCGATGATCTGCGCCGCAAACGCCGCCGAATCGTCGTCCTGCACGCCGCGCCGCCTGCGCGGACGACGCAGCCATGCCAGCAGGCCGCCGGTCGTGGGTGACGTCGTGCCTGTGAAGGGTGGAATCGCCAGAGTTGGAACTCCGGGCTGCTGTTCGTGGCCGGTACTCAGCCCCGCCGTCAACGCCCGCAGGTCGGCGTCGCTGAAGCTCGACGCACAGAGCACCAGGTCTGGCCGCCGCTGCTGCAGCGCCGTCAGCGCGGCGTCCACCGTCGATGCGAGCACGAGCTCCGCGGTCAGATGCGCCGACACGAGCGCCGTCAGGCACGCCGCCTGTCGGGCATCGGGTTCGATCGCAAGCAGCAGAGGCATGGTGTCGACACCGACCGCACCATCAGAGAGGCAAGCGGCGTTCCCGCTGCGCACGTGTGTCCGCACGTGCGTGGCCTTGCCTGGACTTCACGGATTCAGGCCTGAAAACCTGGGTGTGTGCAGAACCGTCGCTGCAATGACAGGTGTGGCGCGGGCTCCAGCCGAACGGATTTCGCGCGTCGCGTTACAAATGTGCGGCCGCGCACGCGCCGGGCGTACCGTCCGGTTCGCGGTCCGGCCCTGGCTACGCCTTCGAGTGGGTGGCGGTGACGCTGGTGGTGATGCCGCCACGGGCGGAGAAGTTGCCGGTCACCGTCATGCGGCGCGGCGACAGTGCCGCGACCAGGTCGTCGAGGATCTGGTTCGTGGCGGCTTCGTAGAAAATGCCCTTGTTGCGGAACTCGAGCATGTAGTACTTCAGCGACTTCAATTCGACGCACAGCGCGTCGGGCACGTAGACGATGCGGATCTCGCCGAAGTCAGGCAGGCCGGTCATCGGACAGACCGACGTGAACTCCGGACAGCTGATGGTGATTTCGAAATCGCGCGCAGGGCGCGGGTTGGGGAACGTCTCAAGAGTCGAGCTTGACATGACGTGAAAGTCTAACATTACCTCAGTAAAATCGATGTTTTTGCGATCTCGCCGTTTGACAGTGGCTGAAATTGCGCGATAGCATGAGTCCAATTGCACCGCGACAACCTCGATTTTCGCCGCGCGCGGTGATCGACGGTCCCCTCACCATACGCGCGATCGACACGAGGAGATATCAACATGGCTGACGCCCGTCGCATGGGCAAGTCCGAGCTGTTCTCGCACTTCGCGGAACGGTTCGAAGTGAAGCGCACCCAGGCTCGCGAATTCTTCGATGAGCTCGCGCAGTTGGCCGAGAAGGAACTGAAGCGGTCCGGCGAATTTGTGCTGCCCGGAATGGTGAAGCTGGTCGTCCAGAAGCGGAAGGCTCGCATGGGTCGCAATCCCGCCACGGGCGAGGCGATCAAGATTCCGGCCAAGACGGTCGTGAAGGCGCGCATCACCAAGCAGCTGAAGGACGCCGTTCTTCCGCGCAAGTAGGCTCGTCGATCGAGACGCGCTCCTCACACAACGAACTGTGTGCACCGCGGTGGAGAGCAGCGCGGCGGCCATGCACGTCGGGCCGCTGCGCTCCCTCATCCGCCGTATCCTTCCCGCCAGTCATCCCCCGAACAACTGAACCGAGCCGGCCTGGCCAGTCTCCGCCGTGGCTACGGCGGAAGGTCGGCAGCTACACACGCCGGAACAGGTCTAACTTGCCGCTTCGATGGCGTGCGCGCGGCTGGCCGGAAAGCGCAGGGTGAAAGTGGAGCCGTCGCCGACCGTGCTGACGACCGCGATGGTGCCCCCGAGCTTCTCGACGATGCGGCGTGACGTGGCGAGACCGAGGCCGAGGCCACGGTGCTTCGTCGTCACGAAGTCGTCGAAGATGGCCGAGAGGCGATCGGGCGGGATGCCGCCTCCGGTGTCGGCCACGATGATCTCGACCAGCTCGCCGATCCGCGCGGTGCTGACGGTGACGCATCCGCCTGGCGGCGTTGCCTGTAGCGCGTTCGTGAGCAGGTTGCGATAGACCCGGCTGATGGCGAAGCGATCCGCGTCGATGACGAGCGGGTCCGGCGCGCAGCGCACCACCATCCGCACCCGCGCGCGGTCGCTCTCGGCGCGCATCGCAGCGGTGACGTCGTTCACGGAGCTGTTCACTTCGATGGGGAAGCGGTCGAGCGGACGCGGCCGTGCCACGTTCAGCACGTCGTCCATGAAGCGGCGCAGCGTTCCGAGCTCGCGGTCGATGGTCGCCTGCAGCGTCGTCCGCGTCTCGGCATCCACGTCGTCGCGCAGCATCAGCCGGGCGTTGTTGCCGATGTTCTGGATCGGGTGATTCAGGTCGTGGAACAGGCCGGCGACGACGCGGCCGAACATCACCTGTCGTTCCTGGCTCTTGATCGCGTCCTGCAGCGTCACCAGTCGATCGGCCATCGCGTTGAACGAACCGGCGAGCCGCGCGAACTCGTCGGCGCCGCTCACGGTGGCGCGTGCGTGGAAGTCGCCTGCGGCCAGCTGCCGCGTCGCATCCTCGAGTGCCGAGATCGGCGCGATGAACTGGCGGCCGAGGACGACACCGATCGTCACCATCAGCACGAGCGCGACCATGGCGGCGAAGACCAGCTGCCAGCCGAGGCGGGTCGCCGTTGCAAAGGCCTCGTCGGTCGGTTGCTCGATGATGAGGGTCCATCCGAGTGCCGGCACGCGCGCCGCCACGGCCAACTGCGTGACGCCACGGGGGTCGACGTATTCCGTCCACGTCGCCGCCGGCGTGCCGCCGAGCAGGGGATGCTGTTGCAGCGGCTGGCCGCGCGCCACGAGGGCCCGCTGGTCGGGGTCGCCGTGTGCGATGAGGCGGCCATCGGCGGCGACCAGCTGCGCGTAGCCGTGCGAGCCGATGCGGATTTTCCGACGATGCGCCACATCTCCTCGTGGCTCATCTCGGCCACGAGCCATCCGGCGGGTTGCCCCAGCTCGGACAGCGGTACCGAGAACAGGCTGGTCGGCAGCAGGTCTTCGTCAATGTGGATGGCCGACATCGACACGCCGGCGATGGTGAGCGGCGTGTCGGCGGGGACCGTCAGCCGCGTCGGACCGACGCGGCTGCTGGCGAGCACGGCCGCGTTCGCATCGAAGAGGGTGAGCTCGCGGAACTCGTGGAACCGCAGCGCATAGTTGTTGAGGATCAGGTCCTTCTGCCACGCCTGCAGCCCCGTGTCGTGGAGGTCAGCGGCCAGCGCCTGCAGGATGGCGACATCTGCTTCGACGTCGCGCGAGATGTCTTCAGCTTCGCGCATCGCCAAACCAAGGTTCGAGCTGACCACCGCCTGGCGCGTCGCGCGCTGCAGGGTGACGAGCGACCAGGTGCCAAACGCCACGAGCGGCACGAGGGCTGCGGCGGCGAGCATGATGGCAAAACGCGACACGACACGACGGATGCGCATGTCAGGGCGTTCCCGGCTCGGCGCCGGCGGTGGGCCACTCGCGAAGGGTGCTGAGGACGTCGTGTCCCGGACCGGCGGGGACCACGTAGCGGGTGCTGACCGCGCGGGTCCGCTCGTAGACCGCCACCTGCGACGAGGGCTCGAGCGCGAGGATGGCCGCGACGGCCATATGTCTGCTCACGGGGCTGCCCACGTCGGCCATGTCAGTGCGGCGACTTTCTGGTCGCCGGGACGTCGTCCAGGTAGATCGGAGAGATCCCCTGCGGCTTCGCCTGCGTGGGGGCCTTCTTGATGGTCACGATCTTCTTCATGCCGGAACTCCTGCGTACCCGAGCGCCGCGAACTGCGCGCGTTCGACCGTCCTCATGAGCACGCGGGGCAAACCACGCACAGAACACGCGCCGGGCGTTCTGAGCGAACAGCTGGCTCGATAGTTGATATGGATGGCCGTGCACGGCCCCCGCACTGGTGTAACAGTGCAACCGCTATTCCGCCTTGCCGCGCGCACGGTCGCAGGCTGGAAGCGCCTGCTAGGCAACGGGTTGGGGGGCAACGTGGGCATCCGCCCTGCGCCGGGTTGCAGCGACGTCGGGGGCAACGTGTGGGCCGCCTCGCGCCCGTCTGCGGCCAGGACGCGTATTCCGTACGTAAATCCGGAGGGTTTACGCGCTGGCCAACGGGTTGGCCGGAGGGCTGGGATTCTGCCCGGTTCTGGCCGAGGCGAACGGCTCAGACGCCGCGGATGCGGCGCGCCAGTTGACGGACCTCGAGCTTGTCCATCTTCCACTTCAGCGTGCTGAGCGGGACGCCGAGGTAGTCGGACGTGGCGGTCACGTTCCAGCCGCACTTCTCCAGCGCACGCAGGATGAAGTTGCGCTCGAAGGTGTTGGTCGCGTCTTCGAATAGGCTGTCGCTGCGTTGTCCTCGCGGCTCGAGCTGGGCGAAGTGGAACTCCAGCGGCAGATCTTCCTCGCCGATGTACTCCTTGTCGTTCATCGCGACGATGCGCTCGATCAGGTTCTCGAGCTCGCGGATATTGCCTGGCCACCAGTACTTCTTCAGCATCGCCATGGTTGGCTCGGTGATACCGGCGATACGCTTGCGGAAACGCGTGTTGTAGCGGCGCAGGAAGAACTCGGCCAGCTGCGGAATGTCTTCCGCGCGCTCACGCAGCGGCGGCATCTTGATGGGCACCACGTTGATCCGGTAATAGAGGTCCTCTCGGAACTTGCTCTCCTTCACCGCCTTCTCGAGGTCGACATTGGTCGCGGCAATCAGGCGGAACGAAGTCTTGATCGGCTTCTGTCCGCCGACGCGCTCGATCTCGTCCTCCTGAATCGCGCGCAGGAGCTTGGCCTGGAGGTCGAGACGCAGGTCGCCGATCTCATCGAGGAACAACGTGCCCCCGGCGGCGAGCTCGAACTTGCCCAGTTGCTGGCGGATGGCGCCGGTGAACGCGCCCTTTTCGTGGCCGAACAACGTGCTCTCGAGCAGTTCCCTGGGGATGGCGGCGAGGTTCACCGCGATGAACGGCGCATCGGGGTTCTCGCTTTTGCGGTGAATCAGGCGGGCGAGCAGCTCCTTGCCGGTGCCGCTCTCGCCGAGGATGAGCACCGTGGCCGGCAGCTTGGCGACGCGGTGCACGACGTCGATGACGTCGCGCGTCAGCCGGCTGGGCCCGACAATGAACTCGCGGCTGCCATCGTCGGCCACTTGTGCGGACAGCGCCAGCACCTGGCGGTTGAGGTCCTGCTGCTCGCCCGCGTGGCGGAGCAGTCCGCGCAGCTGCTCGGGCGGCACGTCGTTCGGCACGTAGTGATACGCCCCGCACTTCGTGGCCTGCACGGCGGTGTCGATGTCGGCGTCCGGCGAGGTGACGATCACCTCGATGAGGGGGAAGTTCTCCCGGACAATCTGGAGCAGCTCGAAGCCGCTGATGCCAGGCAGCCGGGCGTCGAGCAGGACGAGATCTACCGCGTCCTTGGTGAGCAGCGTCAGGGCGGCTTCACCGGTTCCGACGCGCAGGACGCGGAACTCGCGCTTCAGGGCGGAAGCGAAGCTGTCACGCCTGCGCTCGTCGTCATCGACGATGAGAACGGTCTTGGGCTTCAGGCTCATCGACTTCGTGGGGGAGCGCCGCCATTGTCGCAGCCGGTTGACACTGTTGCAAGCCGTTCGTTAACGTACTTGGTTTGTTAACCTTTTCTATCGTCCTCGCGGGTGTCTCCGTTCTGCTGGCCATCTCGGCCCTGTTCCGCTCGCGCAGCCTCGGCAAGCGTGCCGAGCGGCTCGCAGAGTCGTACTGGGAACTCCGGTATGAAATCGGACAGTTGAAGGTGCGCCTCAATCGTCTTGAAACCGGCGCTGGCCTGCGTGAGCCTGAGCCTGATGCCGAGGCCGCAGCCCCGCGGCCGGCAGCAATAACCTCGTTCGTTCCTCTCTCCTCCTTGAAGAAATGACCAACGAATACGACGTCATCGTGATTGGAGCCGGCACCGGTGGGTATGTGGCCGCGATCCGCGCCGCCCAACTCGGGCTCAAAGTGGCCTGTGTCGAGAAGCAGAAGTCGCTCGGCGGCACCTGCCTCATCTGGGGCTGCATTCCGACCAAGGCACTGCTCGAGCACGCGCATGCGCTGAAGATTGTGCAGGGCGCGAAGGAGTGGGGCGTGACGATCGGTGACGGTTCGGCTGTGCCGGTCTCGATCGACATGAAGCAGGTGCATGCCCGCAAGGACAAGATCATCACCGGCCTGACCAAGGGGGTCGAGTTCCTCTTCAAGAAGAACAAGATCGACTGGATCAAGGGGACCGCACGACTGGCCGGCAACGGCATCGTCGAGGTGTTCGAGGGCGACACGCAGACGCTCAAGGCGAACACGGAGATCATCGTCGCGACCGGCTCGTCGCCGCGCAGCGTGCCGGGCATCACCATCGATCACCAGCGGATTATCACGAGCGACCAGGCCATCCACATGAAGGCGGTGCCGAAGTCGATTGCGATCATGGGCAGCGGCGCCGTCGGCGTCGAATTCGCGTCGATCTTCAAGAGCTTCGGCGCCGAGGTCACGATCCTCGAGCTGCTGCCGCGGCTCGTACCGGTCGAGGACGAAGCGGTGTCGGCTGAACTGCAGAAGTCGTTCCGCAAGAAGGGCATCACCGTACTCACGGGCACCAAGGTGACGAGCGCGAAGGCGACCGCCGACGGCGTCGAGCTGCAGGCTGCGCTGCCAGACGGCACGACCACGGACATTACCGCCGAGTACCTGCTCGTGGCCACGGGCCGCGGCCCGGTCACCGCGGGGCTCGACCTCGAGAAGCTCGGCATCGAGATGGAGCGCGGCTACATCAAGGTCGATGCGATGTACCGCACCAACGTGCCGGGCATTTCGGCCATCGGCGATGTCATCACGCTCGGCAACGGACCGCACCCGCAGTTGGCGCACGTCTCATCGACCGAAGGCATCCTGGTGGCCGAGCGCATCGCCGGACACGAGATCCCTCCGCTCAACTACGGACACGTGCCCGGCTGCACCTACTGCGACCCGGAGATCGGCAGCGTCGGCCTCACCGAGAAGGCGGCGATCGAGAAGGGCTACGACGTCGCGGTCGGCACCTTCCCGTTCGGCGTGCTCGGCCGCGCCAAGATGGCTGGCGAAACGGAAGGGTTCGTGAAGATCGTCGCCGACAAGAAGTACGACGAGATCCTCGGCGTGCACATGATTGGTCCGCGCTCGACGGAGCTCGTGGCGGAAGCAACCCTCGCGCTCCGGCTCGAGTCGACGGTCGAGGAGCTGATTCGCACGATTCACGCGCACCCGACGATGGCCGAAGCCGTTGGCGAGGCCGCGCACGCCACGCACGGCGCCGCGATACACATGTAAGACGCGCCGCTTCCGGGTGTAGTGTCCGGCTTCAGCCGGACCTGCAGGTCCACCTGACGGTGGGCACTACATCTGCATCGACACTGCGATTAGCGATTGGAAATATGGCCAGCGACGTATTGATGCCGCAGATGGGCGAGTCGATCGCCGAGGGAACGATCGTCCGCTGGATCAAGAAGGTGGGGGACAGCGTCGATCGCGACGAGCCCCTCTTCGAGATCTCCACGGACAAGGTCGACGCGGAGATTCCGTCGCCCGCCGCCGGCGTGTTGACGACGATCCTCGCCCACGAGGGCGAGACGGTCCCCGTCAACTCGGTCGTGGCCATCATTGCCCCGGCGGGCACGCAGCCGGTCGTGGCGACTCCGGCGGCTCCCGTTCACATGGTGCTGCCGTCCGCACCGAAGGCACAGGGCGACGGAGCTCCGGCCTCGAAGACGGCATCCGCGCCGGCGGCCCTTGCCGTCGTCGAGACGGCCCCGCCGGCAGCGCCGGCTGCGAGCAGCACCGAAGCGCGGCTCCGGCAGAAGTCGTCGCCGCTGGTGCGGCGCATCGCCCAGGAACACCAGGTCGATATCGCGCAGCTTCAGGGCACCGGCATCAGCGGCCGCGTCACCAAGAGCGACATCCTCACCTACATCGAGAAGGGCGGCGCACCGGCGCCCGCGACGGCGGCATCAGCGTCCGCGCCGACGTTGGGGCACACGCCGGCCACCGGCGCCGGGCTCGCGGGCCAGACGGTGCCGCTGTCGGTGATGCGCCGCAAGATTGCCGAGCACATGGTGCTCAGCAAGCGCACCTCGGCACACGTGCACACGGTGTTCGAGGTGAACTACAGCCGGCTCGACCAGATCCGCAAGGCGAAGAAGGCCGAGTACGAGGCGAGCGGCGCCAAGCTCACGTACCTGTCGTTCATCGTCAAGGCGGTGGTCGAGGCGCTGCGGCAGGTGCCGGTGATGAACGCGTCGGTCGACGCGAACAACAATGTGTCCTATCACCGTCAGGTCAACGTCGGCATCGCCGTGGCGCTCGACTGGGGCCTGATTGTCCCGGTCATCAAGGCGGCCGACGAGAAGAGCCTGCTCGGCATCAGCAAGGCGATCACCGACCTCGCCGACCGTGCGCGCGCCAAGCAGCTCAAGCCCGACGACGTGCAGGGCGGCACCTTCACGGTGACCAACCCCGGCGGCATCGGCGCGCAGTTCGGCCTGCCGATCATCAACCAGCCGCAAGTGGGCATCCTTGGCGTCGGCGCCATCGAGAAGCGCGCGGTGGTCATCGACGACGCGATCGGCATCCGGCTGATGGGCTATCTCTCTCTGGCCTTCGATCACCGCGTGGTCGACGGGGCCGTGGGCGATCAGTTCATGGCGCTCATCAAGCACCAACTCGAAAACTGGGACCCGAAGCAGGCCTGATGCGCCACTCGTGATGGCCGGCCGCACTCTCGACGTTCGCCGCCTGGGGCGCATGCCGTACGACGAGGCGCTCGAACTCCAGAAGAGTCTCGTCGAGCAGCGGCGTGCCGGCACGCTCGGCGATCTGCTGCTGCTCGTCGAGCACCCGTCGGTGCTGACCCTCGGCGTCAAGGGCGACGGTGGCCGCTCGCACATTCTGGCCAGTGACGAGGAACTCGCCTCGCGCCAGATCGGTGTGTTCGAAACCGGCCGGGGTGGCGACATCACCTATCACGGGCCTGGGCAGATCGTCGGCTACCCGATCATCGACCTCGATCCCGATCGCCGCGACGTGCACAAGTACGTGCGCGACATCGAAGAGGTGCTGATCCGCGTCGCCGCCGACTACGGCATTGCCACGGCGCGCGTGCCTGGCCGCACGGGCGTCTGGGCTGGCGACGAGAAACTGGCCGCCATCGGTGTGCGCATCCAGCGCTGGGTGACCAGCCACGGCTTTGCCCTGAACCACACGACTGACCTGTCGCACTTCGGCCTGATCGTGCCGTGCGGCATCTCCGACAAGGGGGTGACGTCGCTGCAGGCGCTCGGGTGCGTCGCGACGCGCGTGGAGGTGGAAGACCGGATTGCCACCCACTTCGGCGCGGTCTTCGGCCGCATCGTCCACCTCGACCCGGTTTCGACCAATTGAACGAGGCGGTGGTGCCCGGCTTCACGAAGGGTACGACGCAACACAACGTCTCTCCGGGAAAGACCCGTCGTCGTCGTGATGTTGGCCCCATGCTGAAATCGGCAATCGTTCCACCGACACCGGCTACCCGTGCGGCTGCCCTGACGATGGGGCTCGTCATTATCGCGACGGCCATGTTCCTGCTGCTGGAATATCCCTCGCTACCCGACCTGCTGCCGGTGCATTTCAACCGCAACGGCACGCCCAACGGCTGGCAGTACCGCACGCTGCCGCGCGTCCTCATCCCGGTGGGTGTACAGGTGATGCTGGCGGGGCTCTTCTCGTCCGTGGCGGGGCTGCTGCTGTCGCGTCCGCACGGCGAGCACGATGAGGACGCACCCGACGTCCGCGCCGCCGCCGCCGCGGCCGAAGCGGTGGTGCTGATGGCGGCGGTCTGGGTCACGTTTCAAGGCTACGCCGCGTTCTCGCTCGCGCGTCTCTGGGTGACGCACCGGGCGTCGCTGCCGTTCTACAATCTCGGTGAAATCGTTGGCGGTGTCGCGTCGCTCGCCATTGCGGTGCGCGCGCAGCGGCGGCTGGGTCGGCCCGCGCCGCGGCCGTTCGTCGCCGCCCATTGGCGGCTCGGCCAGCTCTACAAGAACGCCGAAGACCCCGCGCTCTTCGTGCCCACACGTGATGGCCGCCGGTGGACGCTGAACTTCGGCCGTCCGGTCGCCGGGGCGCTGCTCGGACTCATCCTCGTGGCAGGCGTCCTCGGTCCGACCGTGCTCATCGCGCTCGCCCTGCGCTGATACTCCTTCGCTAAGTCGCTGACGCCCTTCAGGTTGAGGGGATTGCTGCCGGCGTGGAATTTTTCCGGCAGGAGCGGTGTTCTCTATGGCAACGAGGGACGAATGAGAGACACGAAGGATGAGCTACTTCTCGCCCGGTTGCAGGCAGGAGACGAGTCGGCACTCCGTGACCTGGCCGCGGCGTTCGGTTCGAAAATCTACCAGTTGGCGTTCCGCTACCTCCGCAACAAGGAAGACGCCGAGGAAGTCACGCAGGACGTCCTGTTCAAGGTCTACCGCAAGGTAGGCGATTTCCGGGGCGACGCCGCTCTGTCTTCCTGGATTTACCGGATTACCTTCAACGCGTCGATGTCGCGCCTCCGCACGGCGAAGTACCAGCGGACGCAGAACGAGGAACTGTCGATCACGGCCAACGAGGGCGAAGAGGGTGCCAGCACGCGCCACGACATCCCCGACTGGTCCGACATGGCCGATGAGCACGTGTTCCGCGCGCAACTGCGCGAGACGGTGTTCAACGCCATCCTGTCGCTGCCGGCCATCTATCGCGCCCCGGTGATTCTGCGCGACATTCAGGGCATGTCGACGGAAGAGGCGAGCGAGATCCTGCGCGTGAAGGACCAGACGCTGAAGTCGCGCCTGCACCGCGGCCGCCTCATCCTGCGCAAGCAACTGGCGGATTTCGCGGGCGGCCTGACGCTCCATCACGCGACAGCGTGAGTCCGGCTGTCCGCCGGTTCGAGTTAAGAGGCAGAGCGACGGCAGGCCTCGACCGCGGACGGCAAACCGGAATCCGGTCGCGCGTCAGGGCCTGCCCGCCCAGAACTCAACGGGCCGAGGGCTTCGGGATCACCATGATCGGCTCGGTCTTGTAGCGACCCTGGCACTCCGACACGCTCTGCTTCACCAGGCGTCCCTTGAACGCGCCGTCGATCTTGAGCCAGCGTGCCTGGAGCCAGGCGGGTACGCCGACCTCGACGAGCGACTCTTCGAGCAAACGCGTACGGAGTTCGAACAGTTCTTCGGTGATGAACATGTGCCGGTGCGCGGGGATCGGCAACCGTCCGCAGTATCGCGAAGGCCCGCCCATCGCCTGCGCCATGAAGTCGGTCTGCTGGGCCTCGATCAGCGTCTGCGTGACGTCGGCAAAGAACAGTTTTAGCCACGGGTCGCGATAGACCTTGTCGTAGAAGATTTTGTGCACGCGCTGCAGGACACTGAGCCCCCCCAACTGGTCGTAGAGAGGCATGTCCTCCGCGTGGCTGCGCACGGTCACGTCCGGCATCATCGAGAGCCACCCTTCTACAGGGAATCGGCTCGTGCGGGGTCTGCTTGAGCCTGCCTTCTTGCTGCCCCTACACAGGCGCGCTAGGATGCGTTCCATGCGAAAGCCCACTATCGCTGACACGTTCTTCAAGGCCGTCGACCTGGAACCTGGCACCTATCGATGGTGCGCGTGCGGCAACTCCAAGACCCAGCCCTTTTGCGACGACTCGCATGTCGGCACCGAATGGACGCCCGTGGCGTTCACCATCACGGAGTCCAAGCGCGTCAAGCTATGCATGTGCAAGCAGACGCAGACGCCGCCGTACTGCGACAACAACCACAACAAGCTCTGAGCCGTGCGCCCGGTCGACGGGATACCTGGGGAACGGGCAGGCGAGCCGTTGCGTGTCACAGCAGCATCGCGTTATCCAACGCGGTGCGCGTGGCGACGCTGAGGGTCGGCAGGTCGATACAGCTGATGCCGTCTGGGCCAAGCGTGACTGGCAGCGCGACGGCGCGGGTGCGCCTACCGGACGAGTCGTCCGGGGCGACGAAGCAACTCAGGCTGCGCCGCGAGATACCACTGAGTGAGGCGATGGCGTCTACGGCGGCGTGGGCGAGGGCGTGCGGGCCAGGGGGCCACAGGGGGCCGACCTGTGCCGACAGCCGGCGCAGCGCCGGTTCGTCCAGCACGTCCGTCAGCCTGAATCCACCCGCCGTCGCATCGTCCCAGTTCACCACCGCGTGCGCGGGGGGATGGCCGAGCACCGTGAGGGCGACGTCGCGCACCGAGCCGTTCGTCTGGAGCGCGACCATGGCGCGCAGGGAAGACGCAAGTGCCTCTGGCGCGGAGCCGAACAGCCGGTCCCGCCGATAGCCCAGTTCCCGTACGCCGCGCTCGACCAGCGTCCGCCCGTTTGCGCCGGCGCACAGCACGAGCGCGCGACTGGCGAGTTGCGCGATCTGCGTGAGCGGGAGCAGGTCGTCGACGTCCTGCGCAGGCCGGGCCTGGTCGGCAATGACGACCAGGTGCGCGCCGGCGACGCGGCTGATGTCGGTGGTACCGGCCAGCAGGGTGGTGAACCGCTCGACCGGACCCGTCTGCATGATGTCGAGCGCCTTGCCGGCCGCCACCTGCCCGGCGGGATCAATGAGCTGGATGCGGCGCACGAGCTCGCGCCGCGCGAGCACATGCGCGATCGAGCCGCCCAGTTCTCCAGCCCCGAGGATGGCGACGTCAATCATGGGTGTGGGCTATTGTAATGGCAGCCATGAAAAAGGAATTGCGTGGACAGGTTGCGTTCGTCACCGGCGGCTCGAAAGGCATCGGATTCGGCATTGCCCAGGCGCTGATCGCTCGGGGCGTGCACGTGGTCATCACCGGCCGCGGTGCCGCGGATCTCGAGTCGGCGAAACAGCGCTTGCAGGCTGCACCAGGTCAGGTGGACGCCGTCGTCGTCGACGTGCGCGACTACGCGGCGGTAGCCGCAGCCATCGCGCAGACGGTGGGACGCCTCGGCGGCCTCGACATCGTGGTGAACAACGCGGGCATCGGCACGTTCGTGACGGTCGCCGACATGACCCCGGAGCAGTGGGCCGGTGTCATCGACACCAACGTGACCGGGGTCTTCAACGTCTGCCATGCGGCGCTGCCCGAACTGAAGAAGCGGGGCGGCGGCTACATCATCAACATCTCGAGCCTGGCTGGCAAGAACGCCTTCGTCGGCGCCGGCGCCTACTGTGCGTCGAAGGCGGCACTGAACCAGTTTGCCGAGGTCCTGAACCAGGAAGTGCGTCACGACAACATCAAGGTGACGACGATTGCGCCGGGGTCGGTCGCCACCGCCTTTGCGGGCGGCGACGCCGCGAAGGGGTCCGAGTGGAAGATCGCCAGCGCCGACATCGGCGACATGGTGGTCGACCTGCTGGAACTGGACACGCGCAGCCTGCCCAGCTACATCGAACTACGTCCCTCGAAGCCGCCGAAGAAGTAGCTGCTGATGTCTATCTTGCAGAAGCACCAGGATTCACTCGAACAGCACGAGACCATGATGGGGCCGGCGCGCGGCCGGCTCGCCGTGGCGCTCGACCTGCTCACCGACTCGCTCGCCCTCGTCGGCCAGCACGGCGTCTACTGCCGCAGCGAACGCTTTCCCGGCCAGCCGAAAATGGACATCCGGATGGTGGTCGAGCAGTTGAACGACGCCAAGCAACTCGTCCAGAGCGCGATGGAGGCGATCAAACAGCAACGCTAACTTCCTGTCACCCAATCCGTCCTTCCAGTATTTCCTCGTCGCCGGTGTGCGTCGGGTCTGGCGTTTCGAGGTGTGACGAGGGCTTCCAGCGCGCGTTCATCAGCAGCCAGAGCAGGCCCGGTATCGCGAAGCCGGCACCCAGCCCGAAGGCGAGCATGCGCGGCGACCAGCCCAGTCCGTCGAGTGCGTAGCCGGTCATCCAGCTCGAGATCGATGACGTCAGGGTGACGAGCGCCAGTTCCGCCGCGAACACCCGGCCGCGGAATTCGTCCGGCACCTCCATCTGCAGCAGTACCGTGCTGAATACCCACAGGATCGACCCGCCGAAGTGCGCGAGCAGGACGCACAGCGCGGCCAGCGGCAGCGTGCCGGCGGCGGCCAGCGCGATGTAGAAGCCACCGACGATGAAGTAGGCCGGCCCAATCGAGCGGCGCATCGTGGTTGGGGTGTGGCCCATCAGCCAGCGCAGGGCGATGGGGCCGAGGCCGGCGCCGATGCCGCGGGCACCGTAGAGGACGCCAATGCCTGCCGCGGTGCTGCCGGCAATGGGGAAGACGCGCTGGCCGAAGACGGTGAGGAGCAGCAGGACACCTCCCGCGAGCCCCCACCCCGCTTTTACGAACATCAGTGCCGACACGTGCGTGCTCTGGCGCACGTACCGCAGCCCGTCCAGCATGTCGGGAATGCCGGTGAGCGCGAACCACCCCTTCAGCGCCGGTTTCGGCGCCGGCGTCGAGTCGTAGTTGGTGCGACTGATGAACCAGGCCGAGACGAAAAACGAGATCCCGTTGATGACGAACGCGATCTCGCGTCCGGCAAACGCCGTGACCAGCCCGCCAATCGACGCGCCGACCGCCAGCATCGCCGCCCAGGTGGCGCTCGAGAGGGCGTTGGCCGGCATCAGTTCTTCCTTGCTCGTGACGTTCGGAATGGTGGCGGTGCGTGCCGGCTCGAAGAACGCAGAACCGGTCACAGTGATGGCCATCACCACGTAGGCGAGCCACACCTGTTCGCGCGTGCGGACCAGCAGCAATCCCAGCACGACGATGCCGCGCAGGATGTCGGTGGCGATCATCAGCTTTCGGCGATCGACGCGGTCCACCACCACGCCTGCAATCGGGCCGACGATGGTCATCGGCAGGAACTGGACGATCATCATCCACGCGACGGCAGTGGCCGAGCCGGTCAGGTCCAGCAGCAGCGCGAAGACCGCCACGGAGTTGAACCAGTCGCCGAGTTGCGAGACGGTTTGTCCGAGGAACAGCAGACGGAAGTTCCGATTGGTGCGGAGAATGGAGGTCTGGCTGCTCACGGGGATGCGCCCAGTATAATTCCCGCATCGCTGTGCCCCGCATCGTCGCGCACTTCGAACTACAGGCGCCGCTCGGTCACGGCACGCTGGGAGAACTCCATCGTGCGCGCGACCTCGAGGTTGGCCGCACGGCGGCGTTGCGTCTCCTCGCGCCGTCGATCGCGGACAACGAACGCGCGCGCCTCGATGTGTTGCATGCGGCACAGCGCGTGGCTGCGATCGAGCACCCGTCGATTGCCGCGGTCTACGCTTCTGGTCACGGACCGGACGGCACATTCATCGCGTCGGAGTTCGTGCCGGGACAACAGCTCTCGGCCATGGTGCACGGCACCCCACTCCATCCCAAACGTGCACTCGACCTGGCTGCGCAACTTGCTGACGGTCTGGCCGTAGCGCAGGAGCACGGCGTGGTGCACGGCGCTCTTTCAAGTGCGTCGGTGATCGTCACGCCCAAGGGGACGGCGAAACTGCTCGACGTCGGACTCGTGCCGTGGACGCGTGCGGGCAGCGCGGCGCCGCGCGACGATGTCTTCGGGATCGGGGCGCTGCTCTTCGAGATGCTGGTGGGGCGTCCGTTCAAGCATGGCTGGCCGGCCGAACTGCGGGTGCCGGAGCTGCTGGTCGATGTGCGGCCGGTGCTGCAGCAGTTGGTGGCACCGCGTCCAGGCGAGGCGTTCGACTCGATGGCCACCGTCGCGGCCGTGCTGCGCGACGTGGCGCTGGTGGTGGCCGCGCGCACAGCGGCGCCAGCCACAGCGGCGTCGCCTGCCGCCGTGCGCGGGGGCTGGCCTGGCCGGCCGGTGCTCGTCGGCCTCGTGGTGCTGCTGGTGCTGGCGACGCTCGCCTGGGCCTTCGTCCGCGGACGCCTGATCTAGGCCGCTACGGCGTTCCGCGCAGAATGTCGGCCAGGTTCGTGGCGAAGGCCGAGCGCGCGACCACCGTGCCAATGCCCGCGGCCCTCGCCGCATCGATGGTGGCCGTGTCCACGTGCGAGACGAAGCCCAGCGTCGGGATCGCGGTGAGCGAGGCGTCAGCCTGCATCGCCGCAAGCGTGCCCATCGGATCGGTGCGTGGATTGTTGAGGTCGAAGATCACCAGCGATGGTGCCTCGGCCCGCATCTGGTCGAGGGCGCCCTGCGACGAGCGTGCGAAGGCGATCGTCGCGCCCGCGTGCTGGGCCGTTGTTCGGATCTTCGACGTGAACATCAGGTCGTCGAGGATTGCTAGAATCATGGCGTGATCATAATCGAGTCGCAGGCGGTGGCGCCGTTCCACAAGAACGGCTTTGTAGTGGCGTGCCCACGGACGCGTGAGGCCGTGCTCATCGATCCGGGCGACGAAGTCGACGGGCTGCTCGAGTTCATCGAACAGGAAGACCTGCGCGTCCTCCACATCCTGCTGACCCACGCCCACATCGATCACATCACCGGCGTCGGGCCGGCGAAGCGTGCGCTCAACGTGCCGGTGCACCTGCACACGGACGATCTGTTCCTCTACGACCGCGCCGTGGAACAGGCCGAGCGCTTCGGCCTGCGGATGGACAGTGCGCCACCACCGATCGATCACTTCTACACCGCCGGCGAATCGATCACCTTCGGCGATTTCGAAGCGCGGCCGCACCACACGCCAGGCCACTGCCCTGGCGGCGTGTGCCTGGAAGTGGCGAGAACCGCGGAGCGCGGACTCGACCTGTTCGTGGGGGACACCTTGTTTGCGGGGTCGATTGGACGCACCGATCTGCCGGGTGGCGACCACGCGACGCTCATCGGCGTCATTCGCTCGGTGCTGTTCCCGTTCGGCGACGAGGCTCGCGTCTATCCAGGCCACGGCCCCGACACGACGATCGGCCGCGAGCGGAAGACCAACCCGTTCCTGCAGGCGGTCTAGGCGCTGCGCGCCCGGCTCTGGGCGATCGGCGACAGGCGGTGGGTGTCCCACCCCAACCTCCAGCCGCCAACCTCCAGCCTCTCGTCGATCAACTGTCTGACCGCCCGACCTGCAGCTCGACGCGGCCCACGGTCAGGCGGTCGCCCGGGATCATGTGCGCGCGGATGACGCGTTCGCCGTTCACCGAGATGCCGTTGGTGCTCTCGAGGTCGATGACCTCGAGCGTTTCGTCGTGCGCTTCCACGCGGCAGTGGAGACGCGAGACCAGCGCGGCGTCGACGATCAATTCAGCGCCGCTCGAGCGGCCGATGGTCTTGATCGACCCCGGAGACAGGCGGAAGGTGAGCAGCGGCGTGTCGGTATCTGAGCTCTGCAAGGTCCACATCGGCCAGTGATCTTACCAAGCCCCGTTGAACTTCGGTTCGAGGCTCTTCGTAATTGCAGGTATGCCGGCCAGGTCGTCACGCACCCGCCTCTACATGTTCCTGGCGGCCGCCCTCGTCGTCGGCGGCGCCGCCGCAGGGTTTGTCACGCTGCGCGGCGCGTCGGTCGACATCGATGCGTCGACGCTCGCCACGGTCGAACGCGGCACCATGGTTCGCTCCGTCGTCGCGACGGGCAAGGTCGAACCGATGACCAAAATCGAGATCAAGTCGAAAGCCAACGGCATCATCAAGGCGCTTCGCGTAAACGTCGACAGCGTCGTGACCGAAGGCGACGTGCTGGTCGAGCTGGACAAGGACCAGCTCCTGGCCCAGCAGCGCGGCGCCGAGGCCAATCTGCTGGCCGCTCGCGCCGCCCTCGAGGGGGCTGAGGCACAGTTGAAGAAGAATTCGGTCGAGGCCGAAGGGCCCGACGTCGCCTTCGCCCGCCGCGCCTTCGAGCGCGCGCAGTCGCTCTTCGAACAGCAGCTCATCCCGCAAGCCTCGCTCGATGACGCCCACAGCGCGGTGGACGTCGCGGAGAACAAGCGCCGCGCCGCACAGTCGCAACTCTTTGTCAGCCAGGCCCGTGTCTCCGAGGCGCGTGCGCAGGTGGCCCAGGCCAGGGCCGCCGCTGACCGCGCCGCCGAAGACCTCGCGAATGCCACCATCCGCTCGCCGATCAGGGCCACCGTCCTCACACGCGATGTCGAGATGGGCAGCCCGGTCTCCTCGATCCTCAACCTCGGCGCCAACGCCACGCTCGTGATGACCCTCGGCGACATCGACCAGGTGTTCGTGCGCGGCAAGGTGGACGAAGCGGACATCGGCCGCGTCCAGCTCGGACAGCCGGCGCGCATCCGCGTCGAGACGTTCCGCGACAAGGTCTTCAACGGCAAGGTCACGCAGATCTCACCGATGGGCGTGGAGAAAGACAACGTCACCACCTTCGAGGTGCGCGTGTCGATCGACAATCCTGGCAAGGAGCTGAAGGCCAACATGACGGCGAACGCCGAGATCGTGCTCGAGGAGCACCCGAACTCGCTGCTGCTGCCGGAGGTGGCCATCGTCTACGACGGCAAGAAGCATTCGTTCGTCGACCTCGTGGACCCCGGCGCGAAGAACGGCCGCCGCCGCGTGCCGGTGACGCTCGGTGTCGGCAACGGCACCCGCATCCAGTTGCTCGACGGCGTCAAGGACGGCGACCGCGTCGTCCTGCCGTCCTAGCCACAGTCAGCCTGTTCACGGTCGACGCACCATGATGGAAGCGTTCATCCAGTCCCTGGAGAATCTGCGCGCCAACCGGCTGCGCAGCGTCCTCACCATGTTCGGCATCCTGTGGGGGATGATCTCGGTGATCATCCTCTCGGCCACTGGTGAGGGGTTCCGGCGCGGCAACGACAAGGTGCTGCGCGAACTCGGCCAGAACATCGGTATTGTCTGGGGCGGACGCACCAGCCTGCAGGCGGGCGGCGAGCGCGCCGGCCGCCAGGTGTTCCTCACGGTCGACGATGCGCGTGCCGTCGCAGCCGAAGCGTCGATGGTGGAGGTGGTCTCGCCCGAACTCGAGCGCGGCGCCGTGCGCGCCAAGAGCCTCTACAACGCGGCGTCCGCCCGCGTCACTGGCATCGAACCGCCCTACCAGAAGGTCCGCACCATCGAACTCGAATATGGCCGTCAGTTCACCTGGACCGACGAGCGGCAGGTGGCGCGCATCGCCATCGTCGGCTACGACATGGCCGACCAACTGTTCGGCAAGCGCCATATCCTCGGCGAAACGCTGATGCTCGACGGTGTGCCCTACACGGTGATGGGGAAGATCCGGAAGAAAGAACAGGACAGCAATTACAACGGTCCGGACAACAACAAGATCTTCGTGCCGTTCGCGGCCATGCTGCAGGACATGCCGCGCAAGGATGCACCGGCCGGCAGCCTCTCCGACATCGTCGTGTCACCGAAGCCGTTCGTGGTCGCTAATCTGCCGCGCGTGCTGGACGAGCGGACGGGCCGCATCGAGGACATCCAGTGGCCGCTCGAGGGCAACGTGCGTGACGTGCTCGCGCGGCGACACGGCTTCGACCCGGCCGACAACCAGGCCGTGACGATGTGGGATACCTCGCTCGAGACGCTGATGTTCGGCCGCATGATCTCGCGCATGAAGGACTTCTTCACCATCGTCGGCATCGTCACTCTGGCGCTCGGCGGCATCGGGGTCATGAACATCATGCTGATTGCCGTGAAGGAGCGCACGCGCGAGATCGGCGTCCGCAAGGCGCTCGGCGCCACCACCCGCAGCATCCAGCAGCAGTTCTTCATGGAGGGGTTCTTCCTGACGATGCTGAGCGGCGGCGCGGGGATGCTGCTCGCCATCGGCCTCTGCCAACTGGTGAACCTGTTGCCGATGCCGGCGCGCTTCGACGGCATGATCATCTCGTGGCAGGCCGCGCTGCTGTCGCTGGCGACGCTCGTCGTCATCGGTATCGCGACCTCCACCTATCCGGCGCGTCGCGCCGCCGAACTGCCTCCGGTCGAGGCGCTGCGGTTCGAGATGTAGCCATGGATGTGACCGCAGTCACTCTCGAGCCGGTCGTGCACACTACAGGGCGACTGCCGGTCCGTCGCGGCCTGTCAGTCGGCATGCTGGCCGACATCGTGGTGCAGGCGCTTGTCGGGCTCTACCACCACTGGTTCCGCGCCGCCCTGTCGATGCTCGGCATCGCGTGGGGCATCGTCTCGGTCGTCGTGCTGCTCGCCTACGGTGACGGTTTCCGGACGGCGCTGGAAGCCGGCTTCGCCGGCGCATTCGGCGACGGCGTCGCGGTCGCGATGATGGGGCAGACCAGCACGCAGGCGGGCGGCGAGCGCGCCGGCAAGCGCGTGCGGTTGACGATCGCCGATGTCGATGCCATCCGCGAACTGCCGCTCGTGGCGGCCGCGAGCCCCGAGTTCATGCAGGAGTTTCCGGTCACCTTCGGGAACAAGCAGTCGAACCACATGGTGCGCGCTGTCGATGCGAGCTACGGCGAGATGCGCAGCGAGCGTCCGCTGCCAGGCGGCCGGTTCCTCGACGACGAGGACATTCGACTGCATCGCCGGGTGGCGTTCATCGGCAGCGAAGCGCAGCGCAAGCTGTTCGGCAACCTGCCGGCCGTCGGCGAGACGATCCGCGTGGCCGGGCAGCCGTTCGAAGTCATCGGCGTCATGCCGGAAAAAGTGCAGATGTCGAACTACAACCGGCCCGACAAGTACTGCATCTTCATCCCGTGGACGACCGGGAGTGGCCTGCTCGACACCGCGCAGGTCGGCATCTTCGTGTGGCGCAGCGTCTCGGCCCCGCAATACGCGAAAGCAGAAAAGCAGGTGCGCGAGTACCTCGCGGCGCGCTACCGCTACGACGCGACCGACGAGCGTGCCGCCCACATGTTCGGTGCGGCCCAGGCGCAGCAGATCGTCGGCGGTATCATCACCGGCCTCAAGCTCGTGCTCGGCTTCATCGGCGTGCTCACGCTCGCCATCGGCGGCGTCGGCATCATGAACATCATGTTCGTCAACGTCCAGGAGCGCACGCGCGAGATCGGCATCCGCAAGGCGCTCGGCGCCAGCCGCAGCCAGATCCTCCTGCAGTTTCTGCTCGAGGGGCTGGTCACGACCTTCGCGGGCGGCCTCGTCGGCATCGGCCTGTCGTACTTCCTCGTCTGGCTGCTCAGTCCGCGCCCGTTTCTCGCCGAACTGATGGACGACGCCAGCCGCGTGTCGGACATCCACCTGGTGATGTCGCCTGGGCTCGTGGGGACGTGCACCGCCATCCTGGTCGGCGTCGGCCTCGTCGCCGGGCTGCTGCCGGCCCTGAAGGCGTCACGCCTCGACCCGATCGACGCCCTGCGCTACGAATAGCTGCCCCGATTCCAGCGCCCGTCGGGCGTGCCGATACACTGGGCGAATGATGCCGCTGCCGTCCGACCCGGACATCTTCGCCTCACCGAACCTCGCCCCGTTGTTCGAGGGAGCGCCGACGCCGGTCCTCAAGGCGATGATGGCCGGATCCGAACTCCGCCACCTGCAGCCGGGCGAGCGCCTGCTGGCGATGGGCGCGAACAGCTCTGGCACGTCACCGAGATCGTGCCGGTTGTGGCCACAAACCTGCTGCGGATGCTTGCGAAGCGCGTGCGGTCCGACCAGCCGGTGTCGGTGCTGATGATCGACGCCGACCACTTCAAGCACGTGAACGACACCCACGGCCACCTCGTCGGTGACGACGTGCTGGTGCATATCGGACGCACGCTTACGGCAGGAC
>CALQBJ020000023.1 GCA_943328785.2 Bifidobacterium breve
CGCACCAACGAAATCAAGGCCATTGCCGACTACAACAAGTCGGTGGTCGACTTCGAAGCCATCCAGGACACCTCGCTGACCGGCAACGCGCCGATCACGTCGGCCGCACAGGGCGCGCGGTAGGAACTCGTCGGTCGCCTGTAGCTGCCGACCTTCAGGCCGGCTCATTCCGGGCAGGACCTGCGCGTGGGCTGGGCCTGAAGGCCCGAGAGCACGCCCTGACGCGTTGAGCAGGCTTGAGTACGCTCGGCGTCGAGGCCCGCGCGTCCTCTTCGTCTACTGGGCGCGGCTCCATCCCCCTTGTCCGGCGCGCTGATGATATCTCTCGGAACATTCGCCACACCGCCCTGGAATCCAACCGCGCCGGGATACGACGGGGAGGGAACCGCGGGCGGCGCGATGTACACTCCCCTTCTCGTGCCGAAGCTCTCGGTCACCATCATCACGAAGGACGAAGAGTCCGATATCGCCGCAGCCATCGAGTCGGTCGCGTGGGCCGACGAGATCGTCGTCGTCGATTCACACAGCACCGACCAGACAGTGGACATCGCGCGCACCGCGAAGGCACGCGTCGTGGTGATCGTCCGCGACTGGCCCGGCTACATCGAGCAGAAGAACTACGCCGCCGAGCAGGCCGCGCACGACTGGATCTTCTCGCTCGACGCCGACGAGCGGGTGACGCCGGCGCTGGCCCGCGAGATCCAGCAAGTGCTGAAGGCGCCGAGCCACGCGGCCTACACGGTGCCCCGCCTCACCTGGCACCTCGGCATCTGGGTCCGCGGCACCGACTGGTATCCCGACTTCCAGACACGCCTGTACAACCGGAAGACCGCACGCTGGACCGGCCAGTACGTGCACGAGGGCGTGGCGGTCGCCGGCACGCTCGGCCGCCTCACCGGCGACCTCCAGCACTTCGCCTATCGCGACATCGCCGACCACCTCGAGACGATCGACCGCTACACTACCGCGGCTGCGCGCCAGATGTACGAGGCGGGCCGCCGCGCCTCGCTGTCCGACCTCGCCTTCCGCGGGCCGCTCGCTTTCCTGCGCAACTACGTGGCGAAGGGTGGCTTCACGCTGGGCCGCGTCGGGCTCATCGTCTCGACGATGAACGCGCATTACGTGTTCCTGAAGTTCGCGAAGCTCTGGCAACTGCAGGTCTCGCCGGCGGCACGCCCCGGCGACGGCCCGCCGCCAGTATGATCGGCAGGAGTCCGACGTGTTCTCCCTTCACATCGATACCGCGCGCACCTGGCGAGGCGGCCAGAATCAAGTCCTGCTGACGGTCAACGGGCTGCGCGCCATCGGCCATCGCGCCGCGCTCGTGGCCCACCCTGACGGCGAACTGCGCCAGCGCGCCGCAGAAGGCCTCGACCTCATCCCGCTGGCGCCGCGCTCCGAAGTCGACGTGTCGGCGGCCTGGCGGCTGGCGCGGCTCATCGGGCGGCTCAACCCCGACATCATCCAGGCGCACGATCCGCACGGCGTGGCGATGGCCGGCATGGCGCTCCAGTTCGGTGCCGCCACGCGCTGGCGCGAAGGACGCCGCGCCCCCGCCCTCGTGGCCACGCGGCGGGTCGACTTCCACCTGAAGCCGAACTCGTTCTCGCGCTGGAAGTACCGGCAGGTCGACTGCTTCATTGCGGCGTCCGAGGCGATCCGGCAGATGCTGATCGGCGACGGCGTCGACGCGTCACGCGTGGTGACGGTGCACGAAGGCATCGACGCCGACCGCATCGATGCCACGCCAGCCGTGAACGTGCACGAGGCGCTGTGGCTGCCGCACGGCGCCCCGCTGGTCGGCAACGTCGCGGCGCTGGTGCCGCACAAGGGTCAGCGCTACTTCATCGAAGCCGCGCATCTCGTCGTGCAGAAGATTCCGGACGCCCGCTTCGTTATCCTCGGCGAAGGCGAACTGCGCGAGCACCTCGAACACCTGGTGCGCGAACATCACCTCGAGAAACACGTACTGCTCCCCGGCTTCCGCACCGACGTGCTCGGCTGCATCAAGGGGTTCGACCTGTTCGTGATGAGTTCGGTCACGGAAGGGCTCGGCACCTCGCTGCTCGACGCCATGGCCTGCCGCAAGGCGATCGTCGGCACACGCGCCGGCGGCATTCCCGAGGTGGTGGACGAGGGGGCGACCGGCCTGCTGGTGGAGCCGCGCGATTCGCACGCGCTGGCCGAGGCGATGCTCCAGTTGCTGCGGGACGTGCCGCTGCGGGACCGCATGGCGGTGGCCGGCTATGCGCGCGTTCGCGAGCGTTTCACCCTCGAGCGCATGGTGGCGGAGACCGCCGCGGTCTACGCACGCCTGGCGCGGACGCCGCACCTGGCGGACGTGCCGGCCGGGTCCGGCTAGATCACGGTCCGGCGAAAGCCGGACACTACGACTGACACGCGTGACGGCATCCTCGCGTCGTGTCCGGCTTTAGCCGGACTTGCGGCGCGGCTTCGGCCGGCACACGCCCTTCAGCGGACACTGCGAGTCGCCGCGCGGCGTCTCGAAACCGCACGCGTTCATCATCCCGAGGTGGCACACGGAGAAGTCGTACTTCACCGGGTCGGCCGGATCGAGCTCGCGCAGGGCACGCGTGATGTCGAGCGCCATCGGCCAGCCCGGGCTCGTGTACTTCGTGAGTTGCAGGCAGCGGCCGACGCGGATGATGTGCGTATCGAGCGGCACGATGAGGCGCGCGGGCGACACGCGGGTCCAGACGCCGAGATCGAGCGCATCCTGCCGCACCATCCACCGCATGAACAGGTTCAGCCGCTTGCAGGCGCTGCCGGCCGACGCGCGAGGGAAGAAGTAGCTGACGAGCGGTCTGGCCGGCACGCGACCGTAGGCCGTGCGCAGGTCGAGCGCCATCGCCCGTTGCGAGAAGCTATCGAGCGCGTCCCGCACATCGTCACCGCCTGGGTCGCCTTCGACGAAGAACCCCTCCAGCGAACCGTGCGACGCGAGTATCTGATGCATCAGCCAGAGCAGCGCGACGATGTCCGTGCCTCGAATCCACCGGTGCACGAACTCGCGGAACGGTTCGCGGTCGCGCGACGGCGAGAAGTCGCGCACGAACTGCGCCGGTGAGCCTCCCATCACGGCCACCACCCGCTCGACCGAGTGCATCACGCTGCTGACCCGGCCAAACGCCAGGCCCGCGGCGATGAACGCCACAATTTCCTGATCGTCGCTCGCGGTGAACCGGCGCACGATCTGGATCGGATCGGTGGCGGAGTCGGCTTGGTTGAAGTTCTGGTAGAGCCCGTCCAGCGTCGGCTTCAGCGTGTCAGTGCGCGAATCTCGAATCTTCACTCGGGCATCTCGAATCTCACATCAGTAATCGGCAAGGCTTGTCGCTATGATTTTCGCATGCGCCGCATCCTCAGCCGGGTCGCCCTTGCCCTGATTGCCCTCGTCGTCCTCGCCGGCGCGGGCGGCTATCTGTATCTGCGGCGGTCGCTGCCCGACTACGGAGAGGACCAGACGGTTACGGGGCTCACCGGTCCGATCGACATCGTGCGCGACGCCGACGCCATTCCGCACATCTTCGCGTCGAACGCGCTCGATGGACTCTTCGGGCTCGGCTACGTGCATGCGCAGGACCGGCTATGGCAGATGGAGTTCCAGCGCCGCATCGGCCACGGCCGCCTCTCCGAGATCTTCGGCGCACCCGCGTTGGCGCAGGACCGGTTTCTCCGCACCGTCGGCTTCGGCCGGGCAGCGCGGAGCGCCTGGGACCGCCTGCCTGCGGACGTCCGGCAGCAGGTCGATGCCTACGTCGCCGGGGTGAACGCGTTCATCAGCACCCACCACGGCAGCGCCCTGCCGCCCGAGTTCACCCTGCTACGGTTCGAACCCGAGCCCTTCACCGGCCCCGACGTGCTGGTGTGGGTGAAGATGATGGCCTGGGACCTCAGCGCCAACTACTCGTCCGAGTTGCTGAGACACGATCTGCAGGCGAAGCTCGGTCACGCGCGTACCGGCCAGTTGCTGCCGCCGTATCCGGCTGATGGCCTGAGCATCCTGAACGATCAGCTACCAGCCGCACCGGCGCATGCGTCGCTCGACTCGCCGTCGCCAGGCGCCACCACAAACGCCAACGCGTGGCCCGCCTTCGAGCAGATGCTGACCAGCGGCCCGCCGATGGTCGCGGCCTTCCTGCTCGGCGGTGCGCAGCACGAAGCGATCGGCTCGAACAACTGGGTCGTCGACGGCTCGATGACCGCCACCGGTGCTCCGTTGCTGGCCAACGACCCGCACCTGGCCACGCACGTGCCGTCGACCTGGTATCTCGCGCATGTCTCGGCGGGCGATCTCGACATCATCGGCGCCACGCTGCCGGGCACGCCGGCCGTGGCGCTGGGCCGCAACAAGGACATGGCCTGGGGCGCCACGAACGTCGGCGCCGACGTGCAGGACCTCTATCGCGAGAAGCTCGATCCGTCCGGGCGATTCGCGGAGTTCCTCGGCGTCCAGGAACTGATGACGGTGATTCCAGAAACCGTGCGGGTGAAGGGCGCCGCACCGGTGGTAGTGAACGTGCGCATCACACGCCACGGCCCGCTCATCTCCGACGCGATCAACGCCAACAGCGCGGCATCGCCGACGCCGCCCACCTCGCCGCCGCTCGAGCCGCTCGCTTTCCGCTGGACCGCGCTCGACCAGGACGATCTCACGATCTCGGCCTACATGCGGCTGAACCGCGCTCGCAACTGGGACGATGTGACGACGGCGCTGAAGGACTACGTGGCACCGTCGCAGAACTTCGTGTTCGCCGACGTGAACGGCCACATCGGCTACTACGCCCCTGGTCACATCCCGGTCCGCACCTCCGGCGACGGCTCGCAGCCGACCGACGGCTGGACCGGAGACACCGAGTGGGACGGCTGGGTGCCGTTCGAGCAACTGCCGCACGCCTACGATCCGCCGCAGCACTTCATCGTCACCGCCAACAACCGGCCGTCAGGCGCGCTCGGTGCGCCGCTCGTCGGCCTCGAATATCCCAATCCGTACCGCGCCAGGCGCATCGTCGACCTGCTCCGCGAGTTGAGCGCCGGGCACAAGCTCACGCCGAACGATTTCGCGCGGATCCAGGCCGACTCGGTCTCGCTGCACGCACGCGACGTCCTGCCGCGCCTGCTCGCGCACGTCCAGCCTCAGTCGACGCTCGACCAGCGCGCCGTCGCGATCCTGCGCACGTGGGACGACGACGCTCGGGCCGATGCCGCGGCACCGGCCATCTTCGAAGCGTGGTTCCTGAAGCTGGCGCCGACGATCGTCGGCGACGAACTCGGTCCGCTCAGTCTCGGCTACGAGGGGCGCTTCTCGTCCGTCACGCGCTTCCTGGAAGCCACCCTCGACGGCAACCCGGTGTGGTGCGACAACATCACCACGCCGATGAAGGAGAGCTGCGACGCGGCTGTCAGCGATGCACTGCACGCGGCAGTGGAGGATCTGGCAGGACGGATGGGGCGCGAGCCGGAACGCTGGCGGTGGGCCGCCGTGCATGAAGCGGTCTTCCCGCACCAGGGACTCGAGGCGGTCGGTGCGCTGCGTCCGCTGCTCGGCCGCCGGGTCCCGATCGGCGGCGACTGGAGCACGGTGAACGTGGCGCCGATTGCGACCGGCGCGCCGTACACCACGACGTCGATTCCCGGCTACCGGCAGATCCTCGACCTGTCGCCTGCGAACGACAGCCGGTTCCTCGAGGCGGTCGGGCCGTCGGGCCACTTCCTCTCGAAGCAGTACGACTCGTTCCTGGACGACTGGAAGGCCGTGCGCTACCGCGCCATGCGCACGGACCGGCTGACAGTGGAAACCGGCGCCATCGGCCGCCTGCGCCTGACGCCGGCGAAGTAGTGACGAAGGCGCACCTGAAGGTGCGCGGCTACGACACTCCGCGCTGCGTCAGATCGCCAGGTTGACGGCCGCGTTGTTGTAGACCGTCCGGCCGCCAACGATCGTCGCGGCCACGCCGCCGCGCAGTTCCCAGCCGTCGAACGGCGTGTTCTTCGACTTCGACTTCATCGTCTTCGCCTCCACCTTCACGTGCAGGTCGGGCGCGAGGATCGTCAGGTCGGCCGGCGCACCTTCGGTGATCGAGCCGCCGGGGAGGCGCAGGATGCGGGCGGGATTCACCGACAGCAGCTCGATGAGGCGGCTGAACGAGATGAGCCCGGAATGCACCAGCCGATCCAAGCAGAGTGGCACGCAGGTTTCGAGCCCGGTGATGCCGAACGGGGCACGGTCAAACTCCACGTGCTTCTCGTCGTAGTGGTGCGGCGCATGGTCGGTGGCGATGACGTCGACACTGCCGTCGACAATCCCCTGCAGCATTGCATCGCGGTCGGCCGCTTCGCGCAGCGGCGGGTTCATCTTCGTGTTGGTGTCGTACGGGACCGGTGCCGCCAGGAGTGCATCCGTCAGGATGAAGTGGTGGGGGGCCACCTCGCAGGTGACGTTCGCACCGCGCGACTTGCCGTAGCGAACGGCGTCGAGCGTCTGCCGTGCGCTCATGTGCGCGATGTGGACGCGACCGCCCGTCATCTCGGCCAGCGCAATGTCGCGCTGCGCCATGATCGACTCGGCTTCACCGGGGATGCCGCGGAGCCCGAGCTTCGACGCCACCATCCCTTCGTGCGCCACGCCGTCGCCCTTGAGCGTCGGGTCTTCGCAGTGTTCGATGACCGGCATGTCGAACATGCGGGTGTACTCGAGCGCGCGGCGCATCAGCAGCGCCGTGCGGACCGGATGCCCGTCGTCGGTCACCGCGACGCAGCCGGCTTCCTTCAGTTCGCCAAGTTCGGCCATCTGGTCGCCCTTCTGCCCGATCGAGACCGCCCCGATCGGATAGACGCGCGCCAGGTTGGCGTCGGCCGCCTTCTTCAGGATGAACTGCGTGACGCCGGCGTTGTCATTCACCGGCGACGTGTTCGGCATGCAGGCCACGGCAGTGAAGCCGCCGGTGACCGCCGACAGCACGCCGGTGGCGACCGTCTCCTTGTGTTCCTGCCCGGGTTCGCGCAGGTGCACATGCATATCGATCAGCCCCGGCGTAATCACGAGGCCCGACGGCATCGACACGACGACCGTGCCCTCTTCCGCCTGGAGGTTCACGCCGACCTTGGCGATGCGGTCACCGTCGATGAGGATGTCGAACACGCCGTCACGTCCGTTCGCCGGGTCGACGACCCGTCCGCCCTTAAGCAGCCGCTTCATTTTCCACTCCGCCGGCCAGAAGATAGAGCACCGCCATACGGACGGCCACGCCGTTGGCAACCTGTTCGAGAATCACCGAGTACGGACCGTCGGCCACTTCCGACGCGATCTCCACGCCGCGGTTCATCGGACCGGGATGCATGATGATCACGTCCGGCTTCGCGCGGCTCACCCGTTCGGTCGTCATGCCGAACAGGTTGTAGTACTCGCGCAGCGACGGGAAGAACGCGCCCTGCATCCGCTCCTGCTGGATGCGCAGCATCATCACCACGTCCGCATCCCTCACCGCGTCGTCCACCGTCGCGACGGTCACGCCCAGTTGCTCGATGCCGCGCGGCACCAGCGTCGGCGGTCCGCTGACGAAGACGTGCGCGCCGAGCTTGGTCAGCAGCAGCACGTTCGACCGCAGCACACGGCTGTGCAGCAGGTCGCCGACGATGGCGACCTTGAGCCCTTCGATGGACGGCTTGTGCTGCTTGATGGTGAAGGCGTCGAGCAGTGCCTGCGTCGGATGCTCGTGCAGCCCGTCGCCGGCGTTGATGATGCGCGACTTGCAGATGCGCGACAGCAGGTTGCACGCGCCCGACGACGAGTGCCGGATCACGATCATGTCGGGCGACATCGCCTCGATGTTCATGGCGGTGTCGGCCAGGGTCTCGCCCTTCTGGACACTCGAGGCCTGCACCGCGATATTCAGCGTGTCGGCGCTCAGCCGCTTCTCCGCAATCTCGAACGAGGTGCGGGTGCGGGTGCTCGGTTCGTAGAAGAGGTTCACGACCGTCTTGCCACGCAGCGTGGGCACCTTCTTGATGGGCCGCTCGCCGATTTCACGCATCGCCTCGGCGGTGTCGAGCACGCGGTAGATCTCGTCCGCGCTCAGGTCGTCGATGCTGAGCAGATCCTTCTTCATTCCTGGATCTCCACCTGGTCCTGCCCGTCGATTTCGAGCAGGTGCACCTGGACGCTCTGCGAGAGCGACGTCGGCAGGTTCTTGCCGACGTAGTCTGCCTTGATCGGCAGCTCACGATGTCCACGGTCCACCAGCACGACCAGCTGAATCGATTGTGGCCGGCCGAATTCGAGCAGCGCATCGAGCGCCGCACGGATGGTCCGCCCGGTATAGAGCACATCGTCGACCAGCAGGATGCGCTTGTCGTCGATGGAGAACTTGATATTGGTGTGGCCGACGACCGGCTGCGCGCCGATGGAGTGGCGCATCAGGTCGTCGCGATAGAGCGTAATGTCGAGCGCGCCGACCGGCACCTCGGTGCCGCTGATGCCGGACACCAGCGTGGCCAGGCGCCGCGCGAGCGGCACACCGCGCCGCTGGATGCCGACGAACGCCAGTTCCTCGACGCCGCGCGTTCGCTCGAGGATCTCGTGGGCAATGCGCGTCAGCGTGCGGCCGATCCGATCCGCATCGAGCACTACAGCCATGCAGGCATCTGCCTCTCCGGTTCGCGGAGCATACGCGAAGGGATGAACGGGAACGGCGGAGTACGGTGAGGGGAACAGTGCGGCAGATGCCGCCGGGGGCGAGTCGTTTTGGACATCAACACCTCTTCGCAACCTCGCAGGGCCACGTTAAAGAAGACCGGGGCGAGTATACCCGAATCGCGATTGGTATACTTCGTTGATGCCCTTCGACGTTGCTGCCACGGTGGTGGCAAACCTTGCGCTGTCGCACGACTACAACGTGCTGGCGCTGGACGCCCCGCAGATCGCCGAAGCCGCGATTCCGGGACAGTTCGTGATGGTGAAGGCCGCGACCGGCCACGACCCACTGCTGCGCCGCCCGTTCTCGGTCTTCGAAATCCTGCGCGACGCCTCCGGCCGCGCCACCGGCCTATCGCTGCTCGTGAAGCGCATCGGCGTGTCCACCGGCCTGCTGTACGACGCGAAGCCGGGCGACACGATCATGTGCCTCGGCCCCCTTGGGCAGCCGTTCACGCTCGTCGACGCACCAGCCGACGGGTGGATGGTCGCGGGCGGCGTCGGACTCGCGCCGGTCTGGACGCTCGCCGAGGCGCTTGTCGCCCGCGGCGTCACGACCACGCTCTTCTACGGCGCACGGCGGAACGACGAGCTGTTCTACCTCGACTTCTTCCGCACCCTCGGTGTCGAACTCGTGCTCACGACCGAGGATGGCAGTGGCGGCGAGCAGGGCCGCGTCATCGCGCCGCTCGAACGGGCGCTGGCGGCGCGACCGGCCGACCAGCCGGTCAGCCTCTACGCCTGCGGCCCCGAAGGCATGCTGGCCGCCACGGCGCGGACAGCAGCGGCGTTCGGTCGCCCCTGCGAGGTGTCGGTCGAACGCATCATGGGCTGCGGCATGGGCGGCTGCTACAGCTGCGTCGTGCCGATGAAGAGTGAGGGTGGCGGCTTCCACCATGTCCGCTCGTGCATCGCCGGTCCGGTGCTCGACGCGGCGCAGATCGTCTGGGACTGAGCGCCACATGAATCACGGATCAGGGACTGGGAAGCAGAACATGGGAACGGGTCAGCAGGCGCCTGTCGACCTGAGCGTCCGCATCGGCTCGCTCACGATTGCCAACCCGGTGATGTCGGCGAGCGGCTGCTTCGGCTACGGCGTGGAATACGCCGGCATGGTCGACCTCTCGACGCTCGGTGCGGTGGTGGTGAAGGGGCTGTTCCTGAAGGAACGCGAAGGGCATCCCGCGCCGCGCATCGTCGAGACGCCAGCCGGCATGATCAACGCGATCGGCCTGCAGGGGATCGGCGTGCACCGCTTCATCAGCGAGAAACTGCCCGAACTGCGCGAACGCCGCGCGACGGTGGTGGTAAACGTGTGCGGCACCACCGTCGACGAGTACGCCGAGGTCTCGCGCATCCTCTCGGATGCCGAAGGCGTGCACGCGCTGGAACTGAACATCTCGTGCCCCAACATCAAGGAGGGCGGCATCCAGTTCGGCTGCAGCCTGGGCGGCACGCACGATGTGGTGAGCGCCGTGCGCAAGGTCACCTCCCTGCCGATCATCCCCAAACTCACGCCGAACGTGACCGATCCGGCATCGTTCGCGCGTGCGGCGGAAGCGGCGGGCGCCGATGCGGTGTCGCTGGTGAACACGTTCCTGGCGCTGGCCATCGACATCGAGAGCCGCCGCCCGAAAATCTCGAACGGCATGGGCGGCCTCAGCGGCCCGGCCATCCGCCCGATCGCCGTGCGCATGGTCTACGAGTGCCGGCAGGCGGTGAAGATCCCTGTGGTCGGGATGGGCGGCATCATGAACGCCCGCGACGCACTCGAGTTCATGATTGCCGGCGCCACCGCCGTCCAGGTTGGTACCGCGAACTTCGTCGACCCGCTCATCTGGAACACCATCGTCAGCGGCATCGGCGACTACCTCACGCGTCACGGGATCAAGAGCGTCGACGCGCTCATCGGCTCCGTCGACATGGGTAAACATTAGGACAATGCTGATTGCGGATTGACGGGCGGCTCGCCGGCATCCACGTCAGCAAATCCAATCAGTAATCAGCGATGAGCAATGCCATGAATGAACTCCTTGTCGCCCTCGACGTCGACACCATCGATGAAGCCCGGCACCTCGCAAACAGCCTGCGCGGCTGGGTCGGTGGTTTCAAGATTGGCAGCCGGCTCTTCACGGCCAACGGCCCGGCCTTCGTGGAGGAACTGGTGGCGCGCGGCGATCGCGTGTTCCTCGACCTCAAGTTCCACGACATCCCGAACACTGTGGCCGGCGCCGTCGCGGCGGCGACGCGGCTCGGCGTGTGGATGGTGAACGTCCATGCCGGCGGCGGGCTCGACATGATGAAGGCGGCCAGGCAGGCGGCCGACGAGGAAGCGGTCAGGACCTCCTCCGCCCCGCCAATGGTCATTGCGGTGACCGTGCTCACCAGCTTCAGCCAGGAAGGGCTGGCGCGCACCGGCATCGACAGCGCGATTCCGGACCATGTGCGGCGGCTCGCACTGCTCGCTCAGGAGGCCGGCCTCGACGGCGTCGTCGCCTCACCGCAGGAGATCGGGCTCATTCGCGAGGCGTGCGATGCGCGTTTTGCGATCGTCACACCCGGCATCCGCAGCGCCGGCGACGCCATGGGCGACCAGAACCGCACGGCGTCCGCGGCTGGCGCGCTGGCGGCCGGAGCCAGCCACCTTGTGGTCGGCCGTCCGATCATCGCCGCAGCCGACCCGAGAGCTGCCGCGCAGGCACTGGCCGAGTCGTGCGGGAAGTAGGAGCAGGTCGGGTAGGCCGGGAAAGCCCGGAAAGCCCGGAAAGCCAGAAAAGCCAGAAAAGAAAAAAGGCCGGTCAGGGAGAGCATCCCCGACCGGCCTTCTGTATTTGGAGAACCGTCCACGTCTGGCCTGCCCTTCCAGGCCTTCCAGACCGTCCGGACCCTCCCGACCTTACTTGGCCGTGATGATGAAGTGTCCGCGGCGGTTCTGTGACCAGCAGGACTCATCTTCCGTCGAGCAGAAGGGCTGTTCCTTGCCCTTGCTGATGACGGTCACACGGCTTGTGGACACACCCAGGCTGACCAGGTAGTCCTTCACGGCGTTCGCGCGGCGCGTGCCGAGCGCGAGGTTGTATTCCGAACTACCACGCGAGTCGCAGTGCCCTTCCACCGTGATGCCGGTGCTGGCCCAACGCTTCATCCAGTCGGCGTTCCTCGAGAGCGACGCCTTGCCGTCGTCACGAAGGGTCGACTCGTCCAGATTGAAGAACACGTCGCCCAGGGGCTTCTCCGCGTTCAACTGGTCCAGCGACTTCTGGCCGAAGATCTCGTCCTCGGTCAACTGCCGCGGTGGTGCCGGCGGTGGTGGCGGCGGCGGTGGTGGCGGTGGCGGCGGTGGTGCCGGAGCAGCCGGCGGTGGCGGCGGCGGCGGCGCTGGCGCCGGAGGCGGAACCTTCTTGGCGCACGCACCCACGGTCATCACCGTGGTCAGCGCCAGTGCAATCATCCAAACATGCTTACGGGTCATCGTCACACTCCTAGTGGAGAATCGCAGCTTACAAAGCGTACGCGCAGGTGTCAATTCTTCATAAGACTACAATGCCGGCAATGGACCATTTGCTGCGCGCAACCGCCATCGCCGAACAGCGGCATTTCTGGTTTCGAGGCTTTCGTTTCTTCGTCACGCCGCTCCTCGAAGGCGCCGTGGCGGGTCGATCGGGTCTTCGCTTGCTCGACTGCGGCTGCGGCACGGGCAACAACCTCGACATGCTCGAACGCTACGGCCGCGCGTATGGTTTCGACCTCACGGCCAGCGGCCTCGCCTTCGGGCGCGATGCCGGCCGCACGCGACTGGCCCGCGCCTCGATCGGGGCCATCCCCTTTCCTGAGGCCGCCTTCGATATCGTCACTTCCTTCGACGTCCTGTACTCCCTGCCCGACACCATCGAGCAGGCGGCCATCCGCGAAATGTACCGCGTGGCACGTCCCGGCGGCTGGCTGCTGATCAACGTCGCCGCGATGGAGATGCTGCGCGGCGATCACTCGGTGCTGAGCCACGAGGTGCGGCGCTACAGCCGCGAGAGCCTGGCCCGCCTCGTGACGGGCGCCGGCTTCCGCCTCGAGCGCATCACCTACACCAACGCTGTGCTCTTCCCGCCCATGGCCCTCGCCCGGGCGGTCCAGCGCGCCCGCGGCCTCTCAGCCGAGCAGGAAGCTGACCAGGAGATTCGCGTGCCGGCCGCGCCGGTAAACCTGGCGCTGACCGCCGCCTTGAAGCTCGAAAGCCTGTGGCTGCGCGCCGTGGACAATCCGTTCGGCAGTTCGCTGCTCTGCCTCGCGCGCAAGCCGCAGACTACGACACCGCACTGAGGGAGCACTCTACCAGCTTGAGACCCAGCCTGCGCCGGTCCTGCGACCGCCACTTCGTCTCGGCGGGAATGTAGAAGGCGCTGCTCTCGATGGTGAGCACCGTCTCGGGCGCGGTCATCAGCTCCTTCGGAATGAGTACCGTGCGCGAGAACGTGCGGTCAACATCGAACTCGGCCGCCACACGTGCACCGGCCCGAATGGTGACGTGGGAGGTCGACGCCTCTTCGATCTCTCCGCGCAGGGTCAGCGCCACCCCCAGCCCTGCTGCGCGCACGAGCAGCGCGGCCTTATCCGACGACCAGCGCCACAGCACACCGGTGGTGGGGTTGTACTCCTGCTCGTTCCATCCCTCGCCGAAGCCGTAGACCGCGCGTCCCGCCGGCTGCGCATCGAACTGCTCGACCGCCAGTTGCGGGTTGTCCGACACGATCCGCACCTCGGCGAAGTCGCCGGTGCCGGTCATCGTGGCGATCGGGATCATGCGGAGGAAGAACCCTGGCGGCATCGATTCGTCGAGCACCGTCGCCCCGTCCAGCGTCACCGCTACCCGCGCGTTCGGACCGCCGTCCGCGAGGTTGCGACCGCCGACCATCAGCGTCACCGGCTGCGCGTAGCGCCGAATCCACCCCGAGATGCCGCCGAGGCCCGGTCCCTTCCGATCCTCGCGCGCCGTACCGGCGGTCTCTGGCGTCAGCGACCAGCCTTCCCCCAGATACCAGTCGGGCGACTCGATGACATGCCAGTCCATTTCGTTCGGACGCGCGCCGCCGAGCAGGATGGTCTGGCGGAACGGCCAGCGGTACAGCACCGGGCGCTTCGCGTACTTGAAGAGCGCGAGATCGCTGCGCGGCGGGTCGGCAATGAACCACACGGGCTCGCGCCCGCCGGCATTCCAGTAGTTCACCACCTCGAGCCACTCGTGCTTGGGCGGCGTGGCCAGACGCTGAGCGAACGAGGGCAACTGGTCGCCCACCCACTGGAACGGCCGCCGCATGTCGTAGTAGTTGCGGCGATGCATCGCCAGCACCGGCGTGGTCGGCAGCGCCGCCCCGTCAGGCTTCACCGCCAGGTGCATGTCGGCGAGCATGCGGGAGGCCGGCGCGTCCATCGTGGCGAAGCCGTACATCGCGCCGTCGCTGATGATGGCGCCGCCGACGATCAGCCCGAGCGCGAGGCCGATGGCCGCCGGACGCGGCAGGGCCGCAGCCCCGCGCACCGCCAGGAACGCCATCGGAATGACGAGCGGCAACGCGTAGCGTGTGGTGATGGTCTCCTGGAAGAGCAGGTCGAACACCAGGTAGGGGCCGAACGCCACCAGCAGCGTGACCAGCGTGCGACGCGCACGCCGCGCGAGCACGACGACGCCGGCCGCCGCCAGCAGCAGCACCGCGACCGCCAGCGGCCATTCACCCCAGGGTCCGACGAGGTGATACTGCACCGCCAGGATCGCCTGCCGCACGGTCGGGGTCGTGGCGAGCATGGCGACACCGGTCAGGTCCTCCGCCCCCTGGCTGTAGAACACCTTCAGATACGCTGCCGGTCCGCCCGAGATGAAGACGAGCGGCACGAACCAGGCGGCGCCGCCCGCGCCGTACGCCACGAACGCCCGCGCCGCGCCCTGGACCCGCAGGCCGGCGCGCAGACGCAGCACGGCGAGTACCAGCAGCGGCACGGTCAGCCAGACCACCTGCGACCTGATGCCAGCGGCACACGCCGCGAGGAAGGCCGCGACGGTGAGTCCGGCGAGGCCACCCGTGGTGACCAGCATCGCCTGCACGCCGAGCGAGGCCGCAAGCCCGGTCATGTCGCTCAAGGGCCTGGCGGCGGTGAACCAGAACAGCGGCGCGGCGGCGACGACGAGCGCCGCGAGCGGAACGAACGGCGTGTCGGCCTGCTCATCGTTGAGCGCCGCGAACAGCCGCATGCAGGCCAGCAGCGCAAGTCCGCCAGCGAGGACGCCGAGCAGGCTGAGCGCGTGCACCTCCGACAGCCCCGCGGCATGCAGCAGTTTGGCCGCACCGATGTAGAGCGGATAGCCAGGCGGATGCGGCTGGTGCTGCGAGATGTCGTAGTGGCGGACGCCGAGGGCGAAGTTGATGGAGTCCAGATCCTCCAGCGTCGGAGGCAGGAACGGCAGGTGGAGCGCGATGAACAGCGCACCAAGCACGGCCCCGGTCAGGCGTTGGGTGCGCGTCACGCCGGGCGGAGCAGCAACCCCTCGTTGAGGCTGCCCGTGCGATAGCCCTGCAGATCGATCGTGACGTAGCGGTAGCCGATCGCCTTCAGTTCACGGACCAGCGTGGCACTCATGTCGGGCTCGAGGGCACGCGAGAGTTCGGCGCGCCCGAGTTCGATGCGCGCAAGATCATCGTGATGACGGACCCGCAGCACGCGAAAGCCATGTACGCGCAGCACGTTCTCGGCCTTCTCGATGGTGCGCAGCTTCTCGTCGGTCACTTCCGAATGGTAGGGAATGCGCGAGGACAGACAGGCTGAGGCCGGCTCGTCCCACGTCGGCATGCCGGCGAGTCGCGAGAGTTCGCGAATCTCCGCCTTGCCGAGGTTCGCGTCGTCGAGCGGGCTGCGCACGCCGAATTCACGCGCCGCCTGGCGGCCCGGCCGGTAGTCGCCGCGATCGTCGGCATTGTTGCCGTCGACCACCACGGCGCCACGCTCCGCCGCGATCCGCGCGAGGTGGGTGTAGAGCTCGTGCTTGCAGTAATAGCACCGGTTGGCAGGATTCGCCCGGTACTCGGGGCGCTCGAGCTCGCTGGTCTGAATGATCTCGTGACGGAAGCCGAACTGCGCCGCTATCTGGACGGCCATCTGGCGATGGCGCTCAGGATAGCTGGGGCTGTCGGCCGTCACGGCGACAGCACGCTCGCCGAGTGTGTCGTAGGCCACGCAGGCGAGGTACGCGCTGTCCACGCCGCCGCTGTAGGCGACGACAACGGCGCCCAGCGAGGAAAGCGTGTCCCGCAGGGCCTGTTCCTTGTCGATCATTCCTCTTTCCAGTCCGCCCCGTCTTCTTCGTCGTCCTCTTCTTCGTCTTCTTCTTCGTCGTCGTCGTCGTCGTCGTCGTCTTCGTCGTCGTCGTCGTCGTCTTCAGGGGCGAAGTCGAGTTCGAGTGGTTCCATGTTGCTGATGACCAGTGTCTGTCCGCATTCGGGACAGGTCACGTCGTCACCGAGTTCCACGTCGGTCTCATTAACTTCGACTTCCGCATCGCACTCTGGGCAGGTAGCCATACAATCCTCGATGGGAGCGGCGATCAGCTTGGCAATCCTGGAGCGACATGCCAGAATCCGCCGCACGCGCTCGCGATAAGAGTCGAAGTATAGCGTAACTGAAAGCCCATTTTTCGATGCCCAGCACCGCAGCCACAACCAAGACCGTGCTCGTCGCCGACGACACGGCGTTCGTACGCGACCGCTTCAAGGCGGCGCTCGAGCAGGCCGGGCATCGCGTCGTTCCGATCAAGAGCGCGGCGGAGTTGCTCGCGCGCATCACGTCCGACCTCGACGCCATCGATCTGCTGGTGCTCGATATCCGTTTATCGAACTCGAATGGCACCGGCCTCGTCTCCGCGGTTCGGAAGCTCGACGATGGCAAACTGCCGATCCTGGTATTCAGCGGCACCATCGGCAGCGCGGAGGAAGTTCGCGCTCTGGCCGCCATGGGTGTTGCCGGCTATATCAACGAGTACAGCGCGGTGCAGCACATCCTGCCGGCCATCGCGCCCCATCTCTTCCCCGACAGCTTCAACCGGCGCAGCAGCCCGCGTATGGTCATCGGCATCCCGGTGCAGTACCGGGTCGGCACGACCATCGCCGCCGCGCTCACGCTGAACCTCAGTCACGGCGGCATCGCGATTCGGACGACGAGCCCACTCGATCCGGCCACGCGGCTGCGCGTGCGTTTCCGGCTGCCCGGCGCCACCACCGACGTCGATGCCGAGGGACGCGTCGCCGGGAGCCATCGACGCGTCGGGATGGGCATTCAGTTCGAGTTGGTCGCCGCCGCCGCGCAGGCCCAAATCGACAACTTCGTCGACGCGCACTTTTTTGTGAACCGCAAAGCTTAGAATCGCTGCATGGAGCATTCGCTCTCAGAGATTCTCTGGCGGCTCGCTGGCGTCATGGCGCTGGTCTTCGCCAACGGCTTCTTCGTCGCCGCCGAGTTCGCAATCATCGCGGTCCGCAAGACCCGTATCGACCAGCTCATCGCCGAGGGCAACAAACGTGCGGTCGCGGTTCGGCGCGCGGTGAGCGACCCGGACCGCTACATTGCCGCCACCCAGCTCGGGATCACCATGGCGAGCCTGGGTCTCGGCTGGGTCGGCGAGCCGGCGCTGGCGGAGCTCGTGCGCCCGGGCGTCGACTTCCTCCCGACCGGCATTGCGGAGGCGACCGCCCACAGCATCTCGGTGGCCATCGCCTTCGCCATCGTCACCGCGCTGCACATCACGCTCGGTGAACTGGCGCCGAAGACGATTGCGCTCGAGCGCGCCGAAGCAACCGCCTTGCTTGTGGTACGGCCGACCGAGCTGTTCATGCGCAGCTGCTGGCCGTTCATCCGCCTGCTGAACGGCATGGGCCGCGCGATCGTGACCGCGATGGGGCTGCGTGGTTCCGGCGGCCACGCGATGGTGCACTCCGAAGAGGAACTGAAGATGCTGGTGACCGCCAGCCAGGAGGCCGGGGTACTCGAGGAGCAGGAGGAACAGATGCTCCACCGCGTCTTCGACTTTGCCGACCTGACGGCCGGCCAGGTCATGGTGCCGCGCACCGAGATGATGGCGGTGGAAGCGGAGATGGCCGGCGACGTGCTGCTGCAGGCCATCTCGAAAGCCGGCTTCCCCACCATCCCGGTCTACCGCTCCGATCTAGACAACGTCATCGGCATCCTGCACGCCATCGATGTCGTGAAGGCCCTCGCCGGCGGCCGGACCGACGTCAGTGCCGCGATGCTCGCGCGGGAAACGCTGAACGTCCCGGAAACGATGGCCGCCGACGACCTGCTGGCGTCGCTACGTCAGCGCGGCGTGCGCGAAGCCATCGTCATCGACGAATATGGCGGCACTGCCGGCCTGGTCACGTTCGAGTGGCTGATGGAACGGATCGTCGGCGCGGCGGGCACGGGACGGATCACGGTGCACCCGGACGGCTCGGCCGATGTCGACGGACTCACGCTCGTGACCGACGTCAACGAACAGTTCGGCCTCGACATCGACGAGGACACCTACACCACGCTCGGCGGCTACGTCATGGGCCGCGTCGGACGACGCCCGCGCGTGGGTGACACCATCGAGCTGGACGGCCGCCGCCTGCGCGTGACGGTGCTCGACGGTCTGCGCGTGGCGAAGGTGTGGATCTCGACGACCGTGGCGAACAGCGAATCGCCGGCGCGCGCCTAGCGCACGCCGCGTCAGTCCGCGCGCAGCAACCTGAGCGCATTGGCGACGACGATGACCGACGCGCCGGTGTCGGCAAGCACGGCCATCCACAACGTCGCGTAGCCGGCAATGGCGGCAATGAGGAACGCGGCCTTCAGCGCCAGCGCGATCGTCAGGTTCACCTTGATGTTGGTGAGGGCGGCGCGGCTCAGCCGCAGCGCGTACGGCACCTTCATCAGTTCGTCGCCCATCAGCGCGACATCCGCCGTCTCGAGCGCGGCGTCGCTGCCCGCGGCGCCCATGACAATGCCCACGTCGGCCGCGGCGAGCGCCGGCGCGTCGTTGATGCCGTCACCGACCATCGCTACCGCCCCGTACTGAGTCCGCAGTTCGGCGATGGCGGCCACCTTGTCTTCCGGCATGAGTTCGGCGCGGAAGTCGTCGAGGCCCAGTTCCGCGGCAATGGCCTTCGCGGTCCCCTGGCTGTCGCCGGTGAGCATCACCACCTTCTCGATCCCCTGCGCCTTGAGCGTCGCCACGACGTCGCGGCTGGTGGTGCGGGGGCGGTCGGCCACGGCGATAAGCCCAATCGGTTCGCCGTTGCGCGCCACGAGCACGGGCGTGCGCCCCTGGGCCGACAGCGTCTCGATGCGCGCATGCAGCTCAGGGTGGCAGAGCTCGCGCTCCTCGAACAGGCGATGGTTGCCGAGCAGCACCACGTCATCGTTGACGCGCCCTTCCGCACCGCGCCCGGCGAGGGCAGTGACTGCCGTCGCGCCGCCCACGGGAATCCCCTGCGCACGGACATACGAGACGATCGCCGCGGCGATGGGATGCTCGGAGCGCAGCTCGATGGACGCCGCGAGGCTCAGCATGGTCTCCACCGGTGCCGCGTCGAGCGCGAAGACCTCGACAACCTCCGGCACACCGCACGTGAGCGTGCCGGTCTTGTCGAACGCGACGCAGCGGATGACGGCGGCGCGCTCGAGGTGGGCGCCGCCCTTGATGAGTACGCCCTTGCGAGCTGCGCCGGCAAGCGCCGCCACGATCGACACCGGCGTCGAGATGACCAGCGCGCACGGGCACGAGACCACCAGGAGCACGAGCGCCCGATAGAACCAGGTCTGCGGCTCACCACCGATGAACGCCGGCCCCATGACGCACAGCCAGACCGCCAGCCCGATCACGAGCGGCGTGTAGCCGCGCGAGAACGTCTCGATGAACGTCTGCGACGGCGCCCGTTGGCCCTGGGCCTGTTCAACCAGATGGATGATGCGCGCGAGCCGCGTGTCGCGGCGCAGGCGCGTGACGCGGATGTCGATCGCACCGTAGCCGTTGATGCTGCCGGCGTAGACCTCGTCGCCAGGGCCACGGTCGACCGGCAGCGACTCGCCGGTGACGGGCGCCTGGTTCAGCGCGCTGGTCCCCTCGACGATCACACCGTCGAGCGCCACCTTCTCGCCCGGTTTCACCACGACGATGTCGCCGGGGGAGACGCCGTCGACCGGTACGCGTCGCTCGTGTCCCTGCTCGCGACGCAGCACCTCGGTCGGCGCCAGTTCGATGAGGGCACCGACCGCGCGCCTGGCGCGCTCGATTGTGTAGGCCTCGAGCATCTGTGCCACGGCGAACAGGAAGACGACCGCCGCGCCTTCCGCCCATTCACCCAGGATGATGGCACCGGTCGCCGCGAGCAGCATGAGGATGTGGATGTCGAGCGCCGCCTGCTTCACGGCCAGCCATGCCTTGCGCGCCGTGAGCGGCAGTGAGAAGGCGATGGAGGCGGCGTAGCACGCGTTGATGGCGAGGTTGCCCGCGCCGGCCCACGCGAAGATCAGTGCCCCGGCGTACCAGGCGGCCGACGCAGTGAGCAGCGCCCGCCGCGTCCGGGTTGCGCGGTCGCCGGTCGCCACCGGCTCTTCGTGCTCGAGCCAGGCACGCATGCCGGCATCGGCCACGGCGCCGGCGATGGCGGACGCGGTGAGCTTCGCGGCGTCGTACTTCACGTGGAGCCGCTGCCCCATCAGGTCGGCGTGGAACCCTTCCAGCCCGGGCAGGTTCTTGAAGCGGCGTTCGAGCAGCGCGACTTCCTCGCGGCAGTCCATGCCCTCGATGCGGAAGGTGGACTCTGCGTGCAGTTCGCAGACAGTGCAGGTGGTGGCCATGGTCAGCGTCTTCTCTCGTCGGCAATCGGCTCGGTGGCGACGCCCGTCATCGGCAGCGGGGAGGAGGTCATCTCCGCCCTGCGCTCCTGCACGTGCTCGTGCGCCTGCGCGAACAGGCGGATGACGTGGTGATCGTCGAGGGCATAGAACATCTGCTGTCCGGCCCGCCGCTGGCGCACCAACCGCGCGGTTCGCAGCAGACGGAGTTGGTGCGAGACCGCCGATTCGCTCAGCCCGAGTACTTCGGCAATATCGCCGACGCAGAGCTCCTGGCGCGACAGGACGTCGAGGATGCGCACCCGTGTGGCGTCGCCGAGCACCTTGAAGGTGTCGGCAAGCTCAACAACGAGATCGGTCTCGAAGAGTTGGCCTTGAAGGCCATGAACATCTGAACAAGTGCTCATACGTTCATGGTAGCACGGAGAAATGAGGGCGGAGGGCAGGGGGAGCGGGGCGGCAGGTCAGATGGGAGGGCGAGGCCCCCGCCTACCTGCCTACCTGCCCCACCCGCGCTACCGGCCCTCGACCGTCAGAGGGCCGCGAGGGCGGCGAATACCTGGTCGTAGTCTGGTTCGTTGCGGGCGTCTTCCACCACCTGACGGTGACGGATGATGCCGTCCTTGTCGATCACGAACACGGCCCGCTTCGCCAACCCCTTCAGGCCGATCATGTCCTCGAAGAAGACGTCGTACTGGCGAATGACTTCCTTGTTGAAGTCGCTGAGCAGCGGAAACGTCAGGTGCTGGCTGTCGCGGAACGCCTTCAGCGCGAAGAACGTGTCGACGCTGATACCGAACACCTGAGCGCTGGCGGCGTTCAGGCGCGCCATGCTGTTGTTGAAGGCGCAGAGCTCCGCGGTGCAGGTGGCGCTGAAGGCCCCGGGGAAGAAGGCGAGCACAATCGGCCGGCCCGCCAGGGCACTGAGGGTAATCGGCGTCCGGTCCTGATCGACCAAGGTGAAGTCCGGCGCGCGGGTTCCAACGTCTACAGATGACATGCGTCCTCCCGTGCGCGCGCCAGAGGCACGCGCGCAAATCATGATGGTTTTCGGCGCGATCCCTTACGGTCGCCAACTACCCATTTTTCCACGCTTTCGGGTAGGATTTCCCGTTGGCGCGGCGCTCGCTTGCGCCTTCCTTCATCAAATACCTAGGAGTTGGTCGTGATCGAGGTTCAACACCTCACGAAACGCTATGGGCGCTTCACCGCGGTCGAGGACGTGAGCTTCCGCGTTGAACGCGGAGAGATTCTCGGCTTCCTCGGCCCGAACGGCGCCGGCAAGAGCACGACGATGCGCATCCTCACCGGCTACATGCCGGCCACCGAGGGCAAGGCCATCGTCGCCGGCTACGACGTATTCGAGCACCCGGTCGACGCGAAGCGACGCACCGGCTACCTGCCGGAGACACCGCCGCTCTATCCCGACATGACGGTGCAGGACTACCTGACCTTCGTGGCGAAGATCAAGGGCGTGGCGTCGGGCGAACGCAAGCAGCGCATCAAGTACGTCATGGAGCGCACGCGAATCGCCGACATGGCCGGGCGCCTCTGCGGCCGCCTGTCCAAGGGCTACAAGCAGCGCGTCGGCCTGGCGCAGGCCCTCATCCACAACCCGGAGGTCCTCATCCTCGATGAACCGACCGCCGGCCTCGACCCCAAGCAGATCATCGAGACCCGGCAGCTCATCAAGGAACTCGCCGGCGACCACACCATCATCCTCAGCACGCACATTCTTCCCGAGGTGTCACAGACCTGCCAGCGGGTCGTGATCATCGCCAAGGGTCGCGTGGTCGCGGTAGACACGCCGGACAACCTGACGGCCCGCCTGCGCGGCTCCGTCTCGATGTATGTCCAGGTGGATGCCGCCGGCGGCGACGCCGCCACGGCGCTGTCGAAGGTGCCGGGTGTGACCGGCGTGACCGAATCAGAGCGGCACGGCGATTCGGTCGGCTTTGAAGTGGCCAGCGAGCAGGGGCGCGACATCCGTCGCGAACTTGCGCAGACGGTCATCGGCCAGGGCTGGGGCCTGCTCGAACTGCGGCCCATGCGCGTGAGCCTCGAGGAAATCTTCCTGTCGCTTACCACCGAGGAACAGCCGGCTCAGGCCGCCGCGGAGGAACCCGTCCATGCGTAACATCGTTGCCATCGCGCACAAGGAGCTGAAGTCCTACTTCGCCTCCCCGATCGCGTACATGGTGATCGGCCTCTTCGCCCTGCTCTACGGCTACTTCTTCGCCGTGATGCTGCAGTACTTCGTTCGCGCCGGCATGAACATCAACCCGATGCAGGGTCAGCAGGCGATGAACATCAACCAGGACATGCTGCGACCGGTGCTGCAGAACGTCACCATCCTGCTGCTCTTCGTCCTTCCCGCGATGACGATGCGCACCTACTCGGAAGAGCGCCGCAGCGGCACGATCGAGCTGCTGCTCACCTCGCCGATCACCGACTGGGAAATCATCCTCGGCAAGTTCACCGGGGCGCTCGGCCTCTACGGCGTGATGCTCGCGGTCACGCTGGTCCACACGGCGGTGCTGTTCGTCTACGGCAGCCCGGAATGGAAGCCGATCATCGCGTCGTATCTCGGGCTGCTGCTGCTCGGCGGGAGTTTCCTCTCGGTGGGGCTCTTCATCTCGACCCTCACGACGAACCAGATCGTCGCCTACATCACCACGTTCTCGGTCTTCCTGTTCCTCTGGGTGATCAGCTGGCTCGGCAGTTTCTCCACCGGCTTCTGGACCGACCTGACGTCGTACCTGTCGATCATCGAGCACTTCGACGACTTCTCGAAGGGCGTCATCGACACCACACACGTCATCTACTACCTGAGCCTGATTACCTTCGGCCTCTTCCTGACCGCCAAGTCGGTCGACACTGAACGGTGGCGCGGCTAATGACTCGCATCTTCAACCTCATCAGCTGGCTCGGCATCGCGCTGGTCGTCGGCGCGGTCGGCATCCGCTTCGGCGTGCCGGCGCAGGAGAAGTACGCGACGTACCTCGCCTGGGCCGGCCTCGCCTGCATCCTCGTCTACATCCTCAGCCAGTGGCGCGAAATCTGGGGCTTCTTCGGCTCACGCTCGGGACGCTACGGCACGCTCGCGGCGTCGAGCCTGCTCATCGTGCTCGGCATCCTCGTCGCGGTGAACTACATCGGCCGCAAGCAGAACAAGCGCTGGGACCTTACGGCCTCGGCCCAGTACAGCCTGTCGGACCAGAGCCGCAGCGTCGTCCAGAAGCTCGACGCGCCGCTCACGGTGATGGTCTTCGCTCAGGAACCGCAGTTCCAGGGCTACCGCGATCGCCTGAAGGAATACGCGTACGCCTCGAAGAACATCACGGCGGAGTACGTCGACCCCGACAAGAAGCCGTTGGTGGCGCAGCAGAACAAGGTGCAGCAGTACGGCACGCTAATCTTCAACTACAAGGGGCGCTCCGAACGGACCACGGCCAACACCGAGCAGGACATCACCAACACCATCATCAAGGTGGTGAGCGGCCAGGTGAAGAAGGTCTACTTCACCCAGGGGCACGGCGAACGCGACCCGAACTCGGGCGAACGTGATGGCTACCAGGCGATCAACACCGCGCTGACCAACGAGAACTACGGCGTCGAGAAGATCGTGCTCGCCCAGACGAGCAAGGTGCCTGACGACGCGTCGGCCCTGATCATCGCCGGCCCGAAGACCGACTTCTTCGGTCCCGAACTCGACGCGGTGAAGGCGTATCTCGAACGGAACGGCAAGCTCCTGCTGATGCTCGACCCGCCAGTGAACGCCTCGGCTCCCGAACTGCCGACCCTCATCGCCTTCGCGCACGAATGGGGCGTCGACGTCAGCAGCAGCATCATCGTCGATGGGAGCGGCATGGGCCGCCTGATCGGCGCGGATGCATCGGTGCCGATTGCGGCGAACTACCCGTCGCACCCGATCACCGAGCGCTTCACCGTGCTCACCGCCTATCCGCTCTCGCGCGGTCTCACCATCGTGCAGGGCGGCGTGAACGGGCACTCGGCGGTCGCGGTCGTCGAGTCGAGCCCGCAGAGCTGGGCCGAAGCCGACGTGAAGGCGCTGATGTCGTCGGGTGAAGTGACGCTGGACGAGGCCAAGGGCGACAAGCCAGGCCCGGTCACCATTGTTGCGGCGATCGCCTACGCCAAGCCTGACGCACCGGCGACGCCGCCGACGCCGGATGCACCGAAGCCGGAAACGCGCGTCGTGATCTCCGGCGACTCCGACTTCGCCTCGAACGGCGTCATGGGCATCCAAGGCAACAAGGACATGTTCATGAACACCATCGGCTGGCTGTCGCAGCAGGAGAACCTGATCTCCATCCGTGCGAAGGAAGCCTCCGACCGCCGCCTCACGCTGACAGCGACACAGCAGAGCAACATCATCTGGTTGGCGCTGCTGATCGTGCCCGGCCTGGTGTTCGCCGCCGGCATCTACAGCTGGACGCGGAGGCGCTAGGCATGCGTGGGATGAAATCGACCGTCGCCCTGCTCGTGGTGCTGGTCGGACTTGGCGGCTACATCTACTTCTACGGCGACAAGGCCGGGAGCCCGGCCGATACGCAGAAGCTCTTCACCGGCCTCGTCTCGGACAACATCGAGACGCTCACGGTCAAGAACGACGCCGGCGAGACGACGTCGCTCAAGAAGCAGGACGGCAAGTGGACGATGACCGCGCCGTTCCAGACGCGCGCGTCGGACATGGATGCGTCGGGCATCGCCAACGCGCTCGCCGGGCTCGACGTCAGCCGAGTGGTTGACGAAAAGCCGGCCGACATGAAGGACTACGGGCTCGACACGCCGTCGATCGAGATTGCCTTCACGTCCAGCGCCGGCAAGCCCTCTGGCACGCTGCTGCTCGGCACCAAGACGGCAACCGGCGGCAGCCTCTACGCACGCAAGGGCGGCGAGACGCGCGTGGTGCTGATCGGCGAATACAACAGCGCCACCTTCAACAAGTCGAGCTTCGACCTGCGCGACAAGGCGATCGTCAGCTTCGACCGCTCGAAGGTGGACGGCGTCGACGTCGTGCAGCCCTCGGGCACGTTCGAGCTGGTGAAGAAGGACGGCACCTGGGCGCTCGCCAAGCCCATGGTGGCCCGCGCCGACGGCACGGGCGCCGACGGCCTCGTCACGGCGGTGGAATCGCTGCAGATGAAGTCGGTCGTTGCCCCATCGGCCACGCCGGACGAACTGGCGAAATACGGCCTCGACAAGCCGTCCTCCGTGGTGAACCTCCACCTCGGCGCCGATCGCATCTCGGTCGCGGTGGGCGCGCCGGCCGGCGACGACACGGTCTACGCGAAGGACGTGTCGCATCCGGACATCTTCACGATTCAGCTCCCGGCCGCCGACGACCTTCGCAAGAAGGTGGAGGACTACCGCGCCAGGGATCTGTTCGACATGCGCGCCTTCACGGCCAACCGCATCGAGATCACGCGCAACGGCAAGACCACGGCCTTCGAGAAGGTGAAGGCCACGGACGCCAATGCGGCTGACGTGTGGAAGAAGGTGAGCCCGGTTGCGGCCGACGCCGACAAGGAGAAGTTCCCGGCATTCGTCGCGGCACTCGCCGACATTCGCGCCATGAGCTTCGCCGACTCGAAGGCGCGCACGGGGCTCGACGCACCGGCCGCCACGATCGTCGTGAAGTTCGACGACGGCAAGAAGGAAGACCGCGTGCAGGTCGCCAAGCCCGGCACCATCGCCTACGCCTCGCGCACCGACGACCCGTCAGTGGCCACGATCGACAGCACGAAGTTCGACGAAGCCATCGCCTCGATCGACGAGTTCCTCAAGTGAACGGACGGCTCACAGCAGCCGTCCTCGCCCTCGCCTCAACGCTGGCGTGCCGCACGGGCACGCCGGCGCCCGCTCTCCCCGTGCGTCCTGCAGCAGCGTCCGCCCAACCTGACCCGGTCGATGTGCTCCGCACGCGCGTGGCCGCCATCCTCGCCGACCCCGCGATTGCCGCGGGCACGTTCGGCGTCGAAGCACGGTCACTCGCCACGTCCGACACCCTGGTCGAATCGAATGCCCACCGGCTGCTCACGCCGGCATCCACCATGAAAACGCTGACGCTGGCCGTGACCGCCGACCAGCTGGGCTGGGATTTCACGTTCGGCACGAAGGCCACGACCACGGGCCCCATTGCCAACGGTGTGCTCGACGGCGACCTCGTCATCGTCGGCTCTGGCGATCCGAGCTTCGAGGATTGGGACGGCTCGGCCAGCGGCGTGTTCGCCTCGTGGGCGGCGCGCCTGAAGGACCGCGGCATCAGCACGATCGGCGGACGCATCATCGGCAACGACCGGGTGTTCACCGACGATGGCCTCGGCGCCGGCTGGATGTGGGACGACATGCACTACGGCTACTCGGCTGCGGCCAGTGGCCTGCAGTTCAACGAAGGCACCGCCCAGGTGTTCATCACACCAGGGGCCGGCGTCGGCGACGCGCCGCTGC
>CALQBJ020000024.1 GCA_943328785.2 Bifidobacterium breve
GCGGACGGTGTCGGCTGCCCCACCAGCTCGCAGAACGCCTCTTCCGTCAGCACCTGAATCGACAGGTTGTGCTGCTGGTTCAGTTCCTCGACGCGCTTGAGCTTGTTGCTGGTCGACGCGCCCCCCGCAAACCCCTCGCCGCCAATCACCAGCAGCGTCACCTTCGCGTTGACGTCGTCAGCCGTGGCACCGCCGAGCCGGCTGACCAGCGCGCGTGCGTCCTTGCGACCGAGCGTGCTCAGCTTTCCGGTGAAGACGACCAGCTGGCCGACAAGTGAGGGCGGGGAGTGATCAGGCTGCACGGGAAACACGCGTCCTCGGTCTGTGGGGAACAGGACGGCCACCAAGATGATGGAGAATACGACTGATGTCAACACTCGCGTCAGCCCTCGTCCCAGAGCACACATCATGATCCTGGCCGGCGACCTCGGCGGCACGAAGACCCTGCTGGGGCTGTTCGAGACACGGACCGCACGACCACACGCCGTGCACATGCGGAGCTTCGAGACGACCGCCTTCCATGGTCTCACCGAGATGATCGCGGCCTTCATGGCCGATGCGGCAGTGGGACGGCCACCGCTGGCCGCCGCCTGCTTCGGCGTGGCCGGCCCGGTGCTCGGCGACACGGCGGAACTGACGAACGTGCCGTTCAGCATCGACGCGGGCGAGGTTGCGCATCTCTTCTCGATTCCACGCATCAAGCTGCTCAACGATCTCGAGGCGATGGCCTACGCGGTGCCGGTGCTGCAGGGTGATGAACTGCACGTGCTGCAGCACGGCGAAGCCATCCGCGGCGGCAACATGGCGCTGATCGCCGCCGGCACGGGGCTTGGCCAGGCGCTGCTGCACCATGTCGACGGTCGCTTCATCCCGTCGCCGACCGAGGCTGGCCACGCCGACTGGGCGCCGCGCACGGAGCGCGACATCGTGCTGCTCCGGCACCTGGTGGCGCAGTACGGCCGCGCGGAAGTCGAGCATGTGGTCTCGGGAAGAGGATTGCCGAACCTGCACCGCGCCACGCATCCTCACGGTTGCGACGCCGGCATCGATGCCAACGACCCCGGCGCGCCCGCCGCGCTGACGAGCGCCGCACTCGAGCGTCGCTGTGCCGGTTGCATCGAGGCGCTCGAGATCTTCATCGACGCCTATGGTGCGGAGGCCGGGAACGTCGCGCTCCGTTCAGTCGCGACGGCCGGACTGTTCGTGGGCGGCGGCATCGCGCCGAAGATCCTGCCAGCGCTGACCGACGGCCGGTTCCTCGACGCGTTCAGGGACAAGGGCGCCATGCGTCCGCTGCTCGAGGGGGTTCCGGTGAAGGTCATCCTTAACCCAGAAGCCGGACTGCTCGGCGCGGCCGTGCACGCCGCGGACCTGCTGTAGCGGACACCCCAACGCCACGTAGCCGCGAACCTTCAGGTCGGCGAGGTAAGCTGTCGCTGTGGTCTGGGTGTTCACGAAAGATGGTCGTCAACTCCGATGCGAGGTCATGCGCACCGCCGAGCCGACCGCGTACCAGCTGATCGTGACGCCTCCCGATCGGCCGCACGCGGTCGAGGCGATCGCGGACCCCGTCACACTCGTCGATCGTCTCGCCGCCGTCATGCTCGACCTGCGCACCGGGGGCTGGCAGCTCGCCTGAACTGCCGCGCATCCCATCGCTCCGGAATCCGGATACGTCCATGAACCAGTCCGAGTTGCTCCGTCTGGCCGCCGAGCGCGGCATCCGCTACCGTGAGGCGCTGCCGCAGGCGCGCGTCACCCCGAGCGCCTCGCCAGACTCGCTCCGAGCCGCACTCGGTGGGCCCGCGCCCGAACTGCCGTCCGACCCGGACGTCGTGCTCACACGTCTTGCCGACGTCGTCGAGGCCGGCGGGCTGATGGGCATGGGCTCCGGCCGATTCTTCGGCTTCGTCATCGGCGGTGCCGTGCCCGCTGCACTCGGCGCCGACTGGCTCGCCAGCGCATGGGACCAGAACGCCGGGCTCTTCGCGCCCACGCCCGGTGTCGCCATCGTCGAGGAGATCGCCGGACGCTGGGCGATCGAGATGCTGGGCCTGCCGGCACACGCGTCGTTTGCCTTCGTCACCGGCGGACAGATGGCCAACACCACCGCGCTTGCCGCGGCGCGCAATCACGTGCTGGCGCAGGTCGGCTGGGACGTCGAAGCCGATGGCCTCACCGGCGCCCCCGCCATCCGGCTCGTGGTCGGCGAGGAGGTGCACGTCACTGTGCCTCGCGGCGCGCGCCTGCTCGGGCTCGGCACGCGGACGATGGAACGGGTGGCTGTGGACGCGAACGGCGCGATGCTGCCAGACGCCCTGGATCAGGTACTGGCCGCGAAGCCGAAGCAGCCGACGATCGTCTGCTGCCAGACCGGCAACGTGAACACCGGCGCCATCGATCCGGTCGGCGTGCTCGCGGCGGTCGCGCATCGTCACGGCGCGTGGCTGCATGTGGACGGTGCGATCGGCTTGTGGGCCGCCGCCGGGCGGCCGTCGCGACTGCCCGGACTCGAGCTCGCCGACTCGTGGTCCACCGACGCGCACAAGTGGCTCAACGTGCCGTACGACTGCGGCCTCACCATCTGCGCGCACCCCGTGGCCCATCGCGCCGCGATGACCGTTACGGCGTCGTACCTCGTGCAAGCGGCGCCAGGCACGGACCGCGACCCGGTCGACTGGAATCCCGAGTTCTCGCGCCGTGCCCGCTCACTGCCGGTGTATGCGGCGCTCGCATCACTCGGCCGCAGCGGCGTCGCCGACATCGTCGACCGCTGCTGTGCCCACGCACGCCGCTTCGCCGACCGCCTGAGTGCGGTGCCAGGCATCGTCATCCTCAACGACGTGGTGCTGAACCAGGTGCTCGTCCGCTTTCTCGCACCCTCTGGTGTGGACGTCGACCACGATGCGCGCACACGCGGCGTCATCGCCGCCGTGCAGCGCGACGGTACCTGCTGGCTCGGTGGCTCCACGTGGCGCGGGCAGGCGGTGATGCGGATTTCGGTGAGCAGTGCGGCAACGACCACAGACGACGTCGACGCATCGGTCGATGCGATTCTGCGGGCGGCCGGCGCCGGCTAGAGCCGTTTCGAGATCGGTGTAGTGTCCGCCTTTAGGCGGACCCCAGAACGTCCGGCTGAAGCCGGACACTACGTACTACACCGAAACCGCAACGGCTCTAGGCAGCGCGGCGACGGACAACGTCCATCAGCCGCGTCCAGAGCCGATGCGCGTGTCTCAGCCAGTCAATGAATCCGACCGAGCGTCCACCGCACCTAGATGTGCGCCAGCCCCTCATCGAGCACCAACTGTTCGAACCAGAGGTTCGACAGCTTCTCCTGCACCGTGTTCTGACGCAGCCTGGCCGCCAGATTCGGGAAGTCGACGTGGTCGAGCTCCTGATCCTGGTTGAAGCACGAGAAGATGATCGTCTCCTTGCCCGTGATGGGATCGACGTGCTTCTGGAGGCACTGCGCGCAGACCTCCTTCATCATGCACTGCATCGGCGAGTTGATGCTGCCGATGCCGACGTGCTGCGGCTTCAGGAACGGCGCGAGCGCTCCGTGACGCGCCGCCTTCACCGCCGCCATCATGCGGTCTGAGCCGATGGCGATGATGCGGTCGATGGACTCGAGCGGAATGAGCGGCGTGCCGAGCTGTCCCGCCTGATACGCGAGCATCGCCTGCACGATGTTGCCGCGGAAATGCGCGTCCTGCGGACGGCCGGCGGCGATCTCCACCCCGACGTCCGTGCTCCAGATCACCTGATCGGTGGACGCCTCGATGTCCTCACGCTTGAACATGTCGGCGCCGTTCTTGTAGCCGGCGAAGTAGAGCACGCGGTTGCCGTTGGCGCGCAGCGCCTTCGCAATGGAGAACAGCACGGCGTTGCCGAGGCCGCCGCCGAGCAGCAGCACGTGCTGTCCCTCCGGGATCTCGGTCGGTGCGCCGGTCGGCCCCATCACGACCACCGGCTCGCCCTTGCGCAGGTAGGCCACGAGACGGCTCGACGCGCCCATCTCGAGCGTGATCATCGACAGCAGCCCCTTCTCCTTGTCGACCCACGCGCCGGTGAGGGCAATGCCCTCCATCAACAGCGGCACGGGCCGGCCGTCGACGCTCACGCGGTGGGCGCCCGACTCGAAGTTCTGCAGCCGGTAGAACTGCCCCGGCTCGAAGTGACGCGCGGCCGCAGGCGCCTTCACAATCACCTCGACGATCGTCGGGGTGAGGCGGATGACCTCCTCGACATGGGCGAGGAACTCCTGGTCGAGCCGCTCGCCGAGCGCCAGCCACGCGCGCTCGCGCTCGGGCTGCGCCGCAGGGTCGACCTGGGCCAGCGCGTCGCGGAACAGCTCCACCACCTTCGGGTAACCGGTCTTGGCCGACGCCATCGCCTTCACGACGTTACCCGCGAAGCGCGGATGGTTGTCGCCGTAGTAGCTGACGAAGCGGCCGTCTTTCTCGTACGACGTGAAGAACCCCTCGCCGTCCGCCAGCAGTTCCGCGCGCCCATCGTCGTGCCGCACGATGCGGTGCGGCTGGAAGAACTTCTTCTTCGCATCGAGCCTGAAGGTGTTCGGCGCTTCCTTCTCGTAGGTGACGTTCGGCGAGGTGCCGGCTGCCACCATCAGCGCGCGCGCCGGCAGCGTGACCGTCGGTTCCTGCCCGACCTGCCCCTCCCGGCCTTCCCTCGTGAAAATCACCGCCTCGAGCGCCCCGAACGCGTCCGGCACCGCCTCCACCGGATTGATGTTCTCGGTGAACGAGATCCCTTCTTCGAGCGCCTTGATGATCTCTTCGTGATTGAGGCGGTAGGCCGGCGAGTCGACCATGCGCTTGCGGTAGGCGACGGTGACGCCGCCCCAGGCGCGCAGCATCAGCACGAAGTTCGGCGCCTCTGCGGCCGCCGCGGCGCGCACGCGTTCGGCTCGCACCTCGCGGCCATGCGCCACGTACTCGTCGAGCACCGCCAGTTCCTCGGCGTCGTAGCCGGCACGCACAGCGGCCTCACCCAGCGCCGCGACGAGCGCCTCGTGCTGGCCGAGGATCTTCTCCACCTGCACCGGGTAGTACGCCATCAGTTCGGTGGCGGTGTCGATGGCGGTGAGGCCACCGCCAATGACTACCGCCGGGAGCCGCACCTGCAGGTTCGGCAGCGCGTCGCGCTTGAACGCGCCGGTCAACTGCAGCGCCATCAGGAAGTCGCTGGCCTTGCGGATGCCGCGAATGAGGTTGTTCTTGATGTCGATGATCGTCGGCCGGCCAGCGCCCGCCGCAATCGCCACATGGTCGAACCCGTACTGCCACGCATCGTCGATCGGCAGCGTGCCGCCGAAGCGGATGCCGCCGTAGATCCGGATCCCGCGCCGGCGCGCCAGCGTCAGGTGCAGCAGCGTGAGGAAGTTCTTGTCCCAGCGGACCGTGATGCCGTATTCGGACACCCCGCCGAACCCCTCGAGCACGCGCTCGTCGAGGTTGCGGTAGATTTCGCTCCAGTCGCGGATCGGCCGCGGACCAGCGGTGGTCGTGCCGACCAGCGCCTCAGGCAGCGGCTCGATCTTGAGGCCGTCGACGCCGACGACACCGAACCCCTCGTTCACGAGGTAGTGCGCCAGCGTGTAGCCAGCCGGTCCGAGCCCGACGACGAGGACGTTCTTGCCGTTGTGGGGCAATGCGTACGGCCGCCGAACGTTGAGCGGATTCCAGCGTGTCAGCAGGCCGTACAGTTCGACGCCCCACGGCATCTTCAGCACGTCGGTGAGCACGCCGGTTTCGATCTGCGGAATGTTGACCGGTTCCTGCTTCTGGTAGATGCACCCCTTCATGCAGTCGTTGCAGATGCGGTGGCCGGTGCCCGGGCACATCGGGTTGTCGATGACGATGAGCGCGAGGGCGCCGATCGCATCGCCCTGCTTGCGCAGCACGTGCATCTCGGAGATCTTCTCGTCGAGCGGGCAGCCGTTCAGCTCGATGCCGAGGGCGTTCACGGCAATCTTCAGCGGCGCGTCGACCGCCGCCGCCGCTTTGGCGGTGTCCTTGTAGCCCTTCGAGCACGAGTCCTTGTCGCGCTCGTGGCACAGCACGCAGTAGTGGATTTCGCTGAGCACCTCACGGTTGCTGGCGCGCGCATCGGTCAGCGTGAAGCCGTCGCGGCGGCGCAGGCGGCCATCGGGACCAATCATCTGTTCCGGCAGGGCCGCATCGGGTCGCTGCACCGGCACCAGGTTCCACGGCTCGATGTTCTCGGGGAAACGGAACAGCACCCACTCGCGATACGCCGCATCGTGGATGCGCGCGGCGCACCAGCGCTTGAGCGCGTCGAGCTCGGCCGCCACGGCCTCCTTCTCGGTCTTCTCGCGGTCGAGCAGGGCGCAGCCCATCCGTGCGACAGCCAGTTCGATGTCCGTGCTCGAGCTATCGGCGCCCAGCATCCGGCTCACCGCCGCATCATCCTCTGGCGACGTGGCCAGATGCCCGCCCTTGTGCAGCGGCAGGGCCCGCCGGCGGACGAAGTCGACCTTGAAGCGGAACAGTTCGTCCTGGTCCCGTGTGGCAGAGCGCACCGCCGAGGTGGCGGCGCCGAGGTCGAACAACCGCTCGAGGAACGCGCTGACATGCGGCGCCATGCGCGTCAGCAGGCTGGAGACCGCCACGGCCGGACGAGGCGCGTCCGGGTCGGCGCGGTAGTCGTCCCATTCAGCCCAGAAGGCGGTGTCTTTCGTGCGCACCTCCTCGCAGAAGCGTTCGTAGAGCGAGGCCAGCCGTTCGGGCTCGTGGAGATCGGCATAGGTGAAGCCGGAAATGCCGAGCGGCATCCGCGGGGACGGGGTCTGAGGCGTATTCGTCATCGGTGGTATCACCATAGAATAGCCGCATGCGCGCCCTTTCCCTCGCCGCCGCCGGTCTCGTCGCGTTGACCCTGCACGCGTCGGCCCAGCAACCGGCACGCAAGGCGCCACCAAAGGCGCGCTCACCTGCCCCGGCGGCCAGGCCGGTGCGGCCCGCTGCGGCGCCGCGCGTCGAGGCGGCCGTCCCGTTCGCCGTCGGTGAAACCCTCACCTACGACGTCGCCTGGTCGAACTACCTGGTGGCCGGCTCCGCCGTCACGCGCGTCGTCGAGAAGCGCCCCTCGTTCAACTCCACGGCGTACTACATCGTGGCGGAGGGGAAGCCGATCCCGCTGATCGCACGCTTTTACTCGGTCTACTACAAGATGGACTCGCTGCTGGACAGCTTCTCCGCGCTCTCGCAGCGGACGTCGCTCTACACCGAGGAGGGCGCCGCGAAGCGCTCAGCCACCACACTGTTCAACCGGGGCACGAAGCGCGCGAGCGTCGAGTGGACGACCGGCGCGCAGACGGAGCGGGACGAACTGGTCGTCCCCGCCAACGTGCAGGACGGCCTCGCCACGCTGTACACGCTCCGGGGCCGGGCACTCCGTACTGGAGAGAAGGTCAGCGTTCCGGTGACGGACAACGGCACGCTGTACACCGTGAACTTCGAGGTCGGTGCGCCGGAACCGATCACGGTGCCACTCGGGTCGGTCACCGCGTGGAACCTGCGTATCACCATCCTCGACGGCAAGAACCAGGCGATCGGCAACAACGTGCGCGCGTGGATCTCGACCGACGCCCGCCGGCTGCCGGTGCGGCTGCAGGCCGACCTGCCGGTCGGCAATTTCGCGCTCGCACTCCGCAGCGCCCAGTAGACAGGCGACCCGTGACGATCATGCTCAACGGCGACCGCTTCGACCTCGCGGCATCGCTGACCGTGTCAGAACTGCTGGCGCAACTCGACATCGACCCGCGGCGCGTCGCGGTCGAGCACAACCTCACCGTGCTGAAGAAGCCGGCCTACGACACCACACGGCTCATCGAGGGCGATGCGGTGGAGATCGTGAACTTCGTCGGTGGAGGAGCGCGGTAAGATCACACGATGGACAGGCTTGTCATCGCGGGGCGGACCTTCTCTTCACGGCTGATCATCGGCACGGGCAAGTATCCGTCCCATCAGGTGATGCAGCAGGCGCACGAGGCCTCTGGGGCCGACATGGCCACGGTCGCCGTCCGCCGTGTGAACATCTCGGACCGCACGAAGGAATCGCTCCTCGATTACATCGACACCGCGAAGATCTTTCTGCTCCCCAACACGGCTGGCTGCTACAGCGCCGACGAAGCGGTCCGCACGGCGCGGCTCGGGCGCGAGGCCGGGCTGTCGAACTGGGTGAAGCTCGAGGTGATTGGCGACGAAGCCACACTGTTCCCCGACAACGAGGGGCTTCTCGAGGCGACGCGCATTCTGGTCAAGGAGGGGTTCGTCGTCCTCCCCTACACCAGCGACGACCTCGTGGTCTGCCGCAAGCTGGTGGATGCGGGCGCGGCGGCGGTGATGCCGCTCGGCGCGCCGATCGGCTCTGGGCTCGGCATCCAGAACCCGAACAACATCCGCATCATCCGCGAGTTCATCACGTCGGTCCCGGTCATCGTCGATGCCGGTGTCGGCACGGCCTCGGACGCCGCGCTGGCGATGGAACTGGGTGCGGACGGCGTGCTGATGAACACCGCCATTGCGGGCGCAGGGAACCCGGCGGCGATGGCGGAAGCGATGAACTACGCCGTGCGCGCCGGCCGCCTCGCATACACGTCTGGCCGCATCACGCGCAAGGCCTACGCGACGGCGAGCAGCCCGGCCGACGGCCTGATCGGCCGCTGATTACGGACGGGCGATTGCCTGCGTCGGCACGGCGACCAGCGGTTCCAGGTGGAAGGTGAACCGCATCAGGTTCACCTTCTTCCTGCGGCACGCTCGTTCCACCCGCTTCAGCCGGACATCGTCGAAGCGACGTGCGCTGACGACCACGACATCGACGCTGTTCTCCTCGATGAGATCGAGCAGGGCGCGCTCACCACCGAGAACCCCGTAGCCCTTCAGGCGCAGCCGCTGCTTGCGGGGATCGTCGTCGATGAAGCCGACCAGGCTGTAGGCTTCGTGACGATCGCCTAACAATTCCTGCGCAACAAGCGCCCCGGCTTCGCCCGCCCCGTAGATCGCCAGCCTGGTTCCGGCTCGACGCCGACGGACGAACTCTTCGATCAGGCGGAACGACGCGCGTGAGCCCACGAGCAGCAGCAGCAGCAGCGCCGGGTATATGACGAAGACACCGCGCGAGTAGTCCTGGAACCCGTACCAGTAGACAATCGCCGAAATCGACGCCAGCGTTCCGACAGCGACGCCGCGGAAGAACACCACGCCGTCCATGAGGCCGAAGTGCCGCCAGAGACCGCGGTAGGCGCCGACCACGAAGAAGGTGGTGAGCTGAACGCCGACGACCAAGGGAAGCGATTCAAGGAATCGATCGAAGTAGTACGGCCACTCCGGTCCGTCGAAGCGCAGGCGCCAGGCGGCGAAGTAGCAAAGCGTGACAAGGCAGAAGTCGAGCAGCACCTCGGCCACACGCCGCTTGTGCATGAAGTCGACCACGACCGGCGTGATGCCAGAGGGGAGGTCTTCCGGCGCATCGTGGTACACCCGCACCTGGGCGAGGTATGACGCAAACACCACCATCGCGATGATAAAGGTGGCGGCAATCAACCAGGCCCAGCTCACGCTGAGCGACCGCACGCCAATGGCAATGAACGCCGCACCCACCGACAGCGCCCACAGCACGCCCACGGCGGCACGTTCCGACAGCCCGATCACAACGAGCCGATGTGACGTGTGGTCGCGTCCGCCCTGCGACACGCGACGCCCCGATACCAGCCGTGACAGCGTAACCAGCACCGTGTCGGCAATCGGGATCACGACGACCAGCACGGGGGCCACGACGACAGACAGGATGTTCGACCTGTCGACGACCTGCGTGTCGGACACCAGCGCCAGCGAGGCGATGGAGATGCCGAGGAAAAGGCTCCCGGCATCGCCCATGAAGATCGACGCGGGGTGGACGTTCCGAATCAGGAAGGCCACCGTCGCCCCCAGCACGATCGCGAGGTAGCCCGCTTCGGCCTCCGCCCCGGGCGTCACGTAGAACCCAGCGAACAGCGTGGCAGTGGCAATCACGGCGATGCCCGCGCAGAGCCCGTCCATGTTGTCCAGGAGGTTGAAGGCATTGGTGAGCCCGACGAGCCAGACCACAGTCAGCACGGTGTCGAGCGTGAGCGACGTGGTCCAGTGCAGCCGTGCGCCGGACAGCACGATCACCGACGCGACGGCAATCTGCGCGATCAGCTTCGTGGCCGGCTTCAGTGACAGCACATCATCGGTCACCCCGACAATGAACATCGCGAGACCGGCAAGCAGCGGGACGGCGAGTTCGTTCTGGTGGCCGGTGAGCAGGGCGAGCGCCAGCGCAGGAAGGACGATCGCAACCCCACCCAGCATCGGCGTCGGTTCACGATGCCAGCGGTCCTCGCGCGGGTGCGCGACCAGCCCGTAGCGGAACGCGACCCCCCTGCAGAGCGGCAGCAGCGCCGACGCGAGCACGAGAGCGGCGAGCCCCCAGAGAGCGAGGACAACCGCGTCAGAGGCCATAACTGGGCCTCATTCTACTATCCCGGCCTCGGCGAGCGCCTGGCGGTAGAGGCTTTCGGTCTCCCTGACGAGTCGCGCCACGTCGAAGCGCGCAATCACGTCGGCCTGCGCAGCCGTGCCCATGGAATGTCGGCGCGGGGCGTCGTTCAACAGCGCAGCCACCGCATCGGCCAGCGTCACGGCATCCTGCGGCGACACGAGCAGGCCGGTGACACCGTCGCAAATGAGGTCCGGCATGCCTCCAACGCGGGTGGCCACAACAGGCACGCCAGAGGCCATCGCCTCGATCGCGGCGAACGGCGTCCCCTCGTTGTTCGACGAGACGACGAGCAGTGCCAGATCGGCGTAGATGCGCGACAGGTCGCGACGCCACCCAGTGAAGATGATGCGGTTGCCGAGACCGGCAGATCTGGCACGGGCCTCGGTCTCACCGCGGAGCGCCCCGTCGCCAACGACGACAAAGTACGCGTTCGGCACCACCACCCCGGCCCTGGCAGCCGCATCGACGAAGAGCGCGTGGTTCTTGATCGGATAGATACGGCCGACAATGCCCACGAGCAGCGCATCCTGAGGGAGTCCGAGTTCGCGGATGAACTCGCCCCGATGCCGCCCACTCTGCAGGTACTCGTGCAGTTCGAGACCGAGTGGCACGACCACGATCTTCTCCGCCGGCGCCACACGGTAGACCACCAGGTCCTGCCGGACCTGTTCGCTCACCGCAATGATACGCGTGCTCAACCGTGCGAGGCCGCGCTCGACCGCCCGGAACACCGCGTTCTTCGCGTCTGAGTAGTAGCCGTGCAGTACGTGGCCGTGAAACGTGTGCACGCGCACCGGGACGCCGGCGATCGCCGCGGCAATGCGGCCGACGAATCCAGCCTTGGCGGTATGCGTGTCCACGATGTCGGGTTTGAACTGCCGAATCAGGCGCACGAGCTTCCAAATCGCGCGCAGGTCCTTTACGCCGATCGAGGCGTCGCCCATCAACTCTGGTATCACGACCGGGTGCACTCCCTGGGAACGCACCCAGTCGATCATGCTCCCCTCCCCGGGGTTCTCCCGCCCGGTCACGAGCAGTGATTCGAACGCGGCGGACCCGGGCCGGGACAGATAGGCGACGTGAATCGCCGGACCGCCGATATTCAGCCGTGCGACCACGCGCAGGACGCGGATGCGACGGGACGGGCTGCTCATCGTGCGGTGGCGCCGGATTTCGCGGCGAGCGCGTCGTTCAGCAGGGTCTCGATGTGGGCCACGCGAAGGCCCCAGTCCTGCGCTGACGCGACGTCGATTCGCGTGCGACGCTCCTCGTCTGACGATGGCTGCGACACGGCTCGACGCACGGCCTCCGCAAACTCGTCGGCGGTCGCAGCCACATCGACCACGGCACCGTACCGGTTGCGGAAGGCCACCACGTCGGGGAGCGGGGTGGAGATCGACGGCAGTCCCATCGCCAGGTACTCGCTCAACTTGGTGGGAAACACGCTCCGCGTGTAAGCGTCGAGCACGTAGGGGATGATGGCCGCGTCGAGCATGCGCAGCAACGCGGGTACGTCGCTGTGGGGCCGTGGCCCGAGGAGGTGCACGTTCTCCACACGCTCGAGCCCAGACACATCGATGTGCGCCGGCCCCACCAACACGAACTGCACATCGGGCAGCCTCCGGGCGACCGCTGCAGTCAGCGCCACGTCGAACCAGCGATGGAGTCCACCCACGTAACCGACGACTGGTCGCCGCAGCGAGGCGAATTCGGGCAGCACGGTGACCGGCGCCTCTCGTGCGTTGGCGAACGCATCCATGCTCACGCCCGAGGGCACAACGTGCACCGACGGTCGGTAGCGCGCGGCCTTCTCACGCAGTTGCTCAGAGGTGACCATCACCAGGTCTGCTGACCGGAACAACTGCCGCTCCCCTTCAGCCGACCGACGTGCCAGGTTCGAACTCTCGGGCAGGTTATCGACGCAGTAGTAGACCAGCAGCGCCGGCCGCAGTCGCGCTGCCAGACGCAGGACGAGCGGCGTTGGCAGATACGTCCAGACAATGGGCGGCTGGTCGAACTGTCGGAGCCATTTCCGGATGCCGGGCTCGAGCAGCGCGGCGTTGAGCAAGGTAATCGGATGGCTGTAGGGAAACGGCAAGACGCGCGGGGCGAGCACCTGCAGGCCAGGCACTGGCGCGAGGCTCCGCCTCTCGCGGCTCGAGAGCGCAACCGCGCGCCTTCGCAGGCGAGCGAAGTCCGAGATCATTGGTCGTCGAATGCCGGTATTCTCCACGAACAGCACCGGATGCCCCAGCGCGGCCAGCCGGCTCATCACCTCCTGGTGCCCCTGCCAGGTGAAGTCCCAGTCGATCGACGAGAACGTGATGATCGGGGGAAGGCTCATGATGCCTGCGGCCTCCAGCCACGCCGTCGCAGCACGTCATCGTAGACAGCAGCGGTCAGGGCCACGGTGCGTGCCGACGACCACTCGCGCTCCACATGCGTCCGTGCCGCGGTGGCAAGGTGTGCAGCACGCGCGGCGTCAGCGAGCACCTGTACGATCGCCTGCGACAGCGCCTCCGGATTGGCGGGAGGCACGAGCAGACCGTGGATGCCGTCGGTGATCACCTCCGGGATGCCGCCCACGCGCGACGCCACAATGGGTCGCTCGAGGGCCATGGCCTCGAGCAGGGCGATCGGCAGCCCCTCAGACAGCGACGGCATCACGAACACGTCGGCCCGAGCCACCAGCCCAAGCGGGTTGGCGAGCGACCCGGTGAAGATCACCTGTCGGCCAACGCCGAGTTGCGTCGCCAGCGCCTCAATGGTGGCCCTCGATTCACCATCACCGACCAGCACCAGCACGGCGTCGGCCCTGCTGGCCAGAACGGCCGGCCAGGCGCGCACGAGCCACTCCTGCCCCTTGATCGCGAACATGTTGCCGACCGACACGACGAGCGGCGCCGGCAGGCGCTTGGTCACGATCTCGGGGAGAGTGCCGTCGCGCGCACGCGCACGTGCCGCGTCGATGTCGAGCCCGTTGGGCACGACGCGCAGCGTGTCGAGCGGAACACGGATGCCCTGCCGGGTGGCGAGATCGTGCACGAGCGCCTGCGACGGGGCGAGCACCGCATCGCACATCCGGTAGACACCGCGGTAGGTCAGCGACAGCAGCCGCCGACGAGCGAGGTGCAGCCCTCGCGCTCCATACGGAAGGAAGTTGCTGCCGTGGACGGTGCTCACGATTGGCCGGTGTGTCCGCCTCGCGGCCAGCCCACCGAGCAGGTCGGCATTCCAGAGATGCGTGTGCACGACGTCGATCGACCAGCGATTGATCGCGTCGGCGATGACCTGCCGAGCGCCGAGATGCGTGGGTGCGTCGAGAGGCGTGGCCACGAGGTCCACGGCGGAGGCACGGTAGCGATCGACCATCGCACCGATGCGATCGCAGACCACGTAGCAATCGAAGCGCTCGCGGAGCCCGTCGAGCAACGTGGCGAAGACGGCCTCCGCGCCGCCGGGCACGGAGGATGCGATTACACCGAGTACTCTCGGCTTGCCACGCATCAGGCGGTCAGCGGCCCGGCGCTCCCGCCAGTTGCGCGGAGAACTGGCGCAGCAGTCCCTCGGTGTCGAGTTGGTGATACGCCAACACTTCTTCGTTGGTGCCGCACTCCGGCAGTTCGGTGACGCCAATCGGCGTGACGCGAACCGACGGTTCGAGGCCGAGCGTGCTCACGGCAGCAGCGATCATCTCGCCCTGGCCGCCATGCAGGTAGTGGTTGTCGAGCGTGAAGATCTGGCGGGCGGAACCGACCACCTCCCGCAACCACTCCCGATCGACCCGGTTCAGCCACGGCAGGTTCACGATCTTCAGGTCGACGCCCTGCGAGGCGAGCTGCTGGGCGGCCTCGTACGCGTTCGACAGGAGCCACGGCCCGTAGCCGAACACTACGGCGTCGCGCCCCTCGCGTACGACCACGCCACGTCCTGGCACGACTTCGTAGGCGGCTGGAAGCTCGAAGGGCACGGGCCAGCCGAGTGACACCAGGCGCAGGTAGCTGCTGCCTTCCGCGTGGTTAAACAGGTAGTCGACCAGTAGTTCCACTTCCCGCTCGGTGCACGGCTCGGCCGCCAGGAGCTTTGGCACGGCGCCAAGCGCCGAGATATCACGAACCGACTGGTGCGAATGGCCGGGGCCACCTGGCAGCAGGCCCGCGAGCGAGCCGACGTAGACGACACGCGTCGCCTCGCTGGCCTGGTTGTAGATCTGTTCGTTCGGGCGTGCGGCCAGAAAGCAGGCAAACGAGTGAACGACCGGCAGCGCACCGCGATGTGCCATGCCGCACGCCATCGACACCATGTCCTGCTCGGCGATGCCGCACTCGAAGAAGCGGCTCGGGAACTGGTCGCGAAACTCGATGAGGCCGCAGTCCTTCACCAGGTCGGCGTCGAGCGCAATGACGCGCGGGTTACGCGAGGCCTGTGCGATCAGCGCATTCGTGTATGCGGCGACCAGACGCTGGACGGCGAGCACCGGCTTGCGCGCCGTGCGCTGGCGCGATTCGAGCGCCAGCGTGCCGAGACCGGACGAGGTGAACAGGGCCTGCGCCTTCTCGATCAGCTCGAGCGAGCCGCGCGCATACTGATCTTCGTTCGGCGCTCCCGAGTGGAACAGATAGAGCTGGCCAGCCTCGGTGGCGGGCCCCTCCATGAAAGACACGCCCTTGCCCTTCACCGTGTCGGCAATGATCACCTTCGGCCGATCGGTGACCGCATCGAGTGAACGCAGCGTTGCATGGAGCGCGGCGGTGTCGTGTCCATCCACCCGCGTGACATGCCAGCCGAACGCGGAGAACTTGGCCTCGAGGTCGCCGAGATCGTTCACGTCGGCCACCCACGTATCCGACTGCATCTTGTTGTGGTCGACGATCACGACAATCTCGTGCATCCTGTGGTGCACGGCGGTCGGGAGCGACTCCCAGAACTGCCCTTCCTGCAGTTCACCGTCTCCGGCAAGCACGAACACCTTGCGCTCCCGACCCATCAGCCGGTCGGCGAAGACCATGCCCTTGGCCTTCGACACGCCCATCCCGAGCGAACCGGTGTTGGCCTGGATGTACGGCGTCTCCACGTGTGGGTGTCCCGGCAGGCCGTGCAGACGGCGAAGCTGGTGGAGCTTGTCGTCGGGCATGAGGCCGAGTCCCATGAAGACCGAGTAGAGGGCGGGCGCGTCGTGGCCCTTTGACGAGAAGAACACGTCGCAGGCGTCTGGCCCCTTGTCGAGATCGCGCAGCTCGTTGAGGAACAGCCAGCTCATGATCTCGAGTGAGCTGAAGCTGGTGCCGAGGTGACCTGACCAGGCCTGCGCAATCATGTAGAGCGTGTTGATGCGGCACAGTGCGGCGAAAGCCTGCGTGCGCGTTTGCGCGTCGAGATCGGCCGCCAGGAGCCGCCCGAACTCCGAGCGCGGCACGTACTTCAGCTCGTCGCTCGTCACCACATCGAGTTGTTGTTCACCCATCTGTCGTTACACCTTCACTGAAAACGCCGGCCGACCCACGACGGGCAGCACGGCCGAGCTCTGCGCGAGCATGTACTCGGCGAGCATCCAATCCTGTTCGTTGTTGATGTCGAACCCTTCGGCCGCGTCGGTCAGAAATGGCATCACCGTCTCGCCGGCAATCGTCCGCCCCTGCATCACGACGCGCGTCCGTGCAATCTCGAGGCTGGCGTTCTGGATGTAGACCTCGGGAAGCGCCTGATACGGTGTGCTGTGCCAGGGCTGGCTGGCCGGGCCGAACGGCAGCAGGGGCAGCAGGCGGTGTCCGCGGATGACCCACATCTTGCCCGGGTGTTCCGTGCACTTCTCGACCGCGCGCAGCGAGTCGACCGCCGAGTCGGCTGAGAACTGATCCCATGCGCGCCGGATCGTCGCCGCCGTACGGAAAGGGCTCGTCGGCCTGAGGAGGGCGAAACAGTCGAACGCCTCGCCCTGCTGTGCCAGCGTGGCGAGCGTAAATTCGATCCACTCGACGTCGGGCGACATATCGCCGGCCATTTCAGCGGGGCGCAGGAATGGCACCTCGGCACCGTAATGCCGGGCGATGTCGGCAATGTCCTCGGCGTCGGTCGACACGATCACCCGGTCGCACACCCCGCTGTCGAGCGTCGCGCAGATCGTATACGCCAGCATCGGGTGTCCGTGCAGTGGACGCACGTTCTTGCCGACGACCCGCTTCGATCCCTTGCGTGCGGGAATCAGGCCCACGAGCGACGGCCGGGTGGGGGTCATCAGACGCCCTGCGGGTTGTAGTTGATGTACACGGTTTTCCACTCCGAGTACACGTCGAGCGCCTCTGTGCCGGCTTCGCGCCAGCCAGTGCCCGACTGCCGCAGGCCGCCGAACGGCAGGTGCGGCTCGCTGCCGAAGGTGCCGCCGTTCACACTGGCCACGCCGGCCTTGATGCGCTGCAGGAAGGTCATCGCCCGGTTGACGTAGCGCGTATGAATGGCAGAGGTGAGGCCGAACGGGCTGGCATCGGCAAACGCGAGCGCATCCTCGAACCCCTGCACTCGGTAGAGACAGGTGATGGGTCCGAAGAGTTCGTTCGCCGTGATCTCGGCCGTGCGCGATGCATTCTCGATGATCGTCGGAGCGAGGTAATACCCGTTGCGGTGTGCCGGATCGTCGAGCCGCGTCCCACCCGAGACGATCGTCGCGCCAGCGTTGCGGGCCGCGTTGATCGCCTCGAGCATGTTGTTCAGCTGCTTCTCGTTGATCACCGCACCGTAATAGTCCGCATCGCCGGGCCCGATCGCCAGCTTTTTGGCCGCGTCGACCAGGCGATGCTTGAACTCGTCGTAGACCGCATCGAACACGAGCAGACGGCTACCCGATGCACAGCGCTGGCCGGCGTTGCTGAACGCCGATGCGAGCGCAAACGTCACCGCCTTGTCCAAGTCTGCATCGTCGCAGACGATGAACGGGTTCTTGCCGCCGAGTTCGAGGCAGACCTTCGCGAGCCGACGCCCGCAGGTGGCGGCAATCCAGCGCCCGACGCCTGTGGATCCCGTAAAGCTCACCACATCGACATCGGCGCTCTCGACCAGCGGGGCGCCCGCTTCATCGCCGAAGCCATTGACATTGCTGTAGACGCCGGCGGGCAGGCCTGCTTCGCGCAGGAGCAGGGCACACGCCCAGGCGGTGATCGGCGTATCTTCCGACGGCTTCATCACGGCGCCGTTACCGCACAGCAGCGCCGGAAAGGCCTTCCACGCGACGTTCGCGATCGGCGTGTTTGCGGCGATGATGAGACCGGCCACGCCGATGGGCTGCCGGACTGTCATCGCCTGTCGATCTGCGACGGCGCTGGTCGTGGTGCGGCCGTAGAAGCGACGACCTTCCCCAGCGACGAAGAAGCCCATTTCGATGGCCGCATCGGTCTCTCCGAGAGCGTCCTTCAGCGACTTGCCGGTTTCGAGCGCGACGATGGCAGCCAGCGCTTGCCTGTGCTGCTGCATCAACTGCGCGGTGGCGCGAAGGATCTCGCCACGGCGGACGACCGTAAGGGCCGCCCACGCCGGCTGTGCCGCCTTCGCCGCCGCAATGGCGCGGGCGATGTCGGACGCTTTCGAGCGAGCCACCTGACAGATCTCGCTGCCGTCGTGCGGGCTCTTCTTGCTGACGGTCTGACCGTCAGCAGCGAGGCAGTCCTCCCCGGCGATCTGGTTCGGGAGTACGCGCGGAATAGTGAGATCGGCCACGGGAATTACCACGCGGTGAAGCCGCCGTCGACGCGCAGTTCGTGGCCGCTCACGTACGACGACGCAGTCGACGCGAGGAAGAGCAGCGGCCCCTTGAGATCGTCTTCAGCCGCGAGGCGGCGGAGCGGCACGCGGCTCGAGTATTTTTGCTTGAAGTCGGCATCCTGCGCGCCGAGCACGCCACCGGGCGACAACGTGTTCACGCGCACCCCGTAGCCGCCCCACAACGTGGAGAAGTACTTCGTCATGCTGACGACGCCGGCCTTCGAGGCACCGTAGCTCGGCACCTTCAGGAAGGGGGGTTCGCCGGGAAAGTGATCGTAGAAGCGCTGGTCTGGCGAGACCGACGCGTAGAGCGATCCGATGTTGATGATACTGCCGCTGCCACGCTCCACCATGAGCGTGCCGAACACCTGCATCATCTGGAAGGTGCCGATCAGGTTCACGTCGACCATCCGGCGGAACAGTTCCACCGGCAGGTCCTCGATGCGAGCGCGCGACGTACCTGAGTCTGGCGGCTGGTCGATGCCGGCGTTGTTCACGAGGATCGAGGGCACGCCGCTCTTCGCAAGGACTGCGTCACGCGCGGCCTCTATGCTCGCGCGATCGGTGACGTCGGCAGTACCGATAAAGAGCCTGGACGCGTCAGACCTCGCCTGAAGCGCGTCGAATCCGGCAGAGGCGCTGGCGCCTGGACGGTCGAGGGCCCACACCACTGCGCCAGCTTCGAGCAGCGTGTCGACCCAGACGGGCCCAAGGCGCCCCTGCGCGCCGGTCACCACGGCCACCTGGCCGTCGAGCGAGAACCGGGTGCTCATTACCGGGCGAACTCTGGCGTCTTCGTCATGATCTGGAACGAGAACTCGTCGTCCTCGTTGACCGGCTGGAGCAGCGTCTGGCCGATGACGGTATCGAGTTCGTACGGCGGCAGGCCGTCGCCCGGCGACTTCAGGCAGATGTCCTCGCGCAGCAGCACGTGACCGGTCGGTAGCGCTCGGGCCGCGACCAGCTTCTTGCCCATCTTGGTGATCGGCACCACCTCGGACGGGTAGATACCCTTCTGGCCGTCGCCCATCGCCTGCCAGGTGCGCTCGAGGTCTCGCACCATCTTGCGCATGCCGACCGGCTCGAGCGAGAAGGCGTGGTCGGTGCCCTTCCAGGCGCGGTTCAGCGTGAAGTGCTTCTCGATGATGCGTGCGCCGAGCACGTAGGCTGCCACGGCCATCGAGATGCCGTTGTCGTGGCTGGAGAACCCGATCGTGGCGTCAGAGAACATCTCGCGATAGGTGCCGATGACCGCCAGGTTCAGTTCATCCCAGTTGGCGGGGTAGCCAGCGGTGCACTGCAGGATGGATAGCTGCGAGTTGATCGGCATGACGGCGTCATGCGCTCGCCGCACGTCGTCGAGGCTGCCGCCGCCGGTGCTGACGATCATCGGCTTGCCGAAGGAAGCCACGTGCTTCAGCAGCGGCGTGTTCTTCAAGTCGCCCGAGGCGATCTTGTAGGCTGGCACATCGATCGACTGGAGGAAGTCGGCGCTCTCGAAATCGAAGGCGGTCGAGAAGAAGTCGACACCGATCTCGCTGCAGTACTGTTGGAGATCCTTGTATTCGGCCGGTCCGAACTCGAGCGCCTCGCGGTGCGCGCCGTAGGTCGGGCCGTAGCTGTTCTCGTTGTCGTACGGCCGGTCGTACGCAGCCTTCGTATAGAGCGTCCGATTGTTGCGCTTCTGCAGCTTGACCGCGCTCACGCCTGCTTCCTTCGCGGCGTGGAACAGGTCCATGCAGGTCTTCACGCTGCCCTGATGGTTGTGTCCGACTTCCGCAATGACGTAGCAGCGCGTGTCGTCGCCGATCTGGTGCTGTCCGATAGTGAGGTTCCGGGCCACGCTAGGTTCCTTTCTGAGGCTTCACAAAGAGTCGGCGGTGAGCTGCGCGATCAGCCGGTTCCAGCCGTAGCGGTCGAGCGCGACCGCCCTTGCGGACTGACCGATTCGCTCGAGCGTCTGGCCATCGGGAATCTGTTCCAGCCGGTTGATGTCGAGCACCGTGTCCATGTGCTCGTAGCCGGCGGGCGAGAAGGCGTCGAGGTTGGTCACCACCGCGCGGCCATACTCGAGGGCCGCATTGACGGTCGTGTTGTTGGCGCGAAGCCCGTGCTCGAAGAACGCCGCGAGAAACGAGGCGTCGAGCAGGTGATTGAACACGGCCGTGTCCGAGAGGTAGCCCATGAAGTAGACATGGGGCCCGAATATCTCCTGCAGTTCCTCGAACCGGACAACGAATGAACCGTCGAAGTTGGTGCCTTCGTGCAGGGCGGTCGATACGAAGACCTTGTAGCTACGACCGGTCGCGTCGAGCAACCGCGCGAGCTTCCGATAGTGGTCGACGCGGATCTTGTGGGCCATGCCGAAGGTGAACACCTGCAACTCGGTCTTGTTGATCCGATGGGGCATCGTGATCGTGCCCGGGCAGAACAGCTCGACACAGTCGGCCCGCAGTTCGCGCAGCCGCGCGGTGAGCTCCCGGTTGCCGCAGTAGACCCGAACGGCGTTCGCAATGAGCCGCTGCTCCACCGGGTCGCCCGACAGCGCATGGAGGAACAGGTCGTACTCGCCCTTACGCTCGTGCGCCCACGCATCGAACTCCGGGATGTGGTCCGGCGTGAACTCCGAGAACTTCACTGACAGCAGCGGCCGGCGTCCCTGCTCGCGGGTCATGCCAGCAAAGCCGACCACCGGCACGCCAAGGTGCCGGGCGAGAATCGCGTTGAACTTCGCGATGCCGCACGTCCACGGGTTCGTGTGGTAGCCAACGATGCAGTCGTTGAAGCCCTGGGACGAGGACACGCTGTCCACGCCCCCTGCCGCAGCGGCATCAGCAACCGGATTAGAGCTCGGGTGCATGCTTCTCCATGACGATGACCCGGCCCTTGCCCAGCCAGTCCAGACGCGACTCGAGATCCGGCCTCGATCGGCAGCCTTCGAGCACGAACATCAGGCGGAGGAAATCCTTGTTCAGCAGCGTGATGTGCGTCGGGTCGACGTCGAACTGCGTCGTGTAGTCGAGCAGGCTCTGCGGCTCCGGATGAAACCGAGTCGTGCAGTAGAGGAACCGCGACGTCATGCGGACCATATTCTGCACCGTGCGCTTCACCTGGAACACCGTGAGGTGCTCCATGACCTCGCGGCAGACCACGAGGTCGTACGAGTTGTCCGGCTTGATCTGGTCGTAGGTGGTGCCGATCGCGATACGCTCGCGCACGAGGTCAGACGCGAGCTCGCGGCTGCTCTCCGAGAAGTCGATGCCATCGACGTCGACGCCGAGTTCGGCGAGCAGGTGCATCAGCGCGCCCGGCCCGCACCCGAGGTCCAGCACCTTCTTCGGCTGGAAGACTTCCTTGGTCAGCTCCGGATTACGCCCTTCCATCCGGCGCCGCGTCTCGAGCGAGTAGTCGTTGCCCTCGGCTCGCCAGTTGTCCCGGAAGTAGCTGACGTCGTAGTGCTCGGCCGACGATGGGCGCTGTGCGTAAATGGCAGCTTCGAATGCGGTAACCGTCATCGGGCGTGTACCTCTCCAGATTGTCCGCGCATGCCTTCGGCATACGCGCGCAGCAGACGCGACGACGAATCGCGAATCGTGTCGAGGAACACGATTTCGATGCCGAATCGCGCGCAAATCTCCACCTGCCGTGGTGGCAAGCGGCCTTCCCAGTCCATCCCCTTCACGTAACGCTTCGGCCGCAAGTGCTCGAGCACGGTCTCGGTGTCGTAGGCGTTGACGTGCGTGTACGCGATGTCGCGCAGCGCGTCGATGACAGTCGCACGCTGCCAGTCAGGCAGGAGCGCCGGATGCTTGGTCGCCACGTACCGGTCAGAGGCCACGTTGCAAAGCAGGGGGTCACCGACTTCAGCGGCGGCACGAAAATAGGCGATGTGCCCAGCATGCAGCGGGTCGAACGCTCCGTCGACCATCGCCACAATCCCCCTGAGCTCGGCGAGTTGCTCAAAAGTCATGATCATACCATGCTGGTCCCGCATACCGGGGCGGTCCCGGCGTCCTTGGACCAGTCCCCCAGGATCGACTGGAGCAGGCCGATGTCCGCACTACTCAACACGGTCAGCGGTGACGAAAACCGGCTCGCAAGCCGCCACGTCACATCCAGATGCGCCGGCACCAGTTCTGGCGCGTGCGAGAACAGCCCCACCGTCGGCACCTTCAGATATGGTCCCAGATAGGACAGGCCGCCGTAGGTGCCGATAAATGCGTCGGCATGGGCGATGACAGCCGTCTGCACGCCGAGATTATCCTTCGCCGTCAGCACATGGTCAATGCGATGGAGGCCGCGGTTCGCCCCCACGTCCACGTCGTCGTGATCGTCGAGCCTGAGCCCCGGATTGAGGAGGACGACCGCGCGGTCGGTGGCCAGGCGCGAGATAAGACCCGAGACGAGCGCCCGATTCTCGGGCGAGTCTGGAAACGACGGCCTGAAGTAGAACCGCACGGCCGTATAGCGCTCCGGCAGCCCGTATCGATCGGGCGGAAGCGGCGGCGGCACCAGCGGCTCGTACTTGGTGTGCTTGTGTAGCAGGCTGACCGGCGCCTTCTCGTACCAGAAGAATCGGAGGAGGCGATACATGATCGACGGGTGCAGCATGCCCTGCACCTCGAGGCCCGTCTTCCTCCGCACCAGATTCAGGATGTGGCGGTCGAATGTGCCCACGTCGTACTGCTTCTGGTTACCCGCTTCCTGCCAGCGCGCCTCGTTGGCCTCGCGGTACTCGTCGACCGAGTGCAGATCGAAGAGGTCGAGGTAATGGTCGGCGATCCCTGCGTACCAGCTCGCCACGCCACCGCGCGACACGGCAATCATGCGCGAGGGATCGAACCCGAACTCGTCTTTGGCCCATCGCAGGAACGGCACGAAGTAGAGCAGCTCAAACCCCACTTCCGAGAGCCACGGCCCGACCATGATGTGGCCGCGCATCTTCGAGACCGCCTCGAGTTCGCGCCGCATCTGCGCAACCACCGGCGCAGCGGGCATCATGTCGACCTCTTCGCGGATCAGCCACGGCACCACCTTGTTACGAACGACAGGGATGCGGCGCACCGCGCGAAGGACGGCCTTGCCCACAGTATTTGCTGCGCTAGATCGAGGCGCTTTGCCGGATTTCTGCAACGTAGGACTCAGGTTCGCCACTCTCAGCGCACTTGCGACACGGACACGCTCGACCCACCGCTGGTGGCTCCGGCGGGACCGGCAGCGCAGGCCTCCGCAGGGACGCCTGCGCGAACCTCTTGGGGCTGTATCGCAGACATTGTCGTGCAGGTCATCAGACGCGGTCAACTCGGCAGAAACGGGATGGTATGCGGGTAGGCGCGCCCTAGTTTCCGATGCTAATCTGGAGTATAACTCCGAGGTCTCGCTTACAGAACAGTAGAATAGAATTTTGCCGAGTTACAGCTCCACAATCGGTCGCCAGCCTGGTCTGGAACCCCGGTGACGCGCCCCCGCTCCCGTCCCCGCTCGACCATCACTCCCGCCCTCTCCAGACGTCTCCGCAGTCTGGCTTTGCTCGTGTTGGACTTCGACGGCGTCATGACCGACAATCGCGTCTTGGTCACCGACGACGGGCGTGAGGCGGCATTCTGCAATCGCAGTGACGGCATGGGACTGGCGGCCTTGCGCCACGCGGGTGTGCCGATGCTCATCCTCTCGACCGAGAAGGTGCCGATCGTCGTGCACCGCGCCCACAAGCTAAAGCTCGAGTGCATGCACGGCAGCGACGACAAGTGGGCGTCGCTCAAGGAACTGCTCGACGCGCGCGGCATCGATCCAGACCGGGTCGCCTACGTCGGGAACGACGTCAACGACCTCGACTGCATGGAGCATGTCGGCTTCCCCATTTCCGTCGCCGATGGCTACCCGGAGGTATTGCGCGTCGCCAAGTACATCACGCGACGCCCTGGGGGATTCGGCGCTGTCAGGGAAGTCTGCGACGCCATCCTGAAAGCGCGCGGCGCACGCCCATGAGCGGCAGCACGATGGCTGTCCAGGCAGCGCCATCGCACGAGCATCGCCCTGATGCCTCTCCGGTGGTTCAGCCGGGACGAGAGCGTCCCTGCGTCTTCCTCGCCGTCCCGTCCGGACACAACGTCGCGAACCTGCTGCGCAGCTCGTTTCTGTCGACACTCGTCGACGGCGGGCTCGAGGTGGTGGTGCTCACGCCCTTTGCCGGCGATCGTGGCTTCCTGGAGGAATTCACCCGCGAGCACGTGAGCTTCAATACGCTGCGGCCATGGACGCCCACCGTCACCGAACGCATCCTCGAATCGACGTTGTGCGAGCGCTTCCTGGTGCAGTCGGGCCTGCGCGCCGTGCGCTTGCAGCGCGACCGTGCCCGCATGCTCGAACCCTGGCGAGGCCGGGCGGTGCTGGCGACCGCGAAGAGCGTGATCGCCCGCGCGCCCATTCCGAGGCGGGCACTCTACTCGCTGGCCGAGCGCCTGAGCCACGCGCCCGAACTCGACGCGCTCTTCGCCACCAAGCGACCAGCCATGGTGATCACCGCATCGGCCGGGTTCCTGACCGCGGAAGTACCGCTGATCTACGCGGCGCGGCGGGCCGGCGTGCCGCAGATGGGGGTCGATCTCGGGTGGGACAACCTGGTCTCGAAATACCACACGATCATTCCAGTCGACCGCCTGGCGGTGTGGAACGAGGACATGCGGCAGCAGGCGGTCTGCTATCACGGTTTTTCGCCCGACGCTGTGAGCGTCGTGGGTGCGGTGCAGTTCGACCGCTATTTCGAGGACATGCCGCGACGCTCGCGCGACACGTTCCTGGTCGACTCGGGCCTCGACCCGGCGCGGGCACTCGTGACGATCGCGACGGCGCCGCATTCGATGTATCCGTCGACGGCCTGGCTGATCGACAGCTTGAGCAGCGCCATCGCCAGCGACGCGTTCGGGCGACCGGCGCAACTGCTGGTCCGCGTGCACCCACGAGACGACCTCTCCGCCTATCGACATCTCGACGGCCGGCCGCACGTGCGGATCGAAAAGCCGGTCGCGCACCTGCGCGGCACGCCGGGCACTCCTGAATTCGACCAGTTCTCCGCGACGACGGCCGACAGGCAACGACTGGCGGCAACGCTGGCTTGCTCCGACGTCCTCGTGAACTTCGCCTCGACGACAACGATCGAGGCATGCGTCTTCGACACGCCAGTCGTCAACGTCGGCTTCGACCAGCAGCCGGGTCTGCCTGACGCCGTGTCGATCCGGCGCTACTTCCAGTTCGAGCACTACCAGCCGGTGCTCGAGAGCGGGGCCGCGGTCGTCGCTGGCTCGCCTGACGAACTCATCGCCGCGGTCCGTCGGTATCTGGCCGATCGCACGGCGGACAGCACCGCGCGCCGCACGCTCGTCGAGCGGCTCTGCACGTTCCGGGACGCGCGATCGGGTCAACGGCTCGCCTCGGTCGCGCTCGAGGCCGTGCGAGCGGCCTCGACACGGAGGTCGGCGTGAACGGGCCAGGGTCGTTCATCGGACGCGTGACCGCGTGGTGGAACCGGATGCGGTCGCTCATCGAGATCGGTCGGCTGCTGTTCCTGCGCGACTACCGCGCTCGCGTGCGTCAGACATTCCTGGGATCGGCCTGGCTGGTTGGACAGGTGCTGCTCTCGTTTCTGCCGCTCGTGCTGGTCGGTGGCCAGCTCGGACTGGGCGCCGGCAAGGGGCCCCGCCTGTACGCGCTGCACTCGATTTTCGGCCTGCTGCTCTGGCAGATGTTCTGGGACGGGCTATACAGCCCACAGTGGGTGGCGCGTCGCCTGCGCGGGCTGCTCTCGGAAGTGCCCTTTCCGCACGAAGCGGTCCTGGTGGCGGGCTGCACTTACGCCCTGTTCAACGCGTCGATCTACGTGCTCATCATGGTCGCCGCTTACGCCAGCATCGGCATGGTCCCGCCCGCCTCGGCCGTGCTCGGCCTGCTGGCGGCCCCCTTCATCATCATGGCGGGGGTAGCGGTCGGCGTGTTCTTCGTGCCGGTCAGCTTCGTCTACCTTGATATCCGGTATGGGCTGCCGCTGATTGCGCCCATGCTCATGTGGACCGCGCCGATCCTCTACGACTCTCCGGCCAGCGGTCCGCTGCATTGGCTGAACCAGATCAACCCGCTGACGTATCTGATCATGGCGCCGCGTCAGTGGCTCACGACCGGATGGCAGCTCGACGAGCTCGGGTTCCCGGTCGCGATCCTCGTCGCGGGCGCGCTGCTCCTGGTCGGGCTCCGCTTCTATCGCTATTCCATGCCGAGGGCGCTCGAGTGTCTGCCGCGCCGATAGACCGGGCTGCACGCCAGGGCGTGCTCCGGTTCGATCACGTGAGCAAGGTGTTCTGCCGCCAGCTCAACGTCGCGCGCCGCTATGCGTTTGCCGACATCCTGCGTGGCGGCTACGACCGGGTGGGATCGCCACGCCGCCTCGAGGCTCGAGTCGTGCACGATGTTTCGTTCGAGGCGACACCGGGCCGTCCCTTGATGGTGGTCGGCAC
>CALQBJ020000025.1 GCA_943328785.2 Bifidobacterium breve
ACCGAGATCGATGGACGAGCCGTCGGGCAGGGTGCGGGACCCTGACGCGACCCCGTCGCGAAAGGCCGAGGCGACGGCCCCGTTCAGCACCGCGGTGAAGCTCGGCGCACTGCGCAACTCCGCAACGGTGCGCTCGAAGGCCGCATCGGCGGCGTAGCAGGCTTCGGAGGACGCGCCACTGTTCGCGGCGATCAGCGTATCGGCGCTGGTGACCAGGACGAGCGCCGCCCCGACCGCCGAGAGCAACAACATGGCGAGCAGCGTGATGATGAGGGCCAGGCCCCGTTCGTTACCCACTCAGCGCCCCAGTCCGAGCGGCTTCGGCGACAGGACCAGCCGCACCACCCGATCGGGCACCAGACGGGTACCGCGTGCGGTGCCGCCACGCGTGAACAGCGGGCCGGCCGGCCCGCGCAGCGCGGCAACCGCTGACTGGACGGTTAGCGTCATCACCACCTGCCGCACCCGCAGCAGATCGGCGTCGTAGCGATTCGGATCCGCCGCGTCCGGACACCAGGGTCCGTCGGTCAGCAACGCGGGCGTCAGCGGCACCAGCGACGCCGAGGCCGCGAGCTGGGCAAGGCGCGGCGCGGCATCGCCGGAGGCGGTCCGCGAGAACACGCAGTTCTCGCCGGGCGGGAAACCTGGCACGGTGACGGCCCGGTCGGGCGGCACCGGTCCGTACGACACGCGCGGCACTTCGGTAGACGCCACACCCGGCACGATGACCGGCGGCTCGGCCTCACCGAAGTAATCGAACCGCAGCGCCGCCACGTGGTCGACCACTGGCACGTCCGCGCCGCCGGTCGCGTCGTAGCGCACCAACTGCGGCGTCGATGACGTCCGGTCTTCCTTGAGAAAGTAGTTTCTCGTCGTGACCACGGTGACCATCGTCTGCTCAGGGGCGAACACGGCAGGGCCGTCGCGCAGGTTGTGCTGCAGCGTGAGCGTCATCCCGGAGACGCCGGTGATGGTGAACAGATCCCAGGCGCCATGCGGTCCGATCGCGGCGACGGTCTGGCCAGCGCGGAACCCGCACGACGGATCACCAGCCACGCAGCCAGGACCGGCCGCGATGGTCGTGGCTCCCGCGCTGGAGGCGAGCGGTGCGGCGAGCAGCCCGTGCGGGGCCGTGGTGTCCGCCGACCACATCGATACGCGGCTCGCGTCGAAACTGCCGGCGGGGTCCGGTGTCCGGCGTCCGATCCGGTGCGGGAAGACCGCCGCCGCTGGCGACGGCGCCCGCGCCGCCCACGCCAGCGCGGGCACGCTTCCGGCAACCACCAGGTCGCGCGTCACCGCATCGACCGCCGCCCGCAGCCGCTGTTCGACATCGGCTCGTTCGGGCTGTGTCTGGAACGCGCCGTCGGCCGGTGCGAGCATCGCGAACACCGCCGAGGTGACGAGCACCGAGATGGTGAGCGCCACCAGCATCTCGACGAGGGAGAAGCCGGCCGCCTCGTCCGAGGCACTGCGCATCCGCGTCATCGCATCCTCCGCGGCCGGAGGGCGACGAGCCACGCGCCATTTACCGCCCGCGCCGCCGCAACGACGCGGTCGGCGGCTGCGCGATCGACCGGCACCACCAGCACCTGCAGGCGCACCGTGTCAGCCAGCGCACCTGGCAGATCGATCGCCCAGCGGCGCACCCAGGCCGTGCCCTCGGGCGGACGGGTGCCGCCGGCGAGCCACCTGCCGCGAGCGTCGAGGAAGTCGCAGTAGCCGTCGACATTCGAGAGAAGGGCGCCGTCCGGCGAGACGCCGAGTCCCGTCCCTCCGGCAGGCCGCGGCGGCGTGACGCTCAGGTCGGTCGACCAGTCGCTGATCGGCACGACACCGGCGTCGCTCGTCCAGGCGAGCCCGCGCAACTCCTCGAGCCGTGCACGCGCCAGCACCTGCGCGAGGCCCGCGTCCGATGCGGCACGCTGCGCGCCGGCCGATACCAGCGTGAGCTGCGCCGCCGCGCTCACCCCGAGCGCCAGCAGCGAGACCGCCACCATCACTTCGATGAGGCTGAAACCACGACGGTCGTCGATCGTCATGCCGGTCGGTGGTGCAACCGGCAGGCCACGGCTGCACCGGGCGGACGACTCGGCGGTTCTGTTGAGTCTTTCGGCGAATGACGCGCCTTCCGCCCTGCGCCCACGCCGACGTAGTGATCAGATTGCGCGCGGTGGTCACGACGATCGCGAGGCAGAAATCGAGATGGACGTCTGGCGTTGGCTGGGCATCGAGCGCGGCGGTTGCCGCACCGCCCTCAGATGGTCGGCAGCACGACCTGCAGGCGTGCGCCGCCCGCTGGCGACGTGCCGACCGAGACGCGCCCGTTATGAGACACGACGATCTTCTGGACCAGCGCCAGGCCAAGCCCGGTCCCGTGCTTCTTCGAGGTGAAGAACGGCTGGAAGATGCGGTCGCGCGCCTGCTCCGGCACGCCGGGACCGTTGTCGTCGATCGTCACCGTGCACGTGCCACGCTTCGTGTCGACGGTCGAGTCGACGGTCACCTGCGGCGTGATCGAGGCGCCCGAACAGGCCTCGATGGCGTTGCGCAGCAGGTTGCTGAACGTCTGGCGCAGCAGCACCTCGTCGCCCTGGATCGGGCCGAACTCGCCCTGCACCGTGACGTCGCCGCCGAGCGCCCTCGCCTCTGTCCGCACGTCCTCCGCCACACGGTCGCACAGCATCCGGAGATCGACGTCGGACAGCGCCAGTTGCGCCGGCTTTGCGAAGTTCAGGAAGTTGGTGACGATCTCGCCGAGTGACACCGCCTCGGCGCGAATGCCCTCGATGTAGGGACGGAAGTTGGGCGGCAGCGCCGCCGGGTCGATCAGGCGACCGTAGCCATGGATGGTGGCCAGGCCGTTCCTGAACTCGTGGGCGATGCCCGCCGTCAGCTCACCCACGGTTGCCAGGCTCTGTTTGAGTCGTAACTGTTCCTCGAGTTGCTGCACCGCCGTCAGATCGGTGAACAGGCAGACGGCGCCGTGGAGCTGGCCGGCGCCGTCGAACAGCGGCGACACGGTGACCCCGAAGCGTGAGGCCGCCCGCTTCCCTTCCGGCAGGTGAATCGTCCGGCGAAGGATGGCACGGCCGTTCGAGAGGCACTCATCGATCGTCTGCGAGAGGGCCGGCTCGCCGATGACGTCGTGGTAGTTGCCTGCCGGCGAGGCATCGGGCAAGTCGAGCAACCGGCGCGCCGAAGGGTTCATGATGCGCACGTGTCCGTCGAGCCCGACGACCAGCAGGCCGGACGTAAGGCTCGAGATGATCTCGCCGCTCAACCGCTCGGAGGCCTCGGCTCTGGCGGCCGTGGCCCGCTCCTGTGCCCTGAGTCGCACGATCGCGTCCTCGAGCGCCACCGAGAGTGTGTCGGAGTCTGCCCCACCGGCACGACCGGACTGCTGTCGCTGCCGCGCCGCCGAGAAGATGCGCAGCGTTGCGAACATCAGCAGGCCCGCGAGGGCGCCGACGATGCCGGTGAGCCCGAGAAAGGCGAGGGCGTTGGTATTCATGCGTGTGTCATCCGCTCAGAACGGCCGCTCGAAACCGTAGGTCCGGCCAATCGCATCGACGTGACGCCGGATACGCAGACGTCCGAGCATCCGCGCTCCATCATCCACCGGAACCTCGGCCCAACGCAGATCGGACAGCGACGCGCGCTCGTAGGCATGGTCGCGCTCCTGGATCGCATCGGCGATGTACAGGCGCCGCCCGTTGCGCGACACGACGGCGTACACGGCCCCGTAACTGGCCGACAGCACGGCGTGCCCTCGCCGGCGCGCGGCCGAGTCGTCCGGAGTCGACGGTGCCAGCGGGCGTCCGGCCAGCGGCGGCCGCGACGACAACTGATAGCCCAGCGCCGCGTAGATCGTGGGCGTGATGTCGGTGGACAGCGCCATCGCGCCCCGGTCCATCTGCGTCCGCATGCTCCCCATCGCCGCGGGCAGGTGCACGAACAGCGGCACCTGGATCACCTGTGGAAACATGTGGTAGCTGTGCCCCCACCGGCCGTCTTCGCCGATGAGTTCGCCGTGGTCCGCGGTGAGCACGATCAGGCTGCGGTCGTACAGGCCGAGTTGCTTGAGACGCGCGACGAACGAGCCGAAGCAGGCGTCGATGCGTTCGACACGGTAGGCATACGGCGGCTCGAACCCGGCAGGATAGTGCGTGTCCGGAGGCACGAAGCCGTTGCGCACCGAGGCCACGTGCAGGTTCAAGGAGCGCGTCTGCGCAAAGACCGGTGCCTGTATCGCGGCACCCGCCTGCAGCGCGCCACCGATCTCGTCGACGGTGCCGCAGAAGTCGAAGTCCATCTCGGTGCGTCCGCGGTCGAGCACCAGGTCGCGCTCGGTGTTGGCCCACAGCGCTTCCGTGATGTGGTCGTGCGACTGGAGGCGCCGGTAGCCATTCACGTCCAGCAGTTTCTCGAGCGTGTTCATCGCCGCGAACGGGTGGACGTACTGCTGGTGCGGCAGCACCGCCCCGGCCCAGATCGCCGGCATCGACAGACCGGTGCCGCCATGGCGCGTGAACGCATTCGAGAACACGCCGTTCTCCTTCGCGAACGCCTCAAGGCTCGGCGTGAACCGCACCGCCGGGTTGTACGGTGAGAGGTAGTCGGCACGCAGCGAGTCGACGACCAGCAGGAACACCAGCGGTCGTGTGGACGGCTCGACCGGCGTCAGCGGCGAGACGAAGTCGATCGGTACCGGCTGCACGGTGCTCTCGGTCAGCCCGGTGTTGGCGCGCAGGTAGCGATCGAAGCGACTGCGCTGCTGCGGTTCGCGCAGCAGGCTATCGGTCAGCAGGAACGACGGGTTGTGCACGGCGTACCGTTCGAGCGCATGCGCCTGGAGTCCGACCGGGCGCCACGCCAGGTGCGCCGCAATCGGCAGTCCGCATGCCGCTGCGATGACCAGCGACGACACCTGGCGCAACGGCGCCGCGCGGTAGACCAGGGCAAACGTCAGCAGCCACACGATGACGACGCCCGACTTGAGGAGCGCGAAGTCCCAGTCGATCCGGCCAGCCAACTGCGCCGCGGCCCACGCCAGCGGCAGCACGGCCACCAGCGGCACGAGGAACTGTCGTCCTGGCTCGCCGGCCGACGGCAGGGCGAGAAAGGCATCGACTCCGGTGTCCACCACACGACCATCGTCTGCATACCGGCGCAGGCGCAGGCCGCCCCACACCAGGGCGACGCTGAGTCCGGAGGCGCCCGCCGCCAGTGCGCCCTGCGCGCCGCGGAGTCCGACCGAACTGCCGACCAACCGCGTGAACAGTCCGGCAAACAACAGCGTCGCCAGCAGGAGCAGCACGAGATACTGCCGTCGCGGCGACGCGCCGCCGACGCGCGAGGCGCACGCCAGCACGACGAACGCCGCCGAGAACACCAGCAGGTGACCGCCGATGGAGGCCATGACACCAAGGGCGAGCCCGGCCGACAGCAGGTCGGGTTCGAACGCCTGCCCCACCGACACCGACGCCAGCACGGCGTAACCGGCACTCGCGAGCATGGCCGTGCCCATCGCGGCGGTGAACAGGCGTCCGTCCTGGCGCTGCCTGGTCGCGTCGTCAGCGGCGGCGGTGGTACCGCCGAGCGCGGACCACCCGGCCGCATGATCGAGCAACCCCAGCCAGACGATGGGCAGCAGCGACGCCACACCGACGGCGACGCTGCGCTCGCCGTCTCGCAGCGACGGCAGCACGCGCCACACCGCGTCGGCGATGACGAGTCCCGTGCTCGCGAGGAACAGCGCTGATGCCGGACGCGCCTGCGGCCCCTGTCGTCGCGGCCAGAGCAGCAGTCCGAGCAGGCCGAGCCACGCCCACGATGCCGCTGCGTGCCAGTCGCTGAAGGTGCCGAGCCCGTGGAACACGCGCGGCTTGATGAACTGCAGGTAGGCAAACGGACTCGACGCGATGAAGGCGTAGAGCGAGGTCGCCCAGCAGAACGCGAGGACCGCGCTTCGCACCAGCCCCCCCCACGGCCCGCGGCTCATCGTCGTGCCTCGGTGGCGCCGGTGGCGGCTGGCAGCCGCGGGTTGGTCGGGTCGATGGTACGCGACGTGGCAAAGGCCTGCTCCGCGGCGGCGGCGCGTCCGGCGGCGGCATCGGCGGTGGCCAGGTCGAACCAGCGCTCCGCGTCAGTCGCACCTGCGGCAGCACAACGCTCGTAGCCGTCGAGCGCACGCGTCGCATCGCCGAGGTGGGCATACGCCTCCGGTAGTGCGGGGCAGACAGCCTCGGCGTGTCGTGTCAGCAGCAGGATGCGCTCGAGCGCGGCGGCTTCATCGTCATGGCGCCCGAGGCCACGATGAATCTCGGCAAGCCAGAACAGCACGGTTGCGTCGTCGGCATGCGCGGCCAGCAGGTCCTGCGCAATTGGGAGCGCCGCGGCGAACTGACCGGTTTCGATCGCCCGTTCCACCTCACGTCCGCGCGGCTCGAGCGGGTCGAACGGCGCGTCGCTATCCGACCAACCGGGCAGCCGCACGAAGACGGCCGCATAGGCGACGAACAGCAGGGCGAGCAGCGAACGGCGCACGTCGCCTCAGGGCGCGGGTGTGAAGTGGTACATCGAGGCGAGTGCCCCGACGTGTTCACGGATGAACGCGCGGTTCTCGCGGCGGGCCTCGGGCGTCACGCCGGTGCGCAGCGGCTTCAGACCGTGCAGGTCGTAGGCGTAATCGCGCACGTTCACCCCATCGGCGATGTAGAGCGACTGACCGTTGTCGCGCAACACGCCGTAGACGGCGCCGTAGCTCGACGCCACCAGTGCCGGCTCATGCCGGCGCCACGACACATCGGTGCCAGGCGGTACGAACAGCGACCGGCCGAGCGGCCACTCGGTCGGTTTCAGCGTGTAGCCGAGCAGCGCGTAGAGCGACGGCGTGATGTCAGTCGAGTAGCTTGCGGCATCGACGTCGGCCGTAAGACGCGAACGCAGCCGCGACGGAATGTGCACCAGCAGTGGGACGCGGACAATCTCCGGGAAGAGCGTGTAAGCGTGCCCCCAGCGTTTCGCCTCGCCAAGCGCGTCGCCGTGATCGGCCGTCAGCACCACGATGCTGTTCTCGTAGAGGCCCGTGTCCTTCAGGTAGGTCATGAAGCGTCCGAAGCACGCGTCCATCCGGCGCACCGCCGCGGCGGCCGGCGCCTGGAAGCCGCCGTAGGCCGGGTCGGGCGCGCCGATGCGGACCTGGAGTTTCGAGATGTGCAGGTTCAGCGACCGCGTGTGCGCGAAGATCGGCGCGCGCGCCGCGATGCCGGTGCCGAGTTTCCCCTGCAGCTCGTCGAGCGTGCCGCAGAAGTCGTAGTGCATCTCGTCGCGCCCCTTGTCGAGCTCGTCCACCGGCAACGACGCCGAGACGATCTGCTGGGTGATGTGGTCCATGCTCATCACCGCCCGGTAGCGGTTCGCGGTAATCAGCTTCTCGAGCGCGTTCATCGGCTGGAACGGCAGCACGTACTCCTTGTGCAGGATCATGCTGCCCGACCAGATGGCCGGCATCGAGAGTCCGGTGCCACCGTAGCGCGTGTAGGCACGCTGGAACGCGAAGTCCTCCTGCGCGAACTGGTCGATCGCCGGCGTGAAGGTCACCCGCGGGTTGTAGGGCGACAAGTAGTCGCGGCGCAGGCTGTCGATGACAAGGAGGAAGATGTGCGGCGGCCGCTCGGACACCGGCGCGAGCGGCGTCACGAAGTCGACCTCGACCGGCGCGACATCGACGTGCTGAATGAGCGAGTGTGCCGACAGGTAGCCGAAGAACTCGCGCGACCCCGGCGGCTCGGTGGCCAGCAGGTGGCGCATCAGCCGGTAGGATGGGTCGACGGTGGCGTAGGCGTCGAGCACGAACTCGGGCACAAACTGCTGCGAACCTGGGAGCGTCGTCTCGATGGTATCGCCGGCGCCGACGCCGGCCACCGCGATCACCGCGAGAGCGGCGAGCGCGAAGGGGCGCGACGGTCCGGCGCTGCGCCGGCGCAGCACGACGGCGTGCACCAGGGCAAAGATCAGCAGCCACGCGCCGAGCACGCACAGGTTCTGCACGAGGAAGTTCCAGTCGAACTGCTCCACGCGTCGCAGCAGCAGGAAGGTGAGGCTCGGCACGAGGACGAGCCCGATGAGCGCACCAGGCATCGAGCCGGTGCCTGGGACGGGCGACAGCCACATCTCGACGGCGCTCAGCGTCGCACGCTGGCCGGCGGCACGCCGGCGAGCCACGGCCGACCAGGTAAGCGTGAACGCCATGGCCGATTCCGCGGCCACGATCCACGCGGGCCACCCCTCGAACGACAGCGCCGCGAACACCAGCGACTTCATCGTCAGCAGGACGAACAGCCCCGTCGCTGCGGCGATGGTCCAGTACTGCAGGTGCCCACCGGCCCGTCCGCCTGCCGCGCGCAGCGCAATCGCCAGCGCCACCGCGAGGATGGTGAAGATGCCGACGTGCACGGCCAGCGACACGCTGGCGCCGAACAGCATGGCGCTCGCCGACGTGGTGTAGTCGCCGAGCTCGCCGAACCGGAGCGGAGCGGTGCCGGCATTCAGCGCCCAGACGACGAGGGCGGCAGCCGCGGCGCTGACGACCAGTCGCACCGTGTTCACCGTCTGGGGCACCATGTCGTCGGATGTCGCCAGGTGGTCGTAGACCGCGAGCCACGCCGGAGGCAGCAGGAAGGCACAGGCCAGCCACAGGCCACGCGCGTCGTTCTCGACCGACGGCAACACCGGCCGGTACAGCATCACCAGGCCAACGGCACCCATCGCCGCGACATAGGCCCACGCCACCGCGCGGCCGCGTGACGTCTGCCACTCGGGCATCAACGTGATGACGGTGACGCCGAGGAAGACCCAGTACCAGAGATGCTGAAATGCGACGAAGCCGGAGAGCGACGAGACGAGGCGTGGACGGATGAACTGCTGGTAGGCGAACGAGCTGTACGTGAGGATGCAGTACGTGGCGGTCAGCAGGAAGAACAGCGCGTTGGCCGCGCGTGCCACCCCGATGAGTGCGCCACGCCGGGGTGTCACAGCGGCTCCCAGAATTGCAGGTACCACGTGAGCAACGCGGGGCCGACCGTCGCCGCCAGCGCCGCGCCCATGGCGAGGAACGTGCCGAACGGCAAGGCGTACTTCATGTCGCCCTTCCGCGCCGCAATGACCACGAGCCCCACCACCGAGCCGGCCAGCGATCCCATCACGAGCGTCATGATCGTCAGCTGCCAGCCGAGGAAGGCGCCGATCATCGCAAGCATCTTCATGTCGCCCACGCCGAGGCCTTCCTCATGGCGGATGCGGTAATACGCCTCGGCAATCAACCACAGGCTGCCGCCGCCCACCACCGCGCCGATGAGCGACGCCGTGATGCCGGGCTCGCCGGTGACCACGCTGAAGACAATGCCGACGGCGATGCCGGGCAACGTGATCACGTTCGGCAGGAGCTGATGCTCGAAGTCGATCGCGAACAGCACGATGAGCATGCAGCCGAACACCAGCCGCGACAGCAGCAGCAGCGTCGGCCCGTAGTACCAGGCGGCCGCGCCGAACATCAGCGCCGTGAGCGCCTCGACGAGCGGATGGACCACCGACAGCGGCGCCTTGCACGTCCGGCACGTGGCGCCGAGCATCACCCAGCTGACGATCGGCAGGTTCTCGTACCAGGAGAGTTCGCGCTTGCACGATTCGCAGGCCGAGGCCGGGAAGACAATCGACTTCCGCAGCGGCACGCGGTAGATGCAGACGTTCAGGAAACTGCCGAGCATCGCGCCGACGATCGTCGCGAGGGCAATGAAGGCGATGTCGTTCATGGTTGCGGCGCCGTCATGGTGCGCTGCGGCTCGAGCGGCAGCGGGAACAGCGGAGACTGCCGGCTCAGGCGAACGGTGCCCGACGGATCAAGTTCGAAGGGGGTCCGCGTTGGGTCGACCGGTACGCCACGCAGCGCGCCGGCGCGGATGAGGTCAGCCCAGCTGGACGTTGGCGCGCCGGCGGCGCGGGCGCGGTTCACGTCGGCCTGCACCTGGTCGATCCAGTCAGCAGCGTCGAGTTGACTCAGCCGGCGCTCGGCGTCGTTCCGCAGCCAGTCGATCTCGGCCGACGCACGGATCGCCTCCCACATCGTCCGAGACGACTGACGGTCGCCGCCTTCGGCGAGGGTCGTGGCCGCCAGCGACTTGAGGAACCAGGGCGCGCCATCGACCGTGCTCGCCCGGGCGAACCAGTCGGAGGCCGCGCGGTAATCGTGACGCCACCAGTAGTGCACGAACCCGATGTCCTGCATGTACTCCCACTTATCGGGTCGAGCAGCCAATCCCTTCTCAAGCAGCGTGACCGCCAGGTCGGGCCGCCCGGCTCCGCCAGGATACGGCTCGGCCAGGAAGATCGACCCGAAGCGGTAGGCGATGTTGAACCAGGGGTCGAGACTCGTCGTCAGGTCGAGCAGCGGATAGAGGAGTGGATAGGCCTCGACCGGAGCGCCGCCGGGCTGCGCCGCAGGTGGTTGCTCCTTCTGGAAGCGCAGTTTCACGCCGCCGTAGTACTGGATGGCCCGGATCCAGTAGAGGTCCGCGGCAAGCGCCGAGTAGCCCACCGTCAGGCGGCGGACAGCAGTCCCGGAGGTGAGGTAGAGCGAGTCCTCCGATGGTGGCGGCGGCGGCACGCGCTGTTCGCGCGCCGCCTGCACGGCTGCCGCGCCGCCGAGCAGGACGGCGGCGACGACTACGGCACCAACTGTCCGAAGCCTCGATCCCATGGCGCCCTACTTGAAATCGCGTCTGGAGAAGACCGCGGTGGACGCGACGAGCAACGCGCCGATGTACAGGAGCGCGTAGCCGATGCTCAGCGCGACATAGGCGGCTGTCACCGGCTGGCCGTGCACCACCTGTGACCGCACGTCGAAGGGCGACAGGTTCGGCAGGATCCAGTAGAGCCCCGTGGTGAGCCCGTTCGCCACCGGCGACTCGATCACCTGGTTGAAGTTCCGGAGGTCGGCGCTGAAGCGGCCGGCCACGAACAGCGCGAACGTGAACGCCGCCGACAGGATAGGCGTCGAGAACGTCGAGAAGAACACGGCAATGGCCGTGACGATGGCCAACTCGCAGAACGTGAGCAGGAAGGCGGTCAGCATCGCCGGATCGAGCGCCGGCCGCTCCCAGCCGGCCTCGGCGAGCGGCGGAGCCGCCCAGGCCATGTAGGCGAGCACGGCATAGAGCGCGATCGCCATCACGGCAACGTTCACCGCCAGCGTCAGCACCAGCCCGAGGTACTTGCCGATCACCAGTTCGTAGCGCTCGATCGGCTTGGCGAGCAGGATGTAGATGCTGCGCCTCTCCACTTCCTTCGAGACTAGCCCGATGCCGATGAACACGGCGATGAACAACCCGAAGATCGAGGTGGCTGCCAGGCCGAGGTCCTTGATGATCTTCACGTCCTGTCCGGCGGTGAGCTGGCCGATCAGGTAGGACGCGCCCATGAGGACGATGGCGAAGAAGACGAGGTTGTAGAGCACCTTGTCGCGCACCGACTCGCGGAAGACGTTGAGCGCGATGACGCCAACCGGACGGCTCATCGCGTGCCTCCCTCGACGGTGCCGAGGCCGCGGTCCTGCTCCGGCACCGACGACGCCGTCACCTGCTGCACGAAGAAATCTTCGAGCGTGTCGCGGATTGGGTTCACCGACAGCAACGTGGCGCCAGCGGCCGACAGGTCGGCCACGAAGCGATCGGGGCCGGAATCGACAGGCAGGTCGAACACGAAGCGGTCGTCGCCGATACGGGTGACCGAGGTGGCGCGCGGCGTGAGCGCCGCCAGCAACGTGCTGTCCACGCCGACGGCCACCACTTCCCACCCGCGAATCTGGAACGCCAGCATGTCCGTCAGCCGCCCCGAGGTAATGAGCCGCCCCTTGGCGAGAATGGCCACCCGGCTGCAGAGCGCCTCGGCGTCGCTCAGCACGTGCGAGCTGAAGAACACCGTGCAGCCACGGTCGCGCAGGCGCAGGATGAGCGAGCGCACGTCGCGGCGGCCGAGCGGGTCGAGCCCGGACATCGGCTCGTCGAAGATGACCAGTTCGGGGTCGTTGAGCAGCGCCTGGGCGATCCCGACGCGCTGCAGCATGCCCTTCGAGAACTTGCGCAGTTGCAGGCGGCGCTCGGCGCCGAGCCCCACTTCGTCGAGCAGCGCCGACACGCGGCGGGTCCGCTGCTGGCCGTTGATGCCGAAGAGTCCCGCGAAGTAGGCGAGCAGTTCCTCGGCGGTCAGGTAGTCGTAGAAGTAGGGATGTTCCGGCAGGTAGCCGATGCGCCGGCGCACGTCGAGGTCGCCGGCAGGCCGCCCGAGAATCTCCGCATGGCCCGAGGTGGGAAACACCAGGCGCATGAGGAGCTTCAGCGTGGTGGTCTTGCCGGCGCCGTTCGGCCCGAGGAATCCGAACACCTCGCCCGGCGCAACCTCCAGGGTCAGCCGGTCGAGGGCTCGGTACGGGCGTGTGCGCCAGAAGCCAACAGCGTACTCCTTGGTCAGCTCGTGGGTGGCCAGCGCCGTCATATCGTCAGGAGCGCACTACTTGGCGTGCGCGAGTTCGTACGCGATCGCCTGCTCGAAGAACTGCGGCGCCCACGCGCCATCGATCTTGACGCCGTTGATGAAAAACGTCGGCGTCTGGTTCACCTTCAGCTGCTGGCCCATCGCGATATCGCTCTTCACCTGTTCCAGGGTGGCGGCGTACTTCGCGTCGAAGTCCGTCACCTGCCCGACGTCGACCGTGGCCTTGCGCACGCTCTCGGGCGTCATGTCCTTCTGGTTGGTGTAGAGGTAGTCCTCGAGCTGTTCGCCGCGGTTGTGCGTGCGCGCGAGGCGCACGGCCACGGCCGCGTCACACGCCCACGGGTGCAGCATGGTCCGTACCGCCTGGTTGCAGTTGGGGTTGAGCGGGAAGTCCTTGTGGACGACCTTCACCTGCCCGGGGTGCGACGCCGCGTACTTCGCAATGATCGGCTTGTAGGCGAGAAACGCCTGGCCGCAGGCCGGGCACTGGAAGTCAGCGAACTTCACGATCAGCACCTTCGCGCCCTCGTTCGGCACGACGAGCGGCACGCGCGGTGCGCTGGCCATGAAGCGCTCGAGTTCCGAGCGCTGGTCCTGCGTCACTTCCGGCGCCACCGATGCCAGCCCGCCGAGCGCGTTGGTGACGGGGGTCGCTTCACGCGGGAAGAACGCGAGCGTGGTGGCAGCGCCACCCAGCCAGAGCACCGCCAGGGCAATGGCCAACGGGCTGGTGACGAACGTCTTCAAATCCTGCGCGGCACGACGGGGAAGAGACAGCATGGGGATGGATGTGGCCGCACCCGAAATGAGGAAGAGCCCAATCACGGCGGCATAGGTGATGAGGCACAACACGCAGACCAGCTTCAGGATGACGAACGAGGCGTACGCGAGATAGAGAATGCCGGCCAGCGCCAGCGTCGACGCGGCGAACAGGTAGGCCGGGATGCTTTCGCGGACGGTCGGGCGCGCGGTCATGCCGGCGATGGACATGAGCGCGGCGAAGCCGAACCAGATGCCGCCGAAGACGGAGACCGAGATGCCCCGAAAGGTGCCGAACCGGCTGGCATACACCTGGGTGCAGCTGATGGTCGTGTTGACGTCGCAGAAGCTGGTGTACGTCGGGTCCGCGAACATACGGTAATGCACGTACGCCGCGGTGCCCGCGGCCCCGAGGCCGACGAGCGCGCACAGCAGGGCCAATCGCGCAGAGGTGGTGCTCATAGGATGAGGACTATATGTTAGCCAGACCCTCGTGTACAAGAAAACGGGATGCCGCGTGAGCGGCATCCCGTCGCAGCAGGACCAGTGCGTGGAAGGTTACTGGAGAACCGAGTCGCCAGCGCCCGTCATGCCGGCCGCCATCGTCCCGCCGTTGTTGTTGAAGTAGATGGTGCCGCGGGTATCCGTGGCGAACGCGCGCTGGCCGGTCGAACCGACGGTCACCGGGTGCGCTTCAGCGAAGTAGGCCGAGACCGCTGCGGCGGCCGAGGCGTTGCAGGTCTTCGACGCCACCGTGATGGTTGCCGCGCTGGTGTCACCCGCGAGGTTCACGATGTAGCCGCTCTTGCTGACGCCGTTGGCCGAGAGGTCGGGCGAGATGAAGCCGGCGCTCGAACCGGAAGGCGGCTTGGAGAGGTCTTCCAGGGTCACCGCGTAGCCGTTGGCGCCGCAGCTCGACGAGAAGGTCGACTCCGCCGAGTTGATGGCGCGCAGCGAGCCGATGGCCGACGCTTCGTTACCCGACATACGGGCGCGCAGCAGGCCGGGGACGGCGATGGCCGCGATGATGCCGATGATGGCCACGACGATCAGCAGTTCGATGAGGGTGAAACCCTTGGCGTCGCGAATCTTCTTCATGGTCCTACTCCTACTAAGCGGTTGGTCACGTTACCCACGTTATGCGGGCGGTCCGTGCCATGTCTGTGAGCAACGTGAATGCCAGATCCCAACACTTGCCGCGGCACTTTGAAGGACCTTTAGATTCTAGGACTTGCAGACCCGCCGTGCAATTCCGCCAACCCCGCAGCCACGCGTATTGACACTTTGCGTCAACCGGCGGTGACGAGGTTTGTCAGGTCGTCGCAGGAGGGCGAGACTCGTGTGCGCACCGGAGCGTGTACGCACATGACGAGGGGGGAAGCCAGTCGCGGCTTCCCCCCTCGTTCGGGAGCACGTGCGTCGACTACTGCAGCACCGTGGCGCCGGACATGCCGGGCGTGATCGTGACACCCAGATTGTTGAAGTAGATGGTGCCGCGCGTATCGGTGGCGAACGCCCGCTGGCCGGTCGACCCAACGGTGACGGGGTGCGCCTCGGCGAAATACGCCGACACTGCATCGCCAGCCGACCCGTTGCAGGTCTTCGACGCCGGCGTCACGACCGCCGCACTGGTATCGGCCTCGATGTCCACGATGAACCCGCTCTTCGACACGCCGTTGGTCGCCAGGTCTGGCGAAATGAAGCCGGCGGTCAATCCGGTCGGCGGCAGGGCCAGGTCGTCGAGCGTCTGCGCGTAGCCGTTCGCGCCGCAGCTCGAGGAGAACGTCGACTCCGCGGTGTTGATGGCGCGGAGCGAGCCGATGGCCGACGCCTCGGTGCCCGACATGCGGGCGCGCAGCAGCCCCGGCACCGCAATGGCGGCAATGATGCCGATGATGGCCACGACAATCAGCAGTTCGATCAGGGTGAAACCCTTCTGGTTCTTCTTCACGGTCTTCATGACAGTCTCCCAGGCGCACAATCCAGTCAGTCGGCTGCTCGTCGATGAGCAACCCTGCCCTGCCTCAGGCAACGCCGATACTAGATCTGTATCTCGCTGACGAAACTGCCCCAGTGTGACACGCACCACCTCTATGCGACCGATGCCTGGGCGCGTCCACCAGTGGAGATGCGTGCACTGACATTTCGTGTCAGCGGCATCGACATCGATTCTCAGGGCGATGGGACGTGGACGACAGTGCTTCACGGCGTAGGGCGCCCGACGGGCGCTCGCGAGGCCGAGCTACAGCAGGTAGCTGCCGGTGCCGGGACCAAGGTAAGCGAACATCGCGTGAGCCATGTAGCTGATTATCGGAGGTTATATTTCTTCACGTAATACCGAAACGAACGAAAACTCATCCCCAGTAACTCAGCGGCCTTGCCCTGCATGCCGTTGGCCCGCTCGAGCGCCTGCGAGAGGTAACTCCGCTCGATTTCCTGCACGCGCGCCTCCAGGTCGAGCCCTTCCACCGGCAGGGTTTCGTGCCCGCCGCTGGTGAGCGAGGCTGCCAGCCGCGGCGAGCCGCCGCGGACAACCGCCGGCAGGCTTTCGGGCTGGATGGACGGCGTCCCCTCGAGCGCCACCGCCCGTTCGATGACGTTCTCGAGCTCGCGAATGTTACCCGGCCAGTCGTGCTTCTGCAGCAGTTCGAGCGCCGGGCGCGAGATGGCGGTGACCGGCTTCTCCATCTGGCTCGAGTACTTGGCCAGAAAGTGCTCGGCGAGCAGCGGAATGTCCTCGCGCCGCTCGCGCAGCGGCGGCAGCACGATCGGGATGACATTGATGCGGTAGAACAGGTCCTCGCGGAAGCGGCTTTCGGCCACGGCCTTCGCCAGGTCCTGATTCGTGGCGGCGATGACGCGGATGTCGGCCTGCAGTTCCTCGAGCCCACCGACCCGGCGGAAGCGCCGCTCCTGCAGCACCCGCAGCAACTTCACCTGCATCACCGGGCTCATTTCGCCGATCTCGTCGAGGAAGATGGTGCCCTTCTCGGCGACCTCGAGCAGCCCCTTCTTGTTCTGGTCGGCGCCGGTGAAGGCGCCGCGCATGTGCCCGAACATCTCCGACTCGAGCAGCGTTTCTGGCATGGCGCCGCAGTTGAGCGCCACCATCGGCTTGTCGCGCCGCAGAGAGTGATAGTGCACGGCCTGCGCCACGAGCCCCTTGCCGGTGCCCGACTCGCCGGTCAGCAGGATGGTGCTGTTAGTGCGCGCCACGGTCTCGATCATCTTGAACACGTCGAGCATCGACTCGCTGCGCCCGATGATGTTCGAGAACGAGTGCGACACGCCCAGCGTGCGCTTCAGCAGGATGTTCTCCTGCTTGAGATGGCGGTTCTCCACCTTCTCGCGCACCTTCATCTTCAGCAGGTCGATGTCGAACGGCTTGCTCAGGTAGTCGCAGGCGCCGAGCCGCATCGCCTCGATGGCGGTCTCGGTCGAGGCGAACGCCGTGATCATGATGCCGAGGATGTCGGGGTCGATCTGCTTCGCGGCCCGCAGCACCTCGACCCCGCTCATGTCCGGCATCTTGATGTCGGAAATCAGCAGGTCGAACGGACCGCGCTCGAGCGCGGCGACTGCCATGCGGCCGTTCTCGGCCAGCGACACTTCATACCCTTCGCGCTTGAGCACAATCGCGAGCATCTGCCGCATCGACGGCTCATCGTCGACGACGAGAATTCTCGGCGCCTGGCGAGCGGCGTCGGTGGGGGTGCTGGCGGTTTCGGTGGCGCTCATGTGGTGACTTCCGCTCGCGCCGGCAGGCGCACTGAAAAGGTCGTACCGCTGCCGGGCGTGGAGTCGACCGTGATCGCGCCCTGGTAGTCGGTGACGATGCGATGGACGATGGCGAGCCCGAGCCCGCTGCCCTTCGCGAAGGTGCCGTGGAACGGCTGGAACAGTCCTTCGACCGCCTCCGCCGCAATGCCCACGCCGTGGTCCTGAACGGTGACCACCACGTCGGGGCCGTCGAGCGACGCCCCCAGCAGCAGCGCTCCGCCGTCGGGCATCGCCCGCAGCCCGTTGGTGGCGAGGTTCCAGATGATCTGCCTGACCTGCCCCTCGTCAGCCTCGAACCAGATCGGTGCGTCGGGCACCAGCACGTCGACGGTATGCGACTCGCGCACGTCGGCGCTGTTCCGGAGCAGCAACCCGGCATCCTGCACGACGCGGCGCAGATCGAAGCGGGCGATCGCGAAACGGTGCGGACGCGCGTATTCGAGGAACGACTTGATCGTCGTGTTCAGGCGGTCGGATTCGCGCAACACGATGTCCATCAACTGCGCCTGCTCCTCGTTGAGCGGCAGGTCGTCGCGCAGGATCTGGATGGAGCCGGACATCGAGGCGAGCGGGTTGCGGATTTCATGGGCGATGCCAGCGGCCATCTCGCCCACCGCGGCCAGGCGCGACTGCAACTGCGCATCGCGCTCGTGCCGCTTCACGTCGGTCAGGTCCTGGAAGGTGATGAGGAAGCCCGCGGTGCCGCTCGGCGTGTCGACATGGGTGGCGCTGAGCCCCACGTCGATGGCTCGACCATCGCCGCGCCTGAACTTGTGCTCGAGCCGGCGCGCGCCGCTCCGCCCGAGGCCGCGCTTGAACGCCTCGGTCAGTTCCGCCGGCAGTTGCAACACGTCGGACACCGGCCGGCCGACCACCGCCTCGGCGGCCAACCCACAGATGCGCTCGGCCGCATGGTTGAACGTGAGCACAAGCTGCGACGGGTCGGTCGTGACGAGTCCGCTCGGCAGGCTGTCGATGACGTTCTGGTTCAGCGCCTGCAGGTCGGCCAGGTCGCTCGACGCGCGCTCGAGGCGCACGCCCGCGGACCGGACACCCTCCGCCATCGACCCGCTGAGCAACGCCACCGTGAGGAAGCCGAACAGGTTCAGCCCGACCACGTACTGCGCGGCCGCCCGCGTCGGCAGCGCGGTCGCGTTCGCGACGAGCCAGAGGTCGGGCGCGATGGACGGCGGCACGTACTGCGTCAGCACGATGCCGACGTAGAGCACGCCAGACAGCGTGGCCACCATCATGCCGCCGCGACGAAACTGGATGACGCTGCCGGCAATGATCGGCAGCGCGTAGAGCGAAGAGAAGAAGCTGGTGACGCCGCCGGTGAGGAAGATGAACGCCGACACCACGACCGCATCGCATCCGAGCTGCGCGTCGACCAGCCAGCGGTAACGCTCGACGTAGCGCAGGCACCATGCCCACACGATCGTCAGGCCGTACGTGAGCGCGATGAGCCAGAAGAAGGGATGGACCGCAAAGGAGCCCGGCGCCGTGATCTGGGCCAGCGTCGCGCCGCCGAGCAGCAGGGTGCCGACCATCGCCCGAGTGGCGATGAGCCAGCCCGCCTGCCTCTTGAAGTCCGTGATCATCACCGCCTAGGTCAGTTTGCTGATCAGGTCGAAGATCGGCAGGTACATCGCGATGACGATGCCGCCGACCACCACCCCGAGAAACGCGATCATCACCGGTTCGAGCAACGTCAGCAACCCGGCCACGGCCGTGTCGACTTCGTCCTCGTAGAAGTCGGCGATCTTCTCGAGCATCGTGTCGAGCGCGCCGGTAGTTTCACCGACGCTGATCATCTGCACCACCATCGCCGGGAAGACCTTCGTCTCGCGCAGCGGCGACGCAATCGTCTCGCCGCGTTCGATGCTCTTGCGCGTCACCATCACGGCATCCTCGATGATCGAGTTGCCCGACGTGCGCGCGGTAATTTCGAGACCGTCGAGAATCGGCACGCCCGAGCTGATGAGCGTGGCGAGCGTCCGGCAGAAGCGGGCGACGGCGATCTTCCGCAGGATGTTGCCAAGGATCGGCATCTTCAGCGTCGTGCCGTCGATGACCCGCTTGCCACCCTCAGTGACGTAGTAGGTCCGAAACGCCCACCCGATGGCGACGAATGCGACCGCCATGATCGGGAAGTACGACACCAGCGAGTTGCTCAGCCAGATGACGACCCGCGTCGGCAGCGGCAGCTCGGCGCCGAGCCCCTCGAACAACTGCGCGAACGTCGGGATGACCTTCCACAGAATGACGCCGACCACGAGCGCGGCGATCACGATGACCGCGACCGGGTAGATCATCGCGGACTTGACCTGCCCCTTCAGCTTGACGTTCTTCTCGATGTAGGTGGCCAGGCGCTTCAGGATGGTGTCGAGGATGCCGCCCGCCTCGCCCGCCGCCACCATGTTCACGAAGAGATGATCGAAGGCCTTCGGGTGCTTGCGCATCGCATCGGCCAGCGAGGCGCCACTTTCCACGTCACTGCGGGTCTGGAGGATGACGGCCGCAAAGTTCTTGTCCTCTTCCTGCGAGCCGAGGATGTCGAGGCACTGCACGAGCGGCAGGCCCGCGTCGATCATCACCGAGAACTGGCGCGTGAACACCGCCAGGCTCTTGGCCGATGCGCGCTTGCCGGTCTTGCCGGCCGCCTTGACCGGCGCCGCGTCCTTCGCCTTCGCCGGCGCGATCTTGGTGACCAGCACCTGCTCACGCCTGAGCCCGGCCACCGCGGCATCCATCGAATCGGCGATGCGTTCGCCGCTGACGGTCTGCCCCGCGCGTGTTCTCCCTGAGTATGCAAATGTCGCCATGTGTCCTCAGCCCTTTCTCAACACGTCCGCTAACGGCCCATCGGGCGCGCCGGCATCCCCGCCGCACGTCCGAGGCCAGCACCGGCAACGACGCCGACGCCGCGGTTGATCATTTCCTGGAGTTCGTCCTTGTTCGACGAGCTGCCGAGCGCTGTTTCGATCGTGATCTGCCGCTTCATGTAGAGGCTCGCCAGCGACTGGTTCGCCGTCTGCATCCCGAGCTTCTCCTGCCCGGTCTGCATGGCGCCGTAGATCTGGTGAATCTTGTCGTCGCGAATCAGGTTCCGGATGGCCGGCGTCGGCACGAGGATCTCGAGTGAGGCGACGCGCCCCTTGCCGTCGGCCTTCGGCAGCAGCGCCTGACAGACGATCCCTTCGAGCACCAGCGACAGCTGCGTCCGGATCTGCGACTGCTGGCCCGCCGGGAAGATGTCGATGATGCGGTTGATCGTCTGCGCCGCCGAGTTCGTGTGCAGCGTGCCGAACGTCAGGTGCCCGGTTTCGGCAATCTTCAGCGCCGCTTCCACCGTCTCAAGGTCGCGCATTTCGCCGATGAGGACGATGTCCGGGTCTTCACGGAGGGCGGCGCGCAGCGCGTTCGAGAAGCTGTTCGTGTCGCTGTGCACCTCGCGCTGATTGACGAGGCAGCTCTTGTGCTGGTGGATGTACTCGATCGGATCCTCGATGGTGAGGATGTGATCGTGACGCTCGGTGTTGATCTTGTCGATCATCGCCGCCAGCGTCGTCGACTTGCCGCTGCCGGTTGGCCCGGTCACCAGCACCAGGCCGCGCGGCCGCTCCGCCAGCTTGGCGACCACCGCCGGCAGCCCCAGTTCGTCGAAGCCGCGCACGTTCTCGGGAATGAGACGGTAGACCGCGCCGGTGGCGCCGCGCTGGCTGAAGACGTTGCAGCGAAAGCGCGCCAGCCCCTTGATGCCGAACGAGAAGTCGAGTTCCTGCGTCTCTTCGTAGCGCTTCTTCTGCGCATCGGTGAGGACGCTGTAGACCAACTGCTTGGTCTCGGCCGGACCGAGGTCGGGCAGCGGCAGCCGCTGCAGGTGCCCATGCACGCGGACCTGCGGCGGGGTCGCCGTCGTGATGTGCAGGTCGGAGCCGTTCAGTTCAACCAGGGTCTTCAGCAGTTCGGGCAGCGTGGCCATGGACTATTTCACCGTTTCCCTGACGACCTCTTCGATGGTCGTGACACCGTCTTTGACCTTGCGGAGACCGCTCTGACGCAGCGTGATCATCCCTTCGTCGACCGCCTTGCGCCGGAGTTCGAGGCCCGAGGCGCCGACGAGGATCAGCTCGCGCAGTTCCTCGCTGATTTCCATCACCTCGTAGAGACCGACGCGCCCCTTGTAGCCGGTCTGGTTGCAGCGCTCGCAGCCGGCGCCCTTCATCGGCGTCACCGAGTTGGCATCGTCGGGCGTGAAGCCGGCGTGAATGAGCGCCGCCGGTGCATGGGGATGCGGTTCCGCGCAATTGCTGCAGATGCGGCGCACCAGGCGCTGTGCGCAAATGAGCTGCACGGAACTGGCCACCAGGAACGGTTCGATGCCCATGTTCATCAGGCGGTTGACGGTGCTCGGCGCGTCGTTCGTGTGCAGCGTCGAGAGCACCAGGTGGCCGGTCAGTGCCGCCTTCACCGCGATTTCCGCCGTCTCGAAGTCGCGGATTTCGCCGACGAGGATGATGTTCGGGTCCTGGCGGAGGAACGAGCGGAGCGCCGCGGCGAAGTTGAGGCCGATGTTCTCCCGCACCTGCACCTGGTTGATGCCCATCAGGTTGAACTCGACCGGATCCTCCGCGGTCATGATGTTCGTTTCCTGGGTGTTGATCTTCGCAATCGACGAGTAGAGCGTGTTCGTCTTGCCGCTACCGGTCGGACCGGTGACCAGGACCATGCCCCACGGACGCTGAATGGCGGCCTCGTACTTCAGCAGCGACTCGGGCTCGAAGCCGAGACGCGTCATGTCGAGCATCAACTTGTCGCGATCGAGCAGACGCATGACAATCTTCTCGCCGAAGAGCGTCGGGAGCACGGAGACGCGGAAGTCGATTTCCTTCGGCTGCCCGTTCTCGTTGAAGCGGATCTTGATGCGCCCGTCCTGCGGCAGCCGCTTCTCCGCGATGTCGAGCTTCGACATGATCTTGATGCGCGACGAGATGGCGTCGCGGAACTTCATCGGCGGACTCATGATGTTGTAGAGAATCCCGTCGATGCGGTAGCGCACCCGCAGTTCCTTCTCGTAGGGCTCGATGTGGATGTCGCTGGCGCCCTTCTGGATGGCCGACATCAGCACCACGTTCACGAGGCGCACAACCGGCGCGTCCTCGCCCTGCTTGGCGAGCGCCTCGGCGCTGATCTCCTGGAGGTCCTCCAGCACCTCGACGTCGTCTGCCGCCGAGAGCGACTCCTGCAGTTCCTCGAGGCCGCGACTGGCGGCGTCGAGCGCGCTCGGCCCGGTGGGCAGCGGCGCCTGCACGGTCTTGCCAGCGGTCGGGTAGTACTTCGCGATCGCCTCCACCACCGCCGTTTCCGACGCGACGACCGGCTCGACGTTGTAGCCGGTCATGAACTTGATGTCGTCCATCGCGAAGACGTTGGTGGGGTCCGTCATCGCGATCGTGAGCGTGGCGCCCGATCGACTCAGGGGGATGATTTCGTATTTCTGGGCGGTGTCGGCGGGAATGAGCTTGATGACGCTCTGGTCGATCTCGAACTGCGCGAGATTGATCGACGGCACGCCGTACTGGCGGCTGAGGAGGGCGGTGATGTCCTCGTCTTTCACCAGACCGAGGCGTACGAGATTGTGACCGAGCTTCCCGCCATTGGCCTTCTGATAGTTGAGGGCCTGCTGAAGCTGGTCCGGGGTGATGCGCTTCTCTTTGAGGAGGAGTTCCCCTATGCGGACGGCCATGTGTCGATCGTCGGAGTAGTCATGGGTGGCTTAGAACGACACGCTGACGCTTGAACTCCACCCGGTCACTGATTCGTCCCGCCCCATGGTTCGTGACGCATTCAGGAGAAGGGCCGGCGTCACCGCGACGCTCACCCCGGCGCTCGCCGCCGGTCGCGATGCGCCGACGGTGTTGGCCGATGCGCCCGCACGGACACCGAGGCGTCCCTGCGCGAGCCAGGCCTCGGCTCCAACCGCCACGTGACGCACCTCACCCACCGCCGTGGCGGTCGTGGTGAGGTCGGCATCAGCGGCGACGGTGACACCCTTGAGCGAGCCGTTGGCGACGCTCAGCACCGCCAACCCCACGCGCGCCTGACGGCCCAGCGTGAGTCGGCCGGCACCGTCGTCGCCGAAGGACGGCTCGAATACGTTCTTCACCGTGAGACCGAGGCGCACGTGTCCGAAGTTGGCCATCGCCCCGACGTCGGCATCTGCCCGGGCCTGCCGCGCCACGACGGCCGCGTCAGCCTCATCGAGCAGATCCGTCCCGGCAGGTGCGTTGACCACCGCCCCGGCCCGCAACAGCTTCAGCGTCGTCCCGATCACGAGGTGGTCTCCGAGCGACTGCCCCACGGTGGTGCCGAACTGCCTGATCGCGACTGAGCGCACACTGGTCCCACTCTCCTGTGGATCTTGTCGGTTTCCCGACGAGACGGCTGTAGTGGTGGGTGACGCTATTTCACTGAGGCGCAGGCGGTAGTAGCTGACGCCGAGCACCGGAAACGCGAGAGCCATACTGCTGGAAGTTGTTCTCGCGGCAGGACCTTCTGCGGTGGGGGTGACCGGCTCGGTCGTACGCCCGCGCTCGATGACGGCACTCAAATAGGTGCCAGTGGCGAGTCCGGCCGGATTCCACCAACTCGCCGTGGCATCGTCGGCGACCGCCACAAAGGCGCCGGACATGCCCTGGGCGCGAACCCCGACGTTTTCGAACGTTTGCGCCGACACCTCGGACGTCATGCCGGTCAGCAGCCCGAGGGCAACGCCGGCGCACAGATGCTTACAGATCCGCATATTCCTGAATTATCGGGCGAATGGGTGTGCAGGGTGAGCCGGGCAGGCGTGCGGCCGTGGAAAGCCCGTGCAACACGGCACATATCGCCGTGTCGACGCCGGAACTCACGTGTTACCTTAGCGGTCTTAACCATTAGCGACACTAACTATCTATCCGGATGCCTTCCGCAGCCACGCGCGACACCGCGCGAGAACTCCTCTGCATCATTCCGCTGGTCATGAGAACCGTGGCCGCCGAGCTTCGCGCCGCTGGCGAGATGCCGGCCCCGGCCCATTTCGGCCTGCTCACGATCCTCGGGCGCCAGCCGCGGACACTCACCGAGTTGGCGCTGCTGCAGGGCGTCAGCCTGCCGACGATGTCGAACTCGGTCTCGACGCTGGTGCAGCGCGGGTGGGTGAAGCGCAGCTCGCCCGCACGCGACCGCCGCGTCGTGATCATCGAGGTGACGCCGGTCGGCACGGCCACGGTCGAGCGCGTCGGCAAGGCAGCCGAGGCGCACCTGTCGGAAATGCTCGGCAATCTGACACCGGCCGCTCGCCGGCGACTGAAGGCCGGGCTCGGCGTCCTGCGCGACGTCTTCTCGGACGCGCCGGCCACCAGGCCGGAGCGGGCCGCCCGCGCCACCCGGGCGCGAACACCGGCATGAGCGGGCGCGTCTAAGAGTGCAGCCCGGTCAATCCCATGACAGCAGACTCCTTGTCCGTCGATTCGTACGGACATCGCCGTTTTTCTGGAGCGTAGCGTGAACAAGAAGATCCTCATCGTGCTGGCGATCGTCATCCTCGGTGGAGCGGCCGCCGGCGCGAGTTACTACTTCAGGAAGACGCCCGGACCAACGGTCACGGTCGAAACCATCCGCCTGCGCGATCTGGAAGCCGTCGTCTCGGCCTCCGGCAAGATTCAGCCGAAGCGCCTCGTCAACATCAGCGCCGATGCGTCCGGACGGGTCGTCGACCTGGCGGTGAACGAAGGTGACCGGGTCACGCGCGGCCAGTTCCTGCTCCAGATCGACCCCAAGTCGCTCCGCACCCGGGTGGACAGCGGCAATGCGTCGCTGCAGGCTGCGGAGAGTTCGCTCGACCAGCAGCGCCAGGCGGTGGAAACCGCGCGCGTACAACTGGATCAGGCCCAGAAGAATCTGGCGCGCCAGCGCGACCTCTGGAGCCAGCAACTCACAACCCGCGAGTCGCTCGACAAGGCAGAAAACGACGTGAAGGCAGCCGAGTCGGGGCTGCGCGAACGCGAGAAGCAGGTCAATTCGCAGGCCGCCCGTATCGGCCAGGAGCGGGCCACCCTCGAGAGCGCCCGCTACGACCTGAGCAAGGTGCGCATCGAGTCGCCGATCGACGGCATCGTCACCCGCCGCAACATTCAGGAAGGCGAAACCGCGGTCATCGGCACCATGAACAACGCCGGCACGGTGCTGCTGACGCTGGCTGACATGTCGATCATCCAGGCCGAGGTCGAAGTCGACGAAACCAACATCCCGAACGTCACCATCGGCCAGATGGCGAAGGTCTCGATCGACGCCATCCCTGACCGCACCTTCAAGGGGCACGTCAGCGAAATCGGCAACAGCCCCATCCAGGCGGCTGCTGGCAGCACGGCCACGAACCAGGCCACCAATTTCAAGGTCGTCGTCATGCTCGACGAACCGATCCCCGACGTCCGGCCCGGCTTCACCTGCACGGCCGACATCACCACCGCGACCAGGACCAACGTCACGTCAGTGCCGATTCCGGCAGTGGCCGTGCGTGAACTCACCTTCGATGCCGCCGGCCAGGTGGTGAAGCCTCCCAAGGACACGAAGAAGCGCAAGCCGACCGACCCGCCGCCGCCCGTCCCGGAACTGCTGCCTGGCCAGACACGGAAAGAAATGGAAGGGGTCTTCGTCCGTCGCGGTGCGGTGACCGAGTTCGTGACGATCGCGCTCGGCATCTCCGGCGATCGCTACTTCGAGGTCGTGAATGGGCTGAAGGCCGGCGACCAGGTCGTGACAGGCCCGTACAACTCGGTCCGCAACCTCGGCGACGGCGACGAGATCACCGTCGAAGAACCGAAGACCACTGCCCCAGGCAAGTAACGGCGGGACTGTCGCGTGAACAAGATTCTGGAATCCGCGGGCATCGCGCTCGACGCCATCTGGGCCTCCAAGCTCAGGTCGCTGATGACCGTGCTCGGCAACATCGTGGCGGTGACGTCGATCATTGCCGTGGTGTCGCTCATCCAGGGACTGAACGCGTCGGTTACTGCCGCGATCATGAACCAGGCGGGCGCCGACTCCTTCAGCGTCCAGCAGTTCCCAGTCACCCGCAGCGACGATGAGTTCGAGGCGGTGCGCGGGAATCCGCGCATCACACTGCAGGACGTCAGGGCCATCACCCGCTACAGCGACAAGGTGACGGCCGTGATGGCTGAAGCCACCGGCAACGGCCGCGTCAGCTATCACGACAAGTCGATCGACAGCACCCGGGTGCTTGGCGTCAGCGCCGACTACGTGGAGTTCTCCACCTTCGACGCCGAGCGCGGGCGCCTCATGAGCCCGCCCGAGGTCACCACCTCGCGGCCGGTCGCTGTGATCGGCTGGCAGACCGCCGACCGGCTCTTCGGCGCCACGGTCGACCCGCTCGACAAGGTGATTCAGGTTGAAGGCATCCATTTCCGCATCGTCGGCGTCAGCGCCAAGCGCGGCTCCATTCTGGGGCAGTCGCAGGACGAGTTCGTCGTCCTGCCACTCGGCCAGTTCCAGCAGCTGTTCGGCTCGCGCCGTTCGCTGTCGCT
>CALQBJ020000026.1 GCA_943328785.2 Bifidobacterium breve
CAGGCGCCGTGGGTGATGCCGTCGCCGAACATGCCGACGCTCGACACCGCGATCGTCTATCCGGGCACTGTGCTGTTCGAAGGGACGAACGTCTCGGAAGGGCGCGGCACGACCAGGCCGTTCGAACTGATCGGTGCGCCGTGGGTGGTGGACGAGCGGTTCGCCGAGGCGCTGAATGCGCGAGAGCTGCCGGGCGTCCACTTCCGGCCGGCGCTATTCGAACCGACCTTTCACAAGCACGCGGCCACGAGCTGCGGCGGGGTGCAGATTCACGTGACGAACCGTGCGGCGTTCCCTGCCGTGCAGGCCGGCGTGCTGCTGACCGAGGCGTTCCGCAACGCCGGGCCCGCCGCCTTCGCCTGGCGTCAGCCGCCGTACGAATACGAATACACGCTGCTGCCGTTCGACATCCTGTGCGGCACGTCGGAAACGCGCGAGCAGCTCGAAGCCGGCGTGAAGACGGAAGCAATCGCGCGGTCGTGGGAGCCGAGCGTCGCGGCGTTCACCGCGCTGCGGCAGGCGTTCCTGCTGTATTAGGACTGGCGGGGCAGGTCAGGCAGGAGGGGGCAGGACGGTCGGGACAGTCGTAGCGTCCGGCTTCAGCCGGACCAGCAGGAACCCTCCTGCTCTACCCGCCGCTACGTGCCCCGCGCCTGCTTCGCGGCGTCGCGCGCCACGAGAATCTGCTGCGCGTGCCCGTGCGCATGCGACGCGTAGATCTCGAGCCACCTGTGCACGGTGTAGCGGCCGTGCTCGGTGTGGGTGCCTTCACGCAGCCATTCGGCCTCGGTCAGGCGGTCGAGGATCTCGGCGGTCGACCGGCGCGCGGCATTGAAGGCGTCAAGCGACGCGTCGATGGGCCGATCGGTGTAGTAGAGCGTGCGCGCGAACTCCTCCTGGTCGTAGCCGGAGATCGGCGGGTTGGCAGCGGCAATGAGCAGCCGCAACCGGATCGCGGAGGTCATCTCGCTATCGGCGAGGTGATGCACGATCTGCCGGACTGTCCACTTCCCCTCTCCTGGCGCCGTGTCCAGTTCGTCCGGCGCCGCGCCGGCCAGTGCCTCGGCCACCACGCGGTAGCCGTCCTTGTATGCGGCGATCAGTTGCTGTCGAGTCTCGCGGTCCATGCCTCGCGTCTCCGTGGGGCTTAGCCGCGGGTGCGGGCAATGCCCGGCGCATCGGCTTCCTGCGCTGTCGGTTGCAGGTGGTGCTCCATGAGGTGGCCGCGCAGGTACTCGAACGCCTCCACCGGCGTGTCGGCGTACTGCAGCAGGTCGAGGTCCTGCTCGTGGATGGCGCCCCACTCGGACATCGGACCGAAGTTCAGGATTTCGTCCCAGTACTGCCGGCCGTAGAGGATGACGCCGATCTTCTTCGAGAGCTTATCCGTCTGCACCAGCGTCAGCACTTCGAAGAGCTCATCCAGGGTGCCGAAGCCACCCGGGAAGATCACCAGCGCTTTCGCCAGGTACGCGAACCAGAACTTCCGCATGAAGAAGTAGTGGAATTCGAAGTGGAGCCCGTCGGTGATGTACGGGTTGGCGCCCTGCTCGAACGGCAGCCGGATGTTCAGGCCGATGGTCTTGCCGCCGGCTTCGTGCGCGCCGCGATTGGCCGCCTCCATGATGCCGGGGCCGCCGCCCGAGGTGACGACGAAGCGGTGGTTGTCCGACTGCAGCGTTTGGCTCCACGTCGTCAGCATGCGCGACAGTTCGCGTGCCTCTTCGTAGTAGCGCGCCCACTCGATCGCCTTGCGGCTCTTCTTCAGCTCGGCCTCGTAGTGATGGTCGGCCGTGGGGATGCCACGGGCCCGCAGCGTCTTGAGCGCCCGCTCGGCCCGTTCGCGGCTATCGACTCGGGCCGACCCGAAGAACACGACGGTGTCCTGGATCTTCGCCTCGCGGAAACGGCGGAGCGGTTCGAGGTATTCGGCGAGAATACGGATGGGGCGTCCATCCGCGCTCTCGAGAAACTCAGGATAGAGGTAGGCAAGCGGCTGCTCGGACATGACCGGTAGTCACTCTAGCAGAATGCTAGAATTCCGATTTCCCACGGGTACCACTCCGATTTGCCCTGAACAGGGGCCGCCCGCACAGACCGATGGCCGTCAAGGAACAACCGCTGAAGCTCGATGTCTCGCTCGACATCACCGCACCCGTGGAACTCGTCTTCCACGCGTTTTTCGATGCGCCGGCGCTGGGCGCCTGGCACAACACGTCGCGTTCGATCGCGATTCCGCGTCTGCTCGGCCCGTACGTGCTCGAGTGGCAGCCGTCGGCGGAGCGCGACGAGGTGCTCGGCCGGATGGGCGGCGTGTTCCGTGCCACGGTCATGCAGATCGAGCCGAACGACCACGTCTTTCTGGCCGATGCCTTCTGGTTGCCGCCCGACGGCGGACCGCTCGGACCGCTTTCGGTCCAGATGACCTTCACCTCGAGCGCCACGCCTGACGGCCGGGCCTCCACGCTGGTCCGCGTCGTCATCACCGGGTTCGACGACGGCGTGCGCTGGAAGCGCTATCTTGGTCTCGCCACGACGCAGTGGCAGAAGGCGCTCGGCGTGCTGAAGCTGTTGCTGGAGAGGTCATGATGCTGTTCACCACCCTGATGATGACGGTGGCGCTGGCCGGCTCGACCGGGCAGCAACCCGTGGCGCCCGATCACGCGATGCCGGCTGCCAGCAGGCGGCCGGCGACGCTGCTGCCCGGCATCCAGGGGGTGACCTTCCCGATCTCGACTCGACGGCAAGAGGCGCAGCAGTTCTTCAACCAGGGGCTGGCCCTCGTCTACGCCTTCAATCACGAAGAAGCCATCCGCTCCTTCCGTCGCGCGTCCGAGATCGACCCCGCGTCGCCGATGCCGTGGTGGGGCATCGCCTTGGCGCTCGGGCCGAACATCAACCTCGACGTCGATCCGGCGCGCGAGAAGGAAGCCGACGAAGCCGTGCAGCGCGCGCTGCAACTCGCCGTCCGCGCCCCTGCGAAGGAACGGGCCTACGTGGCGGCACTCGCGAAGCGCTACTCGTCCGATCCGGCGGCGAACCTCAAGGCACTGGCGCTGGACTACAAGGATGCGATGCGCCAGCTGACGCGCACCTATCCGAACGACACCCACGCGGCCACGCTCTACGCCGAGAGCCTGATGGACCTGCGTCCGTGGACGCTCTACAGCGCCGACGGCGCACCGGTTGAGGGGACGAACGAAATCGTCGAGGTCCTCGAGCGGGTCCTCGAGCGCGAGCCCGACCATGTCGGCGCCAACCACTTCTACATCCACGCCACCGAGGCGTCGCTGACGCCGGAGCGCGGACTGAAGAGCGCAAAGAAGCTCGAGACGCTGGTGCCGGCCGCCGGTCACCTCGTCCACATGCCGTCACACACCTACATGCGCACCGGCAACTACGTCGCCGCTGCCGCCGCGAACGCGAAGGCGGTCGAGGTGGACCGCAAGTACATCGCAGACACCAGCGCCACCGGGTTCTACCCGGCGATGTACTACAACCACAACCTCGACTTCCTGGCGTCGGCCGCGATGATGGCCGGCCAGTACAAGGTCGCGCTGGCCGCCGCGCAGGAACTGACCGCGAACGTCACGCCGATGCTGGCCGACATGCCGATGCTCGAGCCGTTCGCGGCCAAGACGATGTTCGTGCAGTTGCGCTTCGCGAAGTGGAAGGACGTGCTCGCGCTGCCGAAGCCGGCCGAACAGGCGACGATGCTCGCGGCGCTCTACCACTTCGGTCGCGGCACGGCGCACGCCGCACTTGGCGCGGTCGCCGAGGCCGAGCAGGAGCGCGAGGCCTTCGCCGCCGCGAAGGCACAGGTAGCCGCGGACACCCTGTACAACCTGAACCAGGCGTCGACGATTCTCGCAGTGGCGGACGGCGCGCTCAACGCGCGCATCGCGGGTGCGAAGGGGCAGACCGAGGAGATGCTGGCCGCGTGGAAGCGGGCGATTGCCGCCGAGGACACGCTCGCCTACAACGAGCCGCCCGACTGGTTCTATCCGACCCGCGAGTCGCTGGGCGGCGCACTGCTGAAGCTGAAGCGCTACGAAGCCGCCGACCTCATCTTCCGCGAAGATCTCGAGCGCAATCCTGGAAACGGCCGCTCGCTGTGGGGACGCTGGCAGGTGCTGCGCGCGCAGGACGGTGACGTGCCGAACACCCTGGTCGTGCGCCGCCGCTGGCAGGACTCGTGGAACGACGCCGACATTGTGTTGCGCGTCGACGACTTCTGACCGGCTGGACTCGGAATGACAATCACGCAGGCACGAAGGACTAGCGCGGTTTCGAGATCGGTGTAGGGTCCGCCTTTAGGCGGACCCCAGAACGTCCGGCTAAAGCCGGACACTACGTACGACACCGAAACCGAAACGCCTCTAGGCCTTGCGTCGTGCCCGCGCGCGGCGGCGCTGGCGCAGCACGAGGCAGCCGAGGCTGGCGCCGATGACGGCCGCTCCCGCGAGGATCCCGACCGCCGCATAGGTGACCGGACCGGGTGGTGGCGGGACGCTGCGCCACGCGTCCGGTGTCGCCGCTCTCCGGCGCAGCAGTTCCAGCCGTAGACTCTCTTCACCCTGCGCCATTTCCCATCGATGATTCGCCTCGAGCACCGGGCGTATCACCGGCGCCAGCATCTGCAGTAGCGCCTGCTCGGTGCGAATCTTCCAGTCGAACGTGACGTGCACGTGTGCGCCGTCCTGCGTCAGCGTCCACAGTCCACGCCCACGGAAGTCGCCCGTCGCATCGAAGCCGAACCGCTCCGGATAGCGGCTCTCGGTGACCACGAACTCCCACTGCAGCGTGTACGGCAGCCACCCCTTGGTGCGCAGCCGCACGCGCTGCCCCAGGCCGCGCATGTCCGCGCCCTCGAGCTCGTCGGCCGCAAGGTAGACCGCGGGCCACCAGCGCACCAGTTCGAGCGGGTCGCGCAGCACGTCGGCCACTTCGCCAGTCGTCCCTTCCACACGCCAGGTGGTCAGGAAGTGATACTCGTTCGGATCAACCATGGGGACTTGAGCTTGGAGCTTGGATCTTGGGGGTTGGAGGTTGGGGGTCAGTCCGCGTACGGCCGGATGCCGCGGCCGGAGAGGGCGCCGAGCAGGCGGCGGCGGAGTTCGTTGGCCACACGCCCCTGGTTCAACGGCAGCGACTTGAACTTCACCGCCACCGTCACCTGGCCGTCGGCAATCGACACGACACCCGGGATCTCGATCGCGGCAATCAACACCGGCTGCCAGGCGGGGTCTTCCTGCATGGATGCGCCGACGTCGCGAATGGTGCCGAAGACCCGGTCGAGGTTTTCGCTGTAGAGCACTTTCACTTCGACCACGGCATAGGCGAACTGCTTACTCAGGTTGGCCAGCGTGTTCACCGTGCCGTTGGGGAACACCTGCACCGCCCCTTCCGCATCGCGCAGGACGATCGTCCGCAGGTTGATCTGCTCAACGACGCCGCTGACGCCGTTGATGCGTGCGATGTCGCCGATGCGCACCTGGTCCTCGAGAATGAGGAAGAAGCCGGAGATGACGTCGCGCACGAGGTTCTGGGCGCCAAAGCCGATGGCGAGCCCGGCAATGCCGGCGCCGGTCAGGATCGGCAGCACGTCGATCGACAGCTCGCGCAGCAGCATCAGCACCGCCACGAACCAGACGGTGACAGAGACGAGGCTGGTCAGGATGCCGCCGAGGGTACTGGCGCGGCGCTGCCACTCCAGGTCAGCCTGCGTGTGGCGATGCGACAGGCGCTGCTGCAGGTGCTCGATGGCGAGGTTGGCCGCACGAAGGACAATGGCGGAGCCGGCCACGATGACGACGAGGTTGACGCCGTGCGTGAGCAACCAGCGGACGAGCGACCTGGGCTCCCAGGTCTGCTCGGTGATGCCGAACCGCGCGAGCCCGAACGAGACACTGCCGAAGGCTGCCACGCCGAACGCCAGCAGGCGCAGCGCGCGCATCAGCCCGACCGCGCGGTCCTGCAACGCCTTGCGGCTCTCCGCCGACGCGACCTCCATCGTGTCGAGGGCCCGGTGCACAATCGCGTGGGCGACCGCGACGACGAGCGCCGCCGCCGCAAAAGCGGCGACGATGGCGAGCAGCGTGAGGACGTACTCCGGCATCACAGCGTCTGGATTTTGAGGTAGTTGGCGTCGGTCCGCGACAGATCGGGGTTGATGCTGACGAGCACCACACTGTCGCCAGGTGCCACCAGCTTGCGCCGCACCAACTGCTGACCGATGAGAAGTCCGGCGGCGCTGACGTTCTCGGCGATCTCGGTGCAGATGGGTGTGACGCCGAAGAACGGCGCCAGGCGCCGCGCCGTATCGGGCCGGTCGGTCGTGGCAAAGATCGGCACGCGCGGCCTGAGCGCGGACAGCCGGCGTGCGGTGCCGCCACCGCGGGTCACCGCCACGATCGCCCGCGCATTCGCCCGCTCCGCCAGCGTGACTGCCGCCTCGCAGATCGCCTGCGCGTGGTCGTCATCGTCGTGCACGCGACGCGAGGAGGCATGGCGCGGCGTGAGCGTCGCCTCAGCTTCGCGGATGATCGCGTCGAGCGTCTGCACCACGCGCGCCGGGTGCGCACCAGAGGCCGTCTCGCCCGACAGCATGATGGCGTCGACGCCGTCTTCCACCGCATTGGCAGCGTCGCTGACCTCGGCCCTGGTCGGCCGCCCTTCGACGGTCATCGACTCGAGCACCTGCGTCGCCAGGATCACCGGGATCCTGCGGGCGCGAGCGCGGCGCGTAATGGTCTTCTGTGCCAGCGGCACGCGCTGCAGCGGCATCTCGAGCCCGAGATCGCCACGCGCAATCATCACCATGTCGGAGCAGGCGAGGATCTCGTCGAGGTTCTCCAGTGCCTGCGGCCGCTCGATCTTGGCGATGAGCGGCACGTCGCCGTCGTTCTCACGTACGATCTGGCGAGCTCGCCGCATGTCGTCGGCACTCTGCACGAAGCTGAGCGCCACCAGATCGACACCGAGCGACAGCCCGAACTGCAGGTCGTCCATGTCCTTCAGCGTGATGGCGGAGGTGGGCAGCGCCACCCCAGGCGCGTTGATCCCCTTGTGCTCGCCAAGCATGCCGCCTTCGACCACGGTGGTCCGAATCGTCGAACCGTCCGACTCGATCACTTGCAGCTCGATGGTGCCGTCCGACAGCAGCAGGTGGTCGCCAGGATGCACGCCGCGCGCAAGCCCTTCGAACGACGTCGAGATGATCCCGGCGCGTCCGAGCTCCTCGCCCGTGATGACGTGCAGCGCGTCACCCGCCTCCAGGCGGATGGGCCGGCCACCTTCGAGCAAGCCGGTGCGGATCTTCGGTCCCCCCAGATCCTGCAGGATGGCGACCTCCCGACGGGCACGCTCAGCCGCCGCACGCACGCGCGCGAACGTGGCAGCATGCGACTCGTGCGTGCCGTGCGAGAAGTTGAGCCGGACGATGTCGGTGCCGGCGGCGATGAGGGCATCGAGCAGGTCGTCGGAATCGGACGCAGGGCCGACGGTCGCAATGATCTTCGTCTGGCGCATGTAGACTTTCTCTCATTATGGGCCAGATTGTTCCTGACCTTGTCGAGCGCTACCTGCGCGGACTCAACCACGCGGCTGATGCGGTGCTGGATGCGATTGCGCGCGACGGCGACGCGGCGCACCTGCCGCTGGTCGACGCCGAGGTCGGCGCCCTGCTCCGGGTGCTCGCGGCGTCGATCGGCGCTACACGCATCCTCGAAATCGGCACCTGCATCGGCTACTCGGGCATCTGGCTCGCCGGGGCGCTGCCGAAGCACGGCATGCTCATCACCATGGAGAAGGACGCCGCACGGGCGGCCATCGCCAAGGCGAACTTCGAGCGCGCCGGACTGAGCGACCGCGTCAGCGTCATGGTGGGCGACGCGGCGCTGAAGATCGTGAAGGTGTCCGGCCCCTTCGACCTTATCTTCCAGGACGGACACAAGCCGCTCTACAACACGCTGCTCGAGCCGCTGGTGGCACGGCTGCGGCCGGGCGGCCTGCTGATCACCGACAACGTCCTGTGGAACGGCGAAGTGGTGCCCGGGTTCGTCAACACGCCGGCCAGGAACGCGGACGACACCCGCGCCATCAGCGAATACAACGAGCGGCTCGCGTCGCACCCGCAACTGCTCACCTCCATCGTCCCGCTCAGGGACGGGGTCGCGATTTCAGTCAAAAGGACGGTCGCATGACGATTGAGCGCTGGTTGAAGGCAGCCGTCGAGGACGCTGAACGGCGTGGTCTGCCCGAGTTGAAGCCGCTGCTCGAAGGGCTGGCGCGGGCGACGACCGTGCTGCGCACGGCGCAGCCAGGTGGAGAGGCACATGGCCCTGCTCAGCATTGACACCGCCGCGCGCCGGCTGCGCTCCGGCGCGGTCAGCTCCACTGAGCTGGTTGCCGACTGCCTCAGCCGCATCGACGCCGACAATGCGCGCCTGAACGCGTTCATCCTCGTGATGGCCGACGACGCCCGCGCCGCTGCCACGCGCTGCGATTTCGAACTGGCCAATGGCATCGACCGCGGCCCGCTCCACGGCGTGCCGATCTCGGTGAAGGATCTGTTCGACGTGAAGGGCACGGTCACCACCGCCGGCTCGCGCGTCCGCGACGGGCTCGTGGCCACCGCCGATGCCGACGTCGTCGCCCAGTTGCGCCGCGCCGGCGCGGTGATCATCGGCAAGACCAACATGCACGAGTTCGCGATGGGGCCGACGAACGAAGACTCGGCCTTCGGTGCCGCGCACCATCCGCTCGATGACACCCGCTCTCCAGGCGGGTCGAGTGGCGGCTCCGCGATCAGCGTGGCCACGGGCATGGCGCTCGGCAGCCTCGGCAGTGACACCGGCGGCTCCATCCGTATCCCCGCCGCCGCCTGCGGCATCGTCGGGCTGAAGCCCGGCTACGACGAACTGCCGACGAGCGGCAGCGTACCGCTGTCGCGCACGGTCGATCACGTCGGTCCACTGGCGGCGACGGTGACCGATGCGTGGCATCTGCTGCACGCCCTGCGCGGCAAGGCGTCACTCGCGCCGGTGACCGGCACCGTGCCCAGTGAATTGCGCCTGGCTGTGCTGCGCGGCTATTTCTGCGATCTGCTGGATGACGACGTGAGGCGCGCGTTCGAGACCGCGGTCGACACCCTGCGGCAGCAGGGCGCGACGATCGTCGACGTCGAGATTCCCGACACCGCGCTCATCGCACCCGCTTACACGCACATCGTCTTTGGCGACGCGGCCGCCTATCACGCACACGCACTCGACACGATGCCGGAGAAGTACACCCCGAACGTACGCCTGCGGCTCGAGATGGCGCGCTACGTCCTCGCGGAAGACTACGTCCGTGCCCTCGACGCACGGCGCCTGCTCAGGCGTCAGGTCGATGCCGCGCTGCATGGGCAGCAGGCGCTGCTGCTGCCGACGCTGCCAATCGTGGCACCCCCACTCGGAGCGGCCACTCTCCAGATTGGCGCGGCGCAGGAACCGGTGCGCAATCTGCTGCTGCGGCTGACCCAACTCTTCAACCTCACCGGTCATCCCGCGATCACGCTGCCATGCGGCACGTCGTCGTCAGGGCTGCCGTGTGGCCTTCAACTCGCCGGCCCGATCGGCCAGACCGATGCGCTGCTGCATCACGCGCGCGGGGTCGAGATGGCCCTCGGCCAGTAGCCTTCGACCTGCGCTTCGTCTGGGTAGCCGCGAGACGGTCAGACTTTCAGCCCGACGGCCCGCATCAACTCGAGCGCGTTGCTGCGCTCGACCACACCGTCGCGCATCGTGTAGTCGAACACCATCCGCCCCTGTTCGATGCGATCTTCGAAGTGCACATTCTTCGCGCGCGGTTCGAGGCTCACGGCGAGCGCGGTCAGCGCGAGGTCGTGGGTGGTCACGAGGCCGATGGCGCCCGCGTCCACCAGCGCACGCACCACCGCGTCGGCGCCGATGCGGCGGTCGTGCGAGTTCGTGCCGTGCAGGATCTCGTCCAGCAGGAACAGCACCGGCGCTTTCCCTTCGGTGAGCGCCACGATGTCGCGAATGCGCAGGATCTCGGCGTAGAAGCGCGAGTGTCCGTCCTGCAGCGAGTCCTCGACGCGAATGGTGGCGCCAATCGCGAGCGGCGACAGCGACAGCCGTTCGGCACGCACCGGTCCGCCTGCAAGCGCCAGCACCGTGTTCGCCCCGACCGCGCGCAGCAGCGTGCTCTTACCCGACATGTTCGAGCCGCTGATCACGAGCACGCTTGGGGCGCTGCCGCCGAGCGACACGCTGTTCGCCACCGCCGAGCCTTCCGCGATCAGCGGGTGGGCCAGCGCCGTTGCCTCGAACACCGGCCCGTCCGCGTTGATCGCCGGGAACGGATCGCGCGGGTGTTCGAACGCGTACGTCGCCAGCGACGCGAGCGCCTCGAATTCGCCGACGGCGGTCAGCCACGCCGCCAGTGCGGTGCGGTGCTCGGCGTGCCAGCGGTCGATGGCCACGGCCGCCTGACTCCGCACGAGGAGCAGGAGACCGAAAGGCCGGACGAACTCGTTGCGCAGCGCATCGCGCGCGGCGATGTAGCGGCGCAACTGCGCGATGCGGGCCGATGGCCGGATGACCGCGGCGGCGGCGAGGCGGCCATGCAGTGCCGTGAGCTTCGGCGCAGTGAAAGCTTCCTGCTCGAGCCGGGACAGCAACGCTTCGAGGAGCGAGAGATCGTCTGCCGCCGCGTCGACGCGGCGAATCACCTGCCACGCGCGGACGCGGTGCGCCAGGGCGACGCCGCCTGGCACAATCAGCCAGAGCACCACCGCGATGCTCGACACCCACCCGGCCGCCATCGCCGCCACCAGGAGTCCGGTGACCACGGCACACACCGCGAAGAGCCGCGCCTCGGTCGCGCCGAATCCGACCGGGGTTGCGGCGGCCCACGACGTCAGCACACCGGTGCGCGACACGTGCGCCTCGGCCGCGAGGACGTTGAGCGTTTCACGGAAGTCGATCCGCTCGCGCAGTTCGGCGACTGCCACCTGCCGCGCCAGCACTTCTTCGGCTCCGGCCGGCGCGCGCAACCAGTCGGCCAGTGTCTCTTCGCCGGCTTCGGTGCGGGCGGTGTCGATCAACTGGAACAGCGAGCCGCGCCCGAACAGGTCGAGGTCGCGTGCGTAGAGATGCGCACCGAGGAAGCGGGCGCCGTCCGGTCCGGTGCCGGGCCACGTGCCGTCGAGCCGCGACAGCCCGCGCTCGTAGTAGCGACGCGCCCGCAACAGACGCTCGTTGCTGTTCAACAGGCGCGCGTGCACCACCAACAGCGCCAGGAACGCCACTGCGGGCAGCACCAGCCACGCCGGACTGAGCGAGGCGCGGATGAAGGCGGCCCATGCCACGGCGGCGCCGGCCGCGAAGAGGGCGAGACGCAGGTTCGAGATGCGGTGATGCTGGCGTTCGCCGAAGGCAAGGCGGACGTCTAGACGTGCGATGCGCTCGGTATAGGCGGTTCGAGGATCGGGGCGGGGCACGCGTCCGGCCTAGCCGGCTCTCGCGACCAACTCGCGGGCGAGTGCCGCGTAGTCGGCCACGGCGGCGTGCTGCTCGTCGATGGCGATGAACTCGTCGGAGGTGTGCGCCACGTGAATGGAGCCGGGACCGAAGAGCAGCGGCTGCCCCCACTTGCGCAGGAACGGCACGTCGGTCGTGTACGGGAACACCGCCGCATCGAACCCGTCGACCGTCGCCATCTTCACTGGCGGCACCTCGAGGATCGGCTCGATCAGGACCCGCGGCTCGAAGCGACGCAGGATGTCCATCACCAGCGCGGCATCGCTGACCGTGCGGAACATCAGCTCGGCCTGCGCCATCGGCGACACGACGTTCGGGGCGACACCACCAGAGATGAGGCCGACACTGTAGTGCGTCTTGCCGAGCAGCGGATCGGCCGGCCAGTCGACGCGCCGCAATTCCATCAGCACGTCGATCAGCTTGTCGATGGCCGACTCGCCCAGTTCAGGGAACGACGAATGCGCGGCGCGGCCGGTGGCCTTCAGCACCACGCGCTGGATGCCGCGCGTGGCCAGGCCGAGCCGTCGGTCGGTCGGTTCGCCGTTGATCAGGTAGCGGCAGCCGCCGGCACGCGGGTCGAGGTTCGCGCGCTTGGCGCCTTCGCTTCCCCGCTCCTCGCTGACAACGAACAGCATGCCGATGCGCGTCTCGCCCTCGTTGCGCAGGACGTCGGCCGCGGCGACCTGCGCGGCCAGGATCCCCTTGGCGTCGCACGAGCCGCGGCCATAGATGCGCCCGTGTTCCACACGGCTCGCGAAGAACGGCGGCACGCAGTCGAAGTGGGTGGAAAAGACGACGGTGGGCTGCTCGCCGGTCGGCGTGGCGAAGACATTGAAGCGATGGTCGTCGACCTGCTGCTCGTCGACGACGAAGCCCAGCTCCTGGAGGCGCCGCGACAGGAAGGCTGCAGCTGCCCCTTCACGGCCAGTGGTCGAGTCGATATCGACCAGCGCGCGGGTCAGCCCGACGAGGTCGACCGTGCCGTTGTTTGCAGATTCCACGTGCCGGTCTCCTTCGTCTCGTCGCTAAGCCGGTCGCATCGGACTACTGGGCGTAGGCCGGCGCGAGGAGCTGCAGATCCTTCAGCACTCGACGGATCTTCTCCTTCGAGCCGTCCGACGGCGGACACATCGGTAGGCGATAGACCTCCGCGAGGAGCCCCATCATCGCCATGGCCGACTTCACCGGCACCGGGTTGGCCTCGACGAAGTTGATCTGCATCAACGGCAGCATGCGGTTGTGCACCGCGCGCGCCGCGGCGAAGTCGCCGCGCGCCGCCGCCGTCACCAACTCCACCATCTGGGCCGGAATCTCGTTCGAGGCCACCGAGATGACGCCGCGTCCGCCGATCGCCATCAGCGGCAGCGTGATCGCATCGTCGCCCGAGAGGACGATGAAGTCCTCGGGGAGCAACTGGCAGATCTCGGTCATCTGGCTGATGTTGCCAGAGGCTTCCTTCACACCGATGATGTTCGGCAGCGTGGCGATGCGCGCCAGCGTCTTCGGCTCGACGTTCACACCGGCGCGGCCGGGGACGTTGTAGACGATGATCGGCAGGTCGGTGCTCTCGGCGACCGCCTTGTAGTGCAGGTAGAGCCCTTCCGGCGTCGGCTTGTTGTAGTAGGGGGTGACGGAGAGCAGCCCGGTGGCGCCGGCCTTCTTCATCCGGCCGGCCAGGAGCATCACTTCCTTGGTGTCGTAGCCGCCAGCGCCGGCGAGGATCGGCGTCAGTCCGGCGGCTTCGTCGGCGAGGATTTCGACCATCCTGACACGTTCCGCGTCGGTCAGCGTCGGGTTCTCGCCGGTCGTTCCGCACGGCACCAGAAAGTGGATACCGGCATCGATCTGACGGCGTCCGAGCCGGCGCACGGCAGTCTCATCGAGTTCGCCCGATGACGTGAACGGGGTGACAAGCGCCGTACCGACGCCAGTGAATGGTCTGGTCATATTCCGAGAACATCCTTCATGCTGAACCAGCCGCTGCGGCCGTTCACCCACTTGGCGGCGGTGAGCGCGCCGCGCGCGAAGCCGCCGCGGTCGCGGGCGGTATGTGTCAGCGTAATCGATTCCGAGGGTCCGTCGAAGCCGATCGTGTGGGTACCAGGAATGTATCCTGCCCGGGTCGCCGCCACGTCGATGGGACGGTTGTAGCCGGCCGCTTCCATGGTCTGCTTGAGCTTCAGGGCCGTGCCAGACGGCGCATCCTTCTTGGCCGAGTGATGCGACTCGTGCAGGTAGGCCGCGAACTCCGGCTGTCCGGCGAACATCTCGGCCGCGCGCGCCAACACGGCGTCGAACAGCACGACACCGGTCGAGAAGTTCGGGGCCGCGACGATGCCGATGCCGGCGGCGGCGGCGAGCGTCTGCAACTCTGCCTCGTGCGTGCCCCAGCCGGTGGTGCCGAGCACGATGTTGATGCCCTGGGCCGCGAGCGTGGCGACGTTCGACACGACCGCATCCGGCATGGTGAAGTCGATCGCGACGTCGACGTTCCCCTTCCAGCGCGGATCGTCGAGCGCCGCGGTATGCGCCTTCGACTGCGGGTCGACCACCCCCGCCACCTCGCAGCCGTATCCGGGGGCCAACTGTCCAACCAGCTGCCCCATCTTGCCGTAGCCGACCAGCAGAATTCGCATCAGGCGCCTACCTTCACACCGAAGAACTCGTCGTGCAGCAGGTTCATCGCGGCAATGACGTCGTCATCGCGCATGACGAACGTGATGTTGCGGCGCGATCCGGCCTGCGAGACCAACCGCAGCGGAACGGACTGGAGCGCATTCACGGCACGGCCGAACAGGGCCGGGTCCGACCGTAGGTTCTCGCCGACGATGCAGACGATGGCCATGTTCGGTTCGGTCGAGACTTCAGCGAAGTTGCGCAGGTTACGGATGATGTCGTCGAGCCGGCGCGTGTTGTCGACGGTGACCGACACGCTCACCTCGGACGTGGTGACCACGTCGACCGGTGTGCGGAAGCGTTCAAACACCTCGAACAGCCGGCGCAGGAAGCCGAACGCCATCAGCATGCGCGACGAGGTGATGTCGATCACCGTGACGCCGCGCTTGCATGCCAGCGCCGTCAGGGTGTGGCCGTTGCCACGCCCCTTCGCCGTGATCATCGTCCCCTTCACCTCGGGGCGACGCGAGTTGAGGATGCGGACCGGGATATTCTTCGCGACGGCTGGCAGGATGGTGCTGGGGTGCAGCACCTTCGCGCCGAAGTACGCGAGCTCAGACGCTTCGTCGAACGATAACTCCGGCACGAGCACCGGGGTCGAGACGACGCGCGGGTCGGCGGTCAGCATGCCGTCGACATCGGTCCAGATCTGGATCTCGTCGACGTCGAGACAGGCCCCGAAGATGGCGGCCGAGTAATCGCTGCCGCCGCGGCCGAGCGTGGTCGTCACGCCGGTGGCGGTGGCGCCGATGAAGCCGCCCATCACCGGCACCTGGCCGGCAGCGGTCTTCGTGGCCACGACCGCCTGCGCCCGTTCGGTGGTGGCGTCCATGTCGGGCAGCGCGGCCGAGAACTCCGCGTCGGTCACCAGCACCTGGCGCGAGTCAACCCACGCCGCATTCACGCCCTGCTGGCGAAACGCCGCAGCCACGATCCGGCTGCTCGCCAGTTCGCCCATCGCCTGCAGCACATCGGCAGCTGCCGGCGTGACCTCACCGGCTTCGGCCCACGCCGTGACGTCGACCTGCAGCGCATTGAAGTCCGACGTGAGCTGTGCGTTCAGCTCGTCGAGCGCCGGCCCCTGCACCAGGGTGGCGGCCACCGAGAGATGGCGCGTCAAGAGGTCGACAATGATCTGGGTCGCCTGGCTCGTCTGCCGTTCACCGGCCAGCCGGCCGGTTTCGACGAGGCGGTCGGTGACCTTCGACATCGCGGACACCACGACAACCGGTGGCCGGTCGGTCGAGTTCGCCGCCCACTGATTGCGAACAATGGCGATGACACGATTCATCGCGTCGGCGTCCTGCACAGAGGTGCCGCCGAACTTCATGATGACGTTCACAGCCGCCCCTCCGCCTGGAGCAGCTCGGCGTTGAGGATGGCCACACCAGCCGCGCCGCGAATGGTGTTGTGTCCGAGCGCCATGAACTTGTAGTCGAAGAGCGAGCAGCGACGCAGGCGTCCGACGCTGACCGCCATCCCGCCTTCGCGGCCGGCATCAAGGGTCGGCTGCGGCCGGTTCGGTTCGTCGAGGTAGGCGACCGGCTGCTTCGGTGCGGTCGGCAGGTCGAGCGCCTGCGGACGGCCGCGGAACGAGCGCCACGCGTCGATCACCGCTTCCGGCGTCGGCTTCTGCTCGAGCGCCACGGAGATGGAGCAACTGTGGCCATCACGCACGAGGACGCGCGTTGCCGTCGCGCTCACCCGCATCGGATGGTCCTGCACCTTGCCGTTGCCGAGCGTGCCGAGGATCTTGCGCGTCTCGGTTTCGATCTTTTCTTCTTCACCCGAGATGAACGGGATGACGTTGCCGAGGATGTCCCACGAGGGCACGCCAGGGTAGCCGGCGCCAGAGATGGCCTGCAGCGTGGTCACCATTGTCTTCTCGATGCCGAACTGGCGAAGCGGCGCGAGCGCCATGGTGATGGCCACCGTCGAGCAGTTCGGGTTGGTGATGATGCGTCCCTTCCAGCCAAGTGCGTCGCCTTGCAGGTCGAGCAGTTGCAGGTGGTCCGCGTTCACCTCGGGGATGAGCAGTGGCACCGTGTCGACCATGCGGTAGTTGCGCGAGTTGCTGACCACGATGTGGCCGGCCTTCGCGAACTCGGCCTCGATTTCGCCGGCAACCGACGAGTCGAGCCCGGAGAACACCAGCTTCGGCGCAGTGCCGGGCGTGGCCGCCTCGACGACGCGGTTGGCCACGTCGTCCGGCAATCGGTTCGGCAACCGCCAGGCCGCGGCGTCCTTGAACGCTTTGCCGGCCGACCGCTCGCTGGCACCAAGGTAGGTGACCTTGAACCACGGATGATCCGCGAGCAACGCGATGAACTGCTGACCGACCATGCCGGTCGCGCCAAGGATTCCGACCTCAATTGACGGCATAAGAGCCTTCATTTCTCCAAAAAAAAAGCCGACGCGGTTCAACCGTGTCGGCAGGGTTCAGCTCGTGATGATTCGCTGGCGGCTAGCGTTCGAGCACAACTCCTCCGACACAGTGGGCCCGCTTTCGACCGGTGCACTTTCGAGTCGAGGAGGTGAAAATCATCGGAGCCGGAAAAGTATAGCATGGGGATCCGATGCTTCAAGCGCTCTTCCACGCTTGGGAACGCAGGCTTGCGTCCGTCACCACCGACCGCGTCGTCCGTCCGTTCGACTGGGGCCTCGACTGGTTGTCGCACCGCCATGACCGTGCAGCTGATCCGCCGCACGCCCTGATCGACGAGTGGGTGGCCGAGGTCATGACGGACACGGACGCCTTCTACACGCCGCCGCCCACGACTGCATACACGCTGGGTGACGGCCTCGAGGCGGGCGAGCAACTGCTCACGTTTCCGAGTGCGCTCGACACACCGCACGCCGAGAACAACACGGTCTACGGCCGTCTGTTCCACCCGAAGGACGACCCGGCACGTTCACACCGCGCGGCGGTGCTGGTGTTGCCGCAGTGGAATTCTGATGCCGGCGGTCACGTCGGCCTCTGCAAGCTGCTGACGATGCACGGGCTGACGGCCTTGCGGATGAGCCTGCCGTACCACGATCTCCGCATGCCGCCGGAACTGCGTCGCGCCGACTACATCGTGTCGGCCAACATCGTGCGCACGCTGCAGGTGTGCCGGCAAGCGGTGCTCGATGCACGGCGCGCGATCGCGTGGCTGCACGCACAGGGCTACGACCGCATCGGCATCCTCGGGTCGAGCCTCGGGTCGTGCCTGTCGCTGCTGACCACGGCGCACGAACCGCTGATACGCGCGCAGGCGCTGAACCACATCTCGCCCTACTTCGCCGACGTCGTCTGGCGCGGCATCTCCACCGCACACGTGCGCGAGGGGCTCGACGGCCACATCGAACTCGAGTTACTGCGGCGTCTGTGGAGTCCGCTGAGCCCGGCGAACTTCCTCGAGCGATTGCGCGACCGCAAGACGCTGCTGGTCTACGCACGATACGACCTGACGTTCCCGGTCGACCTGTCGCGCGACCTGGTGCGGCAATTCGAGAGGCAGGGGATCCCGCATGAAGTCGCGGTGCTGCGGTGCGGGCACTACTCGACCGGAGTGACGCCGTTCAAGTTCGTGGACGGCCTCATCCTGAGCCGCTTCCTGAAGCGCGCGCTGCTGGCGGATTGAGGGGTCCGGCTGAAGCCGGACACTACGCTGTGCCTCGCGTGCAGCTGTAGTGTTCGGCTTCAGCCGCACCACACCTGAAGCCCTGAGCCTAGAGCCTGTCTTTGAGCGGCTTGAAGATATTCGAGAACAGCTGACGCCGCCCCAGCACCCGCTTCGGTTCGGGTTCCGGTTCCATCGTATTGATAATCCGCTCGAGCTTGGCCGCGGCGTTGTTCAGGTCGTAGAACGCGGTGAGCTGGTCGCGCGTCGTCACCGAGATGTCGTTGAGGAGCGGACGCATCGTCTCGTGCGGCAGCGGACGATTGATGCACTTGTCGCGGAACACAAGGCAGCGGCGCTGCTCGACGCGGCAGTTGGCCGCGATCTGGCGCAGCAGGTCGATGTGCCCCCGTTGCACCTTCACCACGACCTCGCCCGACAGCGTGTCGGACGCGGCGACCACCTCTTCGAATGCCGGCAGGAAGAAGTCGATATAGTCGAGGATCGCCCGCGGATTCTCGAACTTCGCCGACGCCTCGACCACGTTGGCGCGGAGCGCGCGGAGCGTCTCGATGCTGTTGACCGCGTCGGCCTTGCGCGCGGCTAGTTGGTCGACGACGTCCTGCGGTGTGGGCGCTTCGTTTGTCACAGGTACTTCAGGAGCCCCTGCAGGGCCTGCAGGAGTACGTCGGCAAGATCGCGTACGAACGGCGAGACGTCGCCTTCGCTCACGGCCGTTGCCACGGTCACCGGATTGGTCAGGAACAGCCAGATGGTCGCGACCGCCATCCCTATGACCAGCAGTGCGACCGCTCCAAACAGGCTAAGACCGATACGTTCGTATCGCACGCTGCCCGCTCCCTCAGAAGATACCTTACCTGAGCGTGGACGGCGCAGAGCCGGCAATAGTTCGGCCGGCACAGGAACGCCCCCCGCGAACGTCGTGTCTGGCTGAAGCCGACACGACGTCAGGCAGAACCCTAGAACGTGTCGGCCGCGAGCATCGACGGGACGCCCAGCTTGAGCGTGAGCAGACCGCGCGACACGGCGCTGTAGTCGCCGACGATGAGCGTCGTGATACGGTCGGGCGACAGGTACTGCTGCGCCACGCGCGTCACGTCATCCACCGTCACCGCCTCGACACGCAACACGAACTCGTCGAAGTAGTTGTCAGGCAGATCGTAGAGCGCGAGTTGCGTGGCGGCGCGCGCCAGTTGTTCGGCCGTCTCGAAGTTGCGGGCGTAGCCACGCGTGAGCGCCGCCACCCCCAGCGACAGCTCATCGACCGACACCGGACGCGCGTCGCGAATGGCGGCGATCTCGTGCATCGACTCGTGAATGGCTTCGACCGTCGCGGCCGTCTGCACGCTCACCTGCAAGGAGAACGGACCGGGCAGCCGCCGGAAGTCGAACGACGTGCGCGCCCCGTAGGTGAACCCCTTTTCCTCGCGCAGGTTCAGGTTGATGCGGCTGACGAACTGTCCGCCGAGCACCATGTTCGCCGCCACCAGCGCGTGGTAGTCGGGCGTGTTGCGCGCCACCCCGACGTGGCCGATGCGCAGCTCGGACTGCGGCGCACCAGAACGCGGAATGACATTCAGGCGCGGCGGCGTCGGCAGTTCCCCCACCACCGGCAGCGGCGTACCGGTGCCGGCCGTCCAGCCGTCGAAGAACGAGGCGGCAAGCGCCTCGACCTCCGCATGGAGACAATCGCCCGTCACCACCAGCGTGGCATCACCCGGGCGGACGTTGGCCGCGTGAAACGCGCGGACATCGTCCACCGTGATCGCGGTGAGCGACGCCTCGTTGCCGAGCGGCGTGTGGCCGTACGGCTGCTGACCGTAGAGCAACCGCATGAACGCACGGTCGGCAACCGCGCCCGGCATGTCCTTCAACTGCATCAGCCGATGCAGGCGCAGTTGCCGCACGCGCGCGAAGTCTTCCTCGCGCAGCGTCGGCCGCACCACGATGTCGGCGAGCAACGACACGGCCGGCTGCAGGAAGCGGCTCAGCACCGTGATGGTGAAGAGCGTCGCGTCGGGTCCGATGTCCGAATCGAGCTGGGCACCGATACGGGCCAGCTTCTCGTGGATCTCGATCGACGAGAGGGCGCCGGTGCCCTCGTCGAGCATGTCGGCGGTGATGGCCGCGAGCCCTTCCTTGCCAGGCGGGTCGTCGGCGGACCCACGCCGCACCAGCAGCATGACCGTCGCGACAGGGATCGACGTGTGACGGACGCTCCACACACGGAGGCCGCTCGACAGCGTCGAGCGCTCGATTGCGGGAAAGTGGAACGGCGGCGTCTTCCCTGGAACGGGCAGCCGGCTGCGGTCTACGGTCATGGGCGCTTTCATGAAACCAGCGACGGGACCGAACCCGCCAGGGCGAAGACCGTCTTCCCCTTCGGGACAATGCTGAGGGCAATCCGATTCGAATTCGACAGGTAGCGGCGCACGGCGTCGCGCAGCGAGGTGGCCGTCACGGCGGTGTAGCGAGTGAGGTCGCGGTTGAAGTACCCGGGATCCTTCAGGAACATGTTGTAGGCGTTCAGCTGATCGGACTTGCCGCCGAAGCCGCCGACAGTCTGCAGTCGATACATGAACTGCGCCTCGGCCTGCACTCGCCCGCGCTCGATCTCGTCCTCGGTCGGGCCGTCAGCCGCGAGGCGCGCGACCTCCTCGAGAATGACGCGGTCGAGTTCGGCGAGCGTGTGTCCGGGCGCCGCCGTCGCCGCCAACTGCAGGAAGCCGCCGGCTTCGCGCGAGTTCTGCGCAGCCGACACGTCGGTGGCGGCGCGCATCTCGTAGACCAGCCGCTTGTAGAGGCGCGAGGTCTTGCCATTCGCGAGGATATCCGCTGCGAGGTCGAGTTCGGCGTCATCGTCGGCGAACATCGCCCGGGTGACCCAGGCGAGATAGAGGCGCGGCAGTTCGACGCGGTCCTCGATGAGCAACCGCGTTTCGCCAACGAGCTGTGGGTCGGCCGGCCTGACCGGCGTAACCGCCGGACCGGGCGCGATCCCCTCGAAGTAGCGGCGCACCTGGGCGAGCGCGTCGTCAGTATCGACGTCGCCCGCGATCGCGATCGACGCATTGGCCGGGTGGTAGTAGGTGGCGAAGAACTCGCGCACTTCCTCCACGCGGGCCGCATGCAGATCGGCAATCTGGCCAATGGTCGGCCAGTGGTACGGATGGTCCGGCGGATAGATCGCCGCCAGCATGGCCATCGGCGCCAGGCCGTACGGACGGTTCTCGTAGCTCTGCCGCCGCTCGTTCAGGACGACGTCGCGCTGGTTCTGGAACTTGGCAGCAGTCAGCGCGGGCAGCAGGTGCCCCATGCGGTCCGATTCCATCCAGAGCGCCAGCTCGAACGCGTTGGTCGGCACCACTTCCCAGTAGTTGGTGCGGTCGGCGTTCGTCGATCCGTTCAGCAACGCACCGGCCCCCTGCAGCGGCGGGAAGTAGCCCTTGTCGTGGTGCTCCGACCCCTCGAACATCAGGTGCTCGAAGAAGTGCGCGAAGCCGGTGCGGCCGGGCACTTCGTTCTTCGAACCGACGTGATACCAGATATTCACGGAGACGATCGGGCACGCGCGGTCCTCATGGATCAGGACATCGAGGCCGTTCGCCAGCGTGTGCTTGCTGTAGGAAATATTCATCGGACCAGGGTGAGCGGAATGGTCGGCATCCGCGAGAAGCTGGCGATCGACACCTGCGCGGCGAGCTGCTCCGCCGCCGACACGATGGCGCGCGCCGCTGGTGCATCGGGCTCCGCGATCATCAGCGGCACGCCGCTGTCGCCGCCCTCGCGAATCGGCTGGTAGAGCGGGATGCGGCCGAGGAACGGCACGCCCAACTTCGCCGCCATCGTCTCACCGCCGCCGGTGCCGAAGATGTCCGACTCCTTCTGGCAACCGGGGCAGATGAAGTAGCTCATGTTCTCGATCACGCCGAGCGTCGGGATGTTGAGCTTTTTGTACATGGCGATGGCGCGCGTGCTGTCGGCCAGCGACACTTGCTGCGGCGTGGTGACGACGATCGCGCCAGCCACCGGCACCATCTGCCCGAGGCTGAGGGCCACGTCGCCCGTGCCTGGCGGCATGTCGATGATCAGGTAGTCGAGATCGAGCCAGCGAACCTCGCGAAAGAACTGCTGCAGCGCACTGTGCAGCATCGGGCCGCGCCAGATAATCGGGGCATCGTCCTCGGTGAGGAAGCCCATCGACACGACCTGCAAGCCGTACTTCTCGGCCGGGAGAATCTTCTCGCCGTCGGTGGCGAGCTGCGTCTTCATGCCGAGCATGATCGGCACGTTCGGACCGTAGATGTCGCCATCGATCATGCCGACGCGGCTGCCCAGCTTCGACAGGGCGATGGCGAGGTTCACCGACAGCGTGGTCTTGCCCACTCCGCCCTTGCCGGCGCCAACCGCGATGATGTTCTTCACGCCCTCGATCGGCTGGCGCCCGCTCTCGGCACCCACCGCCTCGCGCACCCGCGCGCCGAGCGTGACGTCGACGCCGGTCACACCAGGGAGCTGCAGCACGGCGGCGCGCGCCTGATCGCGCATCTGATCCTTCACGGGACAGGCCGGCGTCGTGAGCTCGATCATGAACGCGACCTGGCCGCCCTCGATCGACAGGTTCTTGATGAAGCCGAGGCTGACGATGTCGCGGTTGAGATCGGGATCGCGCACAACCTTCAGGGCATCCAGCACCGCTGCGTGTTCAACTGCCATAGTTCAAATGGTATCGGCTTTGCCTCGCCCCAAACAAGAAATGCTACACTCGCGCGAATGACCGAAGGCACGCCGAGCCGTGCAACGATGCTCGTGCTGGCCTACCTCTGGCCGCTCGCCGTCATCCCGCTATTCCTGACGAAGGACGATGCTGACGTGCAGTGGCACGCGAAGCACGGCCTCGTGCTGATGGCGGCTGAACTGGCCCTCCTGCTCGGCCTCTCCATCATCATGCAGTTGCTGATGGTCGTGACCTTCGGCGTCGGCTGCCTGGCCTCGATCGGCATCGTCTTCATCTGGGCCGCTGTGCTGGCGCTGCACGTGTTCGCCGCGGTGCGTGCGCTGCAGGGCCATCGCCTCACCATCCCCGGAGTCAGTCGCTACGCGTCGCGCTTCTAGGCTGATCGTCGTGGCGGGGGCATTCGGCGTCACCGCATGGCTGGCGACGACCTCGGCCGGTGCGTCGGTGGCCGTTGCCGGCATTCACGGCTACCAGCACACGCTGGGTCCACTACTGGGACGCGCCGGTGTCCGCTGCCGATTCACGCCGAGCTGCAGCCACTACGCCGCAGTGGTGATTGCGCGACACGGTCTCATCAGGGGCGCGTGGGCGAGCGCGGTACGCGTGGCACGCTGCACGCCGTGGACACCGGCTGGCACGGTCGACGAACCGTAGCGCACGCCGCGCGGCCACGCTGCGCAGCAGGTCAGGGAGTTGGGCTGACGGGCGCGACGTCAAAGAGCCGCTTCGTCTCTTCGCGCAGCAGGATCCACAACGCATACACACCGAGCGCCGTGCCGTAGGGCAGCAGGAGCAGGTCGACCGAGGCGAGCATGATGGCGCCGCTGCGCGACCAGGGGTGGTGACGCCGCACCAGCACGCCGAGCGCGATGTGCACCGCGCCCCAGAGCATCGCGATGATGGCGAAGACGGTGAACAAGGCAGCAGTGACGCTCGCGGCAAACTGCCCGCGCCCAGCGTCAGCCGCCGCCGTAATCAGCGATGCGGCCGCGATGCCGAGCGCGAAGGTCGAGCCGCCGATGAGCACGGTGAGTCCGCCCCAGACCATGAAGAGCACGCCAACGAGATCGACGTGCGACTCGGGAGAACGAAGCGGCGGTGCGTGGGAGGCTTTCACGAGCGCAGCACCAGCCGGAGGCGCCCGTCAGGCGCAGATGGCGACGCGCAGTTCGACGCGAACCGGCGCGGCGTGCGGAGACGACACCCTGAAGCGGAAGCGGGCGCCATCGAGGACACCCGCCGGTACCGACACGCGGATGGGATGGCGCACGAGCGAGTCGCCGCTACCGCAGCAGTCGAGGCACGGCTCAGCCCACACCTCGCCGCGTCCGCCGCAGTGACGGCAGGTGCCGCGAATCGGCAGCTCGAGGGGGATGATGGTGCCGCGGCGCGCCTCGCGATTCGAGAGCCGCAGTTCACGCATGACGGTGCCGGACGCCTCGCGCTCGGCTTCGCCGAGGAAGGCGTCGCGCACCCGATCGACCAGGCCGCCGATCGACGGGAAGTCGATCGCAATCTCGTCATGGAAACAATCGTGTGCCGACTCACCCGCGCGCGCCACATGGCGCATCGCGAAAATCTGGTCGTCACGGAATGGATCGCGGCTCACGCTCAACGCCCGTCAACGATAGGAGTGGGTCCCACACTTGTCAAGGGAGCGGACGGGTGCTACCGTCGAGCACGACGCGTGACCAGACATGACTGATGACACACGAGAATGCCCGATGTGTGGCGGCACGATGCAGCTCAAACAGACAGTGAGCGTGTCGCACATACCTGGGTATGTCGATACGACACCGAAGAAGACCCTGGAATGGGTCTGCCCGGATTGCGACTACTTCGAGGAAGCCGACGGAGAGAATGAGTAGGAGACGGCGCGAGAACTAGCGCGCGCCGATCGTGAGCAGGACTTCCTTGCGGAGGGCAGCCTCAAACTCCTCGAAATTCAGCGCCGATTCGCACTCGTCGCACAGGACTTCAAGTACGGCCGGACGGCTCTCATCGGATACTTCCACGCGGTTGTCTTCCAGATGCACGACATGCATCTGCAACGTCTTGACCTGAAAGTTCCGGTCGTTGCCGCAGTTTGGACAGGTCAACGTCACGAACGGTTCCCCTTTCGCCCTGATTTCGGGCTGCGGTAAAACTTGATTCTATGTAATCGGCGACACTGCGCGCAATCAAAAACGCCCGGGAATCACACAACCGCCGCAATTCACCGCAGGCCTTTCGGCACGACGAGCGTGTGCACGGCGCGGTCGCCGGTCCAGTCGAGCGGTCCTGGCCCGGCGGCAGCCCGCACAAACAGCACGCGCAGCGACTCCGGCATCACCTCGGCGAGCGCGCCGCGCGTCGGCCGGAAGCCGCCCTTGCCGATCGAACCCGAGAGATAGAGCCGGTCGCGCGCCCGCGTCAGCGCCACGTAGAGCAGACGCTTCGTCTCCTCGCGTTCCTTCGCCACCGCGTCGTCATCGGCCTCGGACTGATAGTCGGCAATGGCCACCGACGCCTCGCCCTTCACGTCAGCCACGACACGGATGGGCGCGCGGGTGTTGCCGGTGCCCCGCCCCATGTTCACCGCGAAAACGATCGGATACTCGAGCCCCTTCGAGGCGTGCACGGTCATGAGGCTGACTGCGTCGTGCGCGTCGATGGCGGCATTCGATTCATCGCCGACCGCCAACCGCTCGATGTGTTCCGCGACCCGCTCGAGCGTGGCGTAGCCACGATTCTGGTAGCGGCGCACCATCGCGCGCAGCTTCTTCAGATTCTCGCGGGCTTGGCGATACCGCGGTCCGCGCAGCTCGTAGGCATGCGCCGTGTCGGCCAGGAGGCGGCCCAGCAGCTCGGACGGCGTCAGCCGATCCACCCACTCCAGCCACCTCAGCATGCCGGCACGCACGGTGGTGAGCACCCGCCGATCCTCCTCCGACAACGACGGCAGAGCGGCCGGTGGCTCGTCGTCCACCAGCGCACTGGCCAGCGCCGGCGCCAGCAGCGAGAGCGCGCCGTCGGACAGCCGCACGAGGCGCGAGCGCATGAACGCGGCCGCGCGCAGGTTGGACTGCGGGTCGGCGAGGAAGCGCAGCAGCGACACCGCGTCCTGCACCTCGTCCGAGTCGAAGAAGCCGAGCCCCTTGTAGACGTACGTCGACACCCCGTGCCGCGCAAGCGCTTTCTCGAACTCGCGGTGCGTATCGCGCGACCGGAACAGGATGGCGATGTCGGACGCTTTCGCCAGGCGCGAGGTGCCCAGCGCGCGGTCTCGGACGGTGGCACGGCCGAGCAGGGCCGCGATCTCGACGCCGACCCCCTCGGCGCACTCGGTGATGGTCTGGCCGACGATCAATCCCAGCGCCGGCTCGTGCGCGGCGTCGTCGATCGGCGCCGCCGCCGCGACGCGCAGATCGCCCTCGCGCACCACCTCCTCGAGCGGGAAGCGATCGGTCTCGTCGTACCTGAACCGGTCGGGCCGCTCCGGTATCTTCGCTACCGCACCGAAGAGGTCGTTGACGAACGCCAGGATCGCCGGCTTCGAACGGAAGCTGACCGAGATGGCGCGCCGCGGATCGTCCTCGTCGCGCAGCGCCGACACGAAGCGCGCGGCTTCATCGAGCACCGAGACGTCGGCGTCGCGGAAGCCGTAGATCGACTGCTTCCGATCGCCGACGATGAAGATCGACGGCTGGATGGCATCGGCGGCCGCCCCGAACCCCTCACTCCAGTTGCGCACC